>CAVXKL010000004.1:0-330830 GCA_963762395.1 uncultured bacterium | reverse complement strand
TGTCTGGTACCTCGTTCAGTTGGTGTTGGCAAGGAAGAAACCCATCTTTTTCCCGGCGATGGAAGCCCAGGGGTTTCCTCGCCAGGGCGGTCCCACGGGCGTGATGCTCTCCGAGCACGAGCAAGGCCGGGCACATATTCGTGGCATGGCCGAAGCAATCGACCGGGCCGCCGCTGGAAAGAGCGAAGCGGTCGACCAATTCGTCAACCATGCCCAAAGTTACGTGGGCCTGCTGCGGGAACACATTGAAAAAGAGGACCATTGCCTGTTCACGATGGCCAACCAAGCCCTGACCGAGGACGATCAACAAAGGCTGCTGGCGGCTTTCGAGAACGTCGAGCAAGAGCACATGGGCCTCGGCACGCACGAGAAGTTTCTGAGCTTAGCTGACGAGCTGGCGGATCGCTTCGGCGTGACACGGGCGGTTGGCATTAGCAGCCGGGCCTGCGTTTGTCATCATGGCTGATTCGCGCGGCAAGGCAGCGGCACGTTTGGCCCGCGAGAGACAGACCATTCTGGCGATGGTGCGGATATACTGCCGGGCTCACCACGCCGCCAGCGGCTCCCTCTGCGGCCAATGCCAATCCCTTTACGATTATGCTGTCGCCCGGCTGGATCGCTGCCCGTATGGGGCCAGGAAGACGACTTGCGCACGCTGCCCCACGCACTGCTACAAGTCGGCGATGAGGGCCCAGATCAAGGTCGTAATGCGCTATGCCGGACGGCGGATGTTATTGCGTCACCCCGTTCTCGCCCTGTTCCACATGCTGGACGCTTGGCGGAGGCCCGGCAAGCAATCCCGTTAGCAGTCGATTTTGTCGCTGCTACTCATTGGCTGACCTCCGTCTCCGGCCCCTGGGTAGCTTCAGTTTCTGGTTCCAAGGCGTCGATCTCTTTGAGGCAGGCCGGGCAGTACCAGGGGGCGGGAGTCTTCACGGGCCTCGGGCTTCGTTTGCGGCACTTGGCGCAGGGAAGCGTTTGCCTTTCACGGCGGTCTTGGGTCGTGCCTTCTTTCCGGTCTTGGGAATGTTCTTCGACATCGGTTATTGGATTTTCACCGTCTAGCGGTTTCATGAGGAACCTGCCATCCGGTAGAGTTCCACGTCATCGAACCAGATTATATCCGCTTCTGTGCTCTGACCGCCGACGCCCCACCAGGATCAACATTCGTCCGATGGTGATGAAGTCATCGGTAAAGCGGGTGAACTTGCAGTTCCGAAGCTCATCCACATTCGCCTGGAACCACTCCCGCCGCCAGTTCTGGTTACTGAAAGCCACACTTCCTCGGACACAACTTGCCCTCGTCGGTGTGGCCGGTCAATTCGATCACGACGCCGTCGAACGGCTGCTTCTCCATCGTGGCCAGGTTCGCCAGTAGCCGCTGGCTGTCGGGGTGGTCCGCCCCGTGGCAATCAGCTTCTTCCGTATTCGCGTGTCGGGCGGTTCGGCCACGGCTGTCCGTTCAGGGCGTCGGCCGGCTCATCGCCGCCCGCAACAACTTCTCGATCAGATCCTCGGCAACGGCCCGGTCCTGAAACTGGCGGACGCTACGCCGGGTGAGGATGGCTTCCAGGACTTCCATTTTACGATCTCCGTGGGTTTGTGATTCCGGTTGGAGGGGGGATTACTTCGTGTTCACCTTGGCGGAATACCGTACGGGGTCTTGTCCGTAAGCTCCACGATGGCCCAGAGGTCCATGCCGGGGATGGTGATGACCGTGCTCTCCATCGGACTGGACTTTCAGCGGCACGGGCTGCGAACGTGGACTGTGCAGCCGGGCTTCGGTGAACTTCCTCTTGCCGAGAAGATCCTGCCGCAACCGCAGCCGGAACTCCGTCAGCGGCACCATGGCGTCCTTCTCCTTGTCGTACCCGCGATTGAGCAGGTGAATTGCCAACGGTGCATGGCTGTCGTCGGGACGCGCGGCACGACGACGAGCACCCTGTCCGTCCCTTCGACCTGCACACACGGGGGCACAAGCTCATCCAGCCGGGACTGGCCGGGCCACACCACCAGCCGATTGTCGGCCCTGACCTTTTCGATCAGCTTGTAAGCAATCATGTTAACCCGCATATCGTAGTTTTTAATGTGGCTTAATTCATGGGCAATGACACCTTGCAGTTCGTCATCATCCATTATGTCAAGTAAGCCGGATGTTACGCAGACAGCGGCATGTTGTTGATCACGTCCGGTAGCAAAAGCATTGGGTGATGGATCGTTCATGATGTAAACAGCCGGCATAGTTAGACCGTCTGTTATGGACAGATTTTCAATTATTCGCCATAGTCTTGGGTCATCTGATTTCTTTATTTGCTTTGCTCTATTTATAGCTAGAGCCATTTTAGAGCCATAGTAGTAACTAATAGCCGTATAGACTAATGCGCCAGCTACACCACCGTAAAAGATACTCATCGAGCCATTTAATGTCTTAGTAAACAGCCAGATAACGCCAATTACGAATATAACGAAGAAAGCCATTATATATATGGTTCGTCGTTTGTTTTGGCCAATATCCTTATACATGCTTTAGGAGTTAAAGTTTACCTCTACTGGCTGGCTGGCAGCCTGGCTAGCGGCTTCATCAAGTTCAAAGTATTCTTTATCTTTATCGAAATGAAGCATTTGAGCGAAGACTTTAGTTGGAAATTTCTGCCTTTTAGTGTTGAAGTCTTTAACTTCATTGTTATAGAAACGCCTGGCAGCTTGAATCTTGTCTTCAGTGTCGGTTAGTTCACCTTGCAGTTCCCTAAAGTTTTCACTAGCCTTTAGATCCGGGTAGTTTTCAGCGACAGCAAATAGGCTTTTCATGGTTTGTGAGAACTGATTTTCAGCTTTGGCAGTTTCTTTTACACCGTTGGCATTAATTGCCTCGGTGCGAGCTTTAGTGACGTCCTCAAAGACTGTTTTTTCATGACTGGCATAGCCTTTGACAGTGTTAACAAGATTAGGTATTAGATCATATCTTCTCTTTAGTTGAACAGTTATGTCACTCCAGGCTTCATCTACCCGCTGGTTTAAGGTAACCAGTCCGTTATACATCATTACTGTGGCTATGATTGCCAGGACAACAATGACGATGATTACTATTGGTAAGACTTCCACGTTTAGGCCTCCGAATTCTTTAATGTAGCTACTATTATAGACTGCCTGGGCATAAGGCACCAATCATTTTATATGCGTCTAGTGAGTAGTAGCTTAAATTGATATTATGAGAGCTAGATGAAAGAAAGAACTGAAAAT
Source organism: uncultured bacterium (assembly GCA_963762395.1). Classification (GTDB taxonomy): domain Bacteria; phylum Patescibacteriota; class Saccharimonadia; order Saccharimonadales; family UBA4665; genus JAJZKE01. Next base: position 327,590 of record CAVXKL010000004.1, on the reverse strand, counting down.
AAGCACAGATACTGGCCTTTTGTCTTAGCTGTTCTACTTTTAGTCATAGCCCTTTATATCTCCTGGGTTTATTTTGTAGCTAAGCCAACAATTAGCCCGAGCTATTACGTTAAGAATATTTCAGTGGTGGTACCATCTAAAACACTAGATTGGCCAACTGGAACTCAGTCGGCTGTTGGTTTAGGTAACTTAGGCGCCGTAGCAACTTATGGCACTCAAAAACCAGTGGCTATGGCGTCTCTAGCGAAACTAATAACGGCTCTATGTGTCCTTAAAAAATACCCGTTAGCCCCAGACCAACCCGGACCAACTATTATCCTAGGACCATCTGATGTTGATATATATAACCAATACCAATCTAAGGACGGTTCAGATTTGGTGATCGTAAGTGGTGAGAAATTAAGTGAATACCAAATGATTGAAGGGATGCTCCTGCCTTCAGCAGATAATATTGCCGATTCACTAGCTATTTGGGGTTTTGGATCTTTAGCCAATTACTCTACCTATGCTAATCAATATGTCAAAAGCCAGGGTTTAAGTGAAACAACCATTGGATCTGATGCCAGCGGTTTTGACGCTAGCTCCATGACAACCGCAGCTAATCTAGTCAGTATTGGCCAGTTAGTAATGGCAGATCCGGTGCTTTCTAGTATTGTTGGCCAGCCCTCAGCTACCGGCTTCCCGGTTGTTGGCACAATTAAAAATGTAAATGGTGTATTAGGCAAAGACAGTATTGTTGGTATTAAAACTGGCAACACCGACCAAGCAGGCGGTGTATTCTTATCCGCCTCAAAGATTACTGTTAACAGCGGTACGTTAATTGTTTATACGGCCGTTATGCAGGCCCCGACACTGTTTGATGCCCTAGCCTACAGCCTGCCATTAATTTTATCTGTTCAAAATAACTTTGCTAGCGTGTCTGATGTCTCTTCACTTCCAAATGGTTCTGAAGTTGCTCAATATATTGTGCCTTGGAGAAAACAGAGAGTATCGGTTGTTGTACCTCAGCCTATAGGCCTCTCCTCTTGGGGTGGCAGTAAGATTAGCTGTACAATTTCACTAGATAAGATCTCAGATAATGATCATCTGGACCAAATTGTTGGTCAGATAGTAATAAAAAGTCCGTTACTTAATAGCTCAACAACAGATAATCTAATTCTTAGCCAAGCAATTAGTCCGCCAAGTAAAGCTTGGTTATTACTGCACCCACAGTCTTTCATACATTTATAGTCAGTTCGTATTGGTGGGCAAGGAGGGATTTGAACCCTCACGCCTTGTTAGGCACATCATTTTAAGTGATGCGCGGCTACCTGATTACGCCACTCGCCCGTAACGATACCTTCTTATTTTTACCCCGATGCGTAAGCTGCATGCTATGGCAGTTTGGGCATAATATTCTTAGATTTTCTAATCTATTATCTGAGTGGACACCATTGATATGATCTAGTTCTACCGGTATCCTGCCGTCTATGCTCTTTTTACACCAGCCACAGATTTCACATTTTGGTTGTTTTAATCCCTTCTCGAATAATCTGAGCTTTAGCTTGTAGCTCTGTACGATAGTTCCACGTTTGAGAAGTTTATCTAAAGGAATTGGAGGTGATGGCTTAAATACTAACCCGACATTCCACCCCATACCTAAATAGTGGGGTATGTCTAAATCAAGCGTTTTAATTGCTCGTTTTACTTGGGCATAATTACCACCAGCAGGTATAAGATTTAGTTTCATTATAACCTGCCTATAACTTCGGGAAGTTTTAACCGCCTCTGTTAATTGCTCATCCGTCCAAGATCTATGCGTAAACATAACCGCCTATCGTACCACGCCGTAAAAATATTGCAAGTTTTTTTAATAAATTGTTAAAGATCTGGAGGCGCCTACCAGAATTGAACTGGTGTATGAGCTTTTGCAGAGCTCTGCGTAATCACTCCGCCAAGGCGCCATATAAGATATATTAGCAAATAGTCCGTTATCTAGATATTCATTAACATCAGCATGTTTTCTAAACCGCTACATTTAGGCTAACATAAACTTATGGATAAAAGAGGTTTCTCAGTCATAGAGACAATAATCGTCCTAGTTATTTTGGTTGTTATTGTGGTTGGCGGCTTGATTATATATAAGCACGAAGATAAAGCTTCAGTTACTAAAAGTCAGACACAAAGTAGTCAGGTTGCTCCAGTAGTTAATAGTGCCTATGCTGTTTTATCTCCGGCAACTGTACCCTCAAAGACAGCCGAATGCAGTCAAAGTATTACTTATGCTAGTAATGGTGTGCCCGGCCCCGTACAGTGCTCTAATGGGGGTCTAAACTCAACTGACTGGAGCGCATTGGCAGCTCTTGAGCCTTCTGTCTTAAGACTAGGCTATAATGCTAGCACTAGCCAAGTTCAAACAGCCTTATGTGGTGATGTTAGCGCTAATATTAGTAACTCTATTGAACTAACCGTTTACCAAATTGCTTCTCTATATTATGGTTGGAATTTTAGTACTAATCCTAGTGTGGTTTTAACTAATGGTACCTGCCGTAATGTCGACGATTAAAATTAATCTTTGAAATGTCTTATAGGGTATTTAAGGAAGTTCGCTTTGGTTTATTAGATTCGATTTTTGTAATAACTAAAATTCTTACAGACTTTAGTGAAACATAGGTGGATAGTAGTGAATGTGCGTGGGGGCAATTAACAAGATTAGGCATCCCATTAGTTATTAAGCACAAAATAATCCCACTATATGTGGGATTCTATGTATATTGAGCAGATTATAGAAGCTGAACCTTAGTTGCTATATACTTATTGATAAATGAGTAATACAAAAATGAAAAATAAGAGGGGTGAGTGGTTAAGACGATATATTCCGGCTGAAATCTTAGGCACAATCACTTCTTTGACAGGTGCATGGATAGTTTATGCACACACCCAATCTTTTGTAGCCGCAACTGCTTCGGGTTGGTTTTGTGAGGGTATAGGTTTCTACGGTTACTTTATAACCACTGAATTGTTATCTAATAGTAGAAGGTATAGCCAATATCGCCTCTTAAAACGTGTGTCTTGGGCTGTTACGGCGGCGAGTACCAATTTATTGGTTGAGTTTTTACCAGCAGAAATATTAGATAATTTTATTATCCGACCGTTTGCTATGTTTGAAGCTCCACACTATATTCACCCCTACCCTGTGGGGTTTTTAGTCGGTAAGTTTAGCGCAGATATTATCTTTTATATGTTTGCCATTATTGGTTACGAAAGTAGAAAGCGTTGGCTACATCGTTAACCGATAAGTACTTGTAATAACTTGTCTAATATGTTAGAGTAGCATTATGATTAATACCTCTGTATTTAGCCCTAAGGCTGAACTATTATTGACTTCAAGTGGGTCCACAACAGACTCAATTAATGAGCGTCTATATGCGATGGTACGGGGGATTACTCCCATACAAGACGTTAACGTATTAAGATTAGCAGACGTTTGGAAACCTTTTAACGCTAATGACCCTATTGATAGGGCTACTCGGTTAGAGCACTATGTCGAAAGTCAGGCAGCACGATTATGGTCTAAAAGATATTTAAGGTGGTCTTTAGGAAAGCGAGCAACTATCACGACAGTAACTTTAGGTGATATGGGTCCGATACAGGTTCAAAGCCTACTAAATAATGCAGACCTATTAGTAGTGCCTGGCGGTAATACTTACCAAGTCATTCGTGGCATCTATCAATATAGAGAACTTATTAGAGAGGCTATTTCAGAAGGATTACCTTATGTTGGGGAAAGCGCAGGCAGTATTATTGCAGGTAAAACTATTAAGCCTGCTTCATTAAAGCCAGCCGATACGTGCCCTGACATCAATTTACTAGAGGCTTCTGGCCTTCGTTTAATTGATGCAGATATAGTAGTGCATGATAGAGCGACTGATGGCGCATTCGATATTAGAGGTCCCCTTGCTCGAATAACACGCTTAGCGCTCGCAAGTGTAGCTAGTGATGTCTCAAATTATAACCCAAGCGAAAATGGTACTCATGTTTATGCCCTAAGTGAAGGCCAAGCATTATCAGTATCAGGCAGCGAGATACAGCTTATATAAATCTCAGCATTGGGGATGAACTAACTCGTTGGAAGACTTTATTAAAAGTGCCTTATTAAAAATATTTAATCTGTAAGTTGGGGATGAGAGTTGCGCCCATTAATAATGCATGGATTCAAAAATTAGCTTAGCAGTCGTAAAGTCTGGAGAGTTCTCAATGGAGCTAACTGATTCAACTGGAGGCGAGGTGTTTGTGGTATTGGCAGCCGACTGATTATACGGGTAATAGCAGAAAGAGTCGTTAGTCGTCCTGTTGGAAATTGTAGTATCGTTAATTAATATATTTCTACTTACAAAATCTAGGGGTGTATTTGGCGAACTAGTCATTGCTAGACAAGCAAATTGTGGATAGGTTGGACCAGGAGAAACATCACCAGCCCAGTTCTCAAAGACTATGTAAAGATTTTGGCCTAAAGAAGATATGGGGATTGCAGTACCATAATCAACCGCCCCAGCATCACCTATACAAGATACCCCAGTACGTAGTTCAACCTGCTCGTTGCTAGGACTGGTCAAATATATATAATCTGAGCCCGGAGTAACACACCCAGGACCGCCGGAATAGTTAGTAACCGTCCAATCTGATGGATATTTATATGTTATTTTTTCATATTGCAACGTTGCAGTTTCCCAGCCGGCATATGGATTAGGTGTTGCCGTTGTTGTTTCAGTACTTGGCTTAGTAGCTGCAGTAGTTGTAGAGGTCTTGCTAGTATGCTGTGTGTGCCAAACATAATAGCCGCCAAAACCAACCACAGCTATAACTAAAATTATTAGGAGTGCTTCAATAACAGTAAAACCTCGCTTATTTTTCAATATTTTATTCATGGTTTAAGCATAAGCTGAAAGTATGTTAAAGACAATAATAAACATTCTTAAAAGATTATTCTTGCCGACGAATTGTAATAGAGCCAAGAATTAGAGCCACTATCCCAAATGCGGCAACTATTATTAGGTCTTTTGTAAGTTCATGTGTCCAGTTGGAATTCATTGTTACCCGCTTCATAGCGTCCACGCTATAAGTTAGTGGCATTACATCAGAGAACCACTGCAATGGTTTAGCCATTTGTTCACGAGCGATAAACAATCCGCATACAAGAAGTTGTGGCATTATGAAGGCTGGCATAAATTGTATCGCTTGAAATTCACTCGTAGCAAAGGCGCTTAGGAATAGTCCTAGCGAAGTCCCGAGAAAAGAAGCGAAGACTACCGCAATTATGGTTGGGATTGCTCCACCTAAAACAGTGACATGCAATAGACCGAGCATAACCCCACCAGATATTAGTGCTTGACAAAAACCTAAGAAAGAAAATGCTATCGCATAACCGAAAATGAAATCTAGCTTTGTCATTGGCATAGTCATTAACCTATCTAGAGTTCCTGTTGTTCTTTCTCTAAGAGTCACGATAGATGTTATCAAAAACATCATTACCATCGGGAATATACCCAGCAACATTGGTGAGATTCTATTAAATACATGTGGATCTCCCTGAAAAACATATTTCATAATAGTTAAGAGTATCGGAGGTACTACGAATAATATGGCGACAGTCCTAGGATCGTGACTTAATTGCCTAAGTACTCTTGAAGAAGTGGAAAAGATTCTTCTTGGACTCATTCTTTTTTATCCCCTACGAGCTTTAGAAAAATATCTTCGATGGTATTAGTACCAGTATGCTTCTTTAACTCACTGGGAGTGCCATGTGCTATTAAATTACCTGACCTTATTAGAATTAGGTCATTACATCTCTCTGCTTCATCCATAGAATGACTAGATATTAAAAGCGTGGTTCCTTGTGATTTAAGTTTATTAAATAGCTTCCAAAGGCTATCTCTTAACACCGGGTCTAAACCAATAGTTGGCTCATCCAATACCATTAGTTTCGGCGAACCAATAAGTGCGACCGATAGTGATACTCGTTGTTTTTGACCACTAGATAAATTTTTGACTAAACTGTTTGTTTTGTCTGACATATCTACTTCTTCAAGGACATTTTTTATTATTTCATTAGTGTTTTTGTGGCCCATCATAGTAGCAAAATACTTTAAGTTTTCTTTTACGGTTAAGTCTGGATAAACCGAAAGTTCCTGTGTCATATAACTCATCTGATGCCTAAGTTTCGCATCACCGGCAGGTAACCCAAAAACCTCAATGCTTCCCGAAGTAAGCTTCAGCCTACCTACGATGCTACGAATTAAGGTTGTTTTACCGGCACCAGAAGGACCTATAAAGCCAGTTGCTTGCCCAACAGATAACTCAACACTGATGTTTTTTAGAGCTTTTACAGTACCGCCAAGTGTGACAGATAGGTTTTTTATTTTTATAGCTGTTCCCATTTATTCAATAATATCAAATAAATACCTTATGGTGTAAACATACCGATTTGGTAATAGAAAAATAACAGGGATTAGAGTGCTTCTAGTGGCTGGAGGGGAGAATTATATCTTATCGGGGATGAGATAGTCAGGTGAAGGAAGATATTGGAGCTTCCGTATCAGGGATGCTCATCGAGTATGTGAGGGTTGGGAGTTACATTGTTATGACAAACAGTGGTCAGCGATGTGAAACCTTATGTCTGACAGATTTTATCGAATACCCCAGCAACAACCAGATCATCGCCCATATTAAGACGTCGGTATAAAATTGCCAGGTTAGTAGAATGCGAATAAATGAATTAGACCCCGTAGAAGTAGCACCAGGTCCTTGTACGGTAATCGTTGAGCTTGGGATTTCTCTATCCCCATATGCCGAGACTGGCATTTCTTCATTTACATACTTAGTAACTACTTTTGTTTGGCTGATAAAAGGAAAACCGCGTTTTTCCGACTGAGTTACTGATACTAGAGGGTTATGGTAATAAAGGACTTCATCGCCGGAATATATAATATTCGTCGGCGAAGTAGTAGATTTCGTAAACAAATCAGTAATAAGAGTGGTAGCTAGCCCTAAAACTAATAATGACAATATAATTACTAAAATCCTTACTTTGCTCTTAGGCCTCATCCTTCAATAATAACACCAACAATAAGAAGAATCGGAAATACCTATAAAAGAAATAAAACAGACCTAAATATACTGAAGTCAAAGTGCTTATGCTTGGTGCAGTAGTTGGGAAAAAGTTTACACCTTATTAGAGATGAAATAGCCCGTTGGCGAAAACTGCTTGCGGTGCCCTATCAAGAATACCTACTGGGTAAATGAGAGCTGGGAGTTACACTTTTATAGACTGAGCATAGGCGTCAATCAACAGCTTCGCTCTCGCCTTACACTCCTCAAGAGGAAGGTTAACATTTGCGTTGGTCTTGGGATGCCGTGCGTGTTGAGTCGATTGCATAAGGTCACCAACATAAGTTTTAGACTTACCAGCTAAGGCAGCTAGTTTCTTACGTCCTTCACTTCCGCCACCCAAGTGATTAGTTACTACCTCAATGGCGTTATAAATACCGGCCATAGGCTGGTCAGCATCTATGACCTGGTTAGCGTAATAACTTAGAGCGGAACACAACGTCTCGTCAACAACTGCCTTAGCGGCCATCTCCTCATCATTGACAAAACTAGCACTATCATAGGCTTTTTGTGTAACTATACGAGCTTTGCCCTGGATGGTTCTCTGATGTGTTACTTGAACTTGCAGCCTCTCCGAGACGGTCACTGTTGCTTCCAAGTTTAGCGCGTGATGGGTTTGCCCTGTTTTGGATTTTTGCCATTTATGATTAAAGTCCGCGGCTACTTTATGCCCGCTGCGCAAAATATAGGCATTAACGTAAGCCGTTGCCAGGTTTCTAGCTTTAGCCTCATCTTCTATTGAGTCATAGTGCAGCTCCATTACCCCATCGTGAACTTTGAGTAGTATGCCGTCTTGCTCCTGTTCATATGTAACGTCCTGGCCCAAATAACCATTTAACTGCGCACTCATGCCGAGCTTTTTACCCATATCCTATCAGTATATCCGTTCGTAACGGATGATAACAGGCATATAATGGGGTTATGAGCAAGGTGAAGTCACAATACATTAAAGCTATTCCTGATAGTGCCGGAGCATATGCGCTTCTCAAACCAATAACAGATGCCGCTCAAGCCGGTGACCTAAAGCCCTGGAGCCCGGCTATTACTGAAATACTGGCTAGTTATGGGATATCCGTGGAAAGATTGAAGGATGTCAAAGTTCAGGTAAATCTCTCCTTCCCGACCTCCACCAAGAATCCTGCTATGACTATTGGTTATAGATATGCCAAAAGTGATGGTAGCTTTGCAGAAGATTTATTTTTATTTGAGGAAGGCGTAGGACTCACTTGCTATTACCGTGGGGCCCAGGAGGAGGCACTACCTGAATATGGCGAATCGCACCATGCAAAGATTGTCTTGACTGAGCTACTTCCAGATTTACAGCGTGACATTGCAAACATTAAACAGCAGATTGGTAACTTAACCGCTGCAAGCGTAGAACAGATAACTGACGAGCAGTTTGCTCAACGCATGAAGCAGATTAGCGATGACTATGCTAGACATACTAAGAACGTAACATCCATGTACGGTCCCAGCGCCGGCCAGCAGTACTCTAGGAAGGCACAACCTGAGTTTACTAAGATGCGTATGGAACTACAGGCCAAAAAAAGACTTAGTGATCAGTTTTATAAAACGGAGAAAGGTTAGGAGTATTAACAAAGCCATGAAGTACCACATAATCAGCATAGGCGTATCCAAGCATCAAGTAGTTGGACCAGACCTCGACTACGCAAGTAAAGACGCTGTGGATTTTCATGAGCTGATCATCCAAAATATCCCGAATATTGGGACAAAGAAGTTACTCACTGACTCGGAAGCAACGCTAAGTGCAATACAAACGGCTCTTGCCCTACCAGAGCTACTAGAGGCTAGTGAGGATGACGCTTTATTCTTCTTTTTCTCTGGACATGGAACGGTAGCCAAGAACAACGGCAAACTTGCTCATTATCTAGTTACCTTCGACGCCACTAGCGATATCGCACATTCATGTGTTTCTGTCGAATATCTTCTGGCCGCGCTTTCTAAAATCCCATGTAAAGCTCAGTTTGTTTTTGTCGATAGCTGTTTCAGTGGCGCACTAAGCAAGGGTACTAAATACCTTGCGAGCCCAAAGTACAAAGATCTAAAGGCTCTGCCTAAGCTTGCCGAGGTGCTACCAGGAGTTGGCAATGTCATATTTACTGCCTCAAAAGATGATGAGGAGGCTATCGAGCTAGATGCCCTAGAGCATGGTCTGTTTACGTATGCCTTACTAAGTGAACTTCAAAAGAAACGCAGCGGCGATAAATACCCTATAGCCAATATCTTTGACCCGGTTACTAAGTCGGTTATTGAAGAAGCAAAGAAGCATGGCCATGCCCAGACCCCAACAATACTAGGCCGACTAGAAGGCTCCGTATCTTTGCCAGTCTTTAACATACCACTTAAGATAACACCTCAAGTCCTCGATACGCCAAGATTTCAAGAACTAGAAGGGCAATCATTTACGGCCCCGGAGTTAACCCTTAGCGACAAAGATCAGGCAAAGTCTATTAACGATATGATAAAAATGGTCATGCAGACACAGAAAGACAAAGCCGGTCGATCTACTTTTTCTAACTTCTGCGCAAACATTCGTCAGCTATTTAGTGAGGAGTGGAATGAAATCTTTCAGGAAAGCCACGATGCAGACAAAATACCTGATGCAGTAGCCAAGATTGAAGGCAAATCGTTTCAACTTATTGCTCTAGGAGCGATAGTAGCTACATACGGCAACCAGCAACAAACCAAAGAATACGCAGAAATATTGGCGTCAATATTCGAGTTAGAGCAAGGACGTGCTGGTTTAGTCGCGCTAATCGACGTTCCAGAGATAGTTATTCTGATAGCGATCTATATTATTGGCATATCCTGCTTGGCAGTAAGCGACCTAGATCCATTTAATACGTTAATGAAGACGCCAGTTATGGACTTCAACAGCTACAAAGACCCTGCTCCGCTATATCAACATAACTCCATGCAATATTTGTCTGCTTTAGGAGGTTATGCTCCAAAGGTAATGGAGCATGTTACTGAAGTTATCAAAAGCTACGAGTGGTTAAGCGAACTACTGCCTGGTGTGCGTGGCAAAGTTGTAGACTTTCTACAACAGATTAACTTTTTAATATGTATGCAGGCTGAAGCAGAAAACGTAAGATCATGGCCGGATTTTGGACGTTATTATCCCGGCAGAGTGCGTCCATTGATTGATCGCCTCAAGTTTGACGAAGATACTATAAAACAGGTAGCGAGTTTAATCGGGGTTAAGCCTGACGAACTAAGGAAAAATATGTATGAGTTTTTAAAGGTGATCTACGACCGCGGTTTTGGTGGTACCTATTTTTGGGAATCAGTCCAGCCGGTGCAGTTACTGACTCAAGCAGAACGCGATGCTATGGGTCTAAACCCTAGTTAAGGATCATGAGTTTTCTAACTGGCTAACTTAATGTGGCCTTAAGAACAAGTTACCGACGAAATATGCCAAGACCTGTCTATTGTAATCATTAAGTGTTGCTATACGGGGTAGCTGGATTAGCTGTGATCGTGATACTGTGCAAACAAAGTTTAAATCAGCATACCCCTCATCAATACCTCTCGCTGAGTCTGCCTCTAGGTAAAAATAATAGTTGACCTGTTTATTACGCACGCTATCTATGAAGCTGTCTGCACTAGTCTCGGACTTCCCGCTTTTAATAAGCTCGTCCTTCAAGTAACTAAAGCTGTGGATTGGGCTGACTTGTACAAATGGTCGCCTTTGTAGGTCGCAAGTCTGACTTATTGCTAAGGCAGGCTTATCAAATAACTTAAGTGATCTACTTCTGTTATTATCCGTTAAGTCAGTGACTATAGCCGGAAAAGATGAAACGATATCTCCTTGATACCATTCAGTTTTGCACGGCTCATAGAACACAACTAGTCCTACTTATTCAGTATCTTGCCATACAATGCGCTGTTTACGTCTGCATCAAGTGCTTCATCTTCATCGTTTAGAGAAGAGAAATCGTAACCAGAAAACTGTTTTACATTTTGTTGTGTTACTTGGAATGAGTTATTAGCAACATTTACTACAGGACCAAGTATCGGCATTGGAGTGCCAGATGTAGTAATCATTTCTTGTATTGGCTCTACACGATAACCCTGTTGATCTTGAGGTAGCCCTAGAGTTGTATAACTATTTGATGAATAAAACTGCATACTTACCCCTTTTCCCAGCCAGTATCGGTAACCTTTATAACACCTTTGCCTTCTGATGTTTCAATACTGACTTTTGAATTAAATGCTGAGACATTCGTCTCGGTAAAAAGCAAAACTTTTTTGATTTCTTCCTCGTAAGGACTGCCGGGTTTCTTTTCAGCTGATGAGGGGTCGAAGAACTTATCCATTTTTAAAACTTTATTTAGTTCGTCGGATAGTGCGTATATTTTATCGGATATGTCGCCATCCGCAAATACTATTGTATCAGCTAAACCTACTTGTGTTTTAGCTTCATTCCTTGATATTAAATGATTATGCGAAAATAACTTCTCGGTTAGGTTTTCTATAACCTGCTTTTCTGTTGCAGTGTCTAGCTTTTCCTTACGTGTATTTAGCATTTTGGAAGCCAATGAGCGAATCAAAGCGTAGGTACGATTTAATGAGCCTATTGCGGTTGCAGGTATTTGATTAGTAAGTGCTTCAACAGCCTTTTCCAGTCCCGCGCCACCGCTCAAGCCCACACGGTTCTTTATAAACTCAATGTAACCAGTAACGTCTTCTACTTCTACATTCTGGACTTGGCCGTTCATGACTAGTTGTGCCTGTGGATCTATTGGGCTTAAAAACGAGTTAGGGTTCATTACTATTTTGTCTGCAGCAAGCGATATCAATGTGCCTGCACTAAGCGCACGGTCTATTACAACAACCTCCAGCTCGCTACAATACTCCCTTAATAACGAAACTATTGGCCATGGAGCGAATAGGTCACCACCATTAGTGTGTATTAGTAGCAGTAGTTTATTCTTTTTACCCATGTCTTTAAGCTGCCTTGCAAGTTGTGGCAATATATCGCGATTAACAGCTCCGCCAAAACCTGTGGCTGGCTCCCTTGAGGATGTTACATAAGCAATATATGCATCAGCCTTTAACGCCTTGCATACACTCTCAGCCTTTGAGCGAGCTTCTTTTACGGATTCACTTAGTTTCGCCATCTTATGGAACTATTTTATCACTTATGTTGTTTTCTTTACTAGTACATAAGGCTGAGGTTTGATTTTACATTGCTAAAGTACTAGATGTCGGAATAGAATACAGGCATAAAGCAGGCATTAAATGGCAAATCCAACACCCAAAACAGATCACCTAGCTGATACCCAGTGGCAACCCGGCCAGTCTGGTAATCCTGCCGGTAAGCCTAAAGGTACTAAGCACCTGTCTACCTACATTAGGGAAATGCTAACGGACGAGAACTTTGAACAGAAGCTAAAGGACGGCACGATTATTACAGGTGCGCCGGTTGAAGCTATTGTCAGAACTTTAATAATCAAGGCTTCAAAGGGAAACTTGAGAGCTTTTGACTTGCTAAGCAAATATGGCTATGGCACTAAGGTCGATATTACTTCTGGCAATGAACGCTTACCCATGCCCATATATGGAGGCTTATCACTCAAGCCAATCAATACCCCACAACAACAAAGGATAAATAATAATCAGAACGGTCAACCGGCTTCAAGTGAGCTGGATCGCTTAGATATTAGACGAGCGTACCAAACTGGCTAAAAAACCTTGTTCGGTTATTTTAGGATAGATACTATCTACCTGCATATTTATGGCAGACAAAGTAATACTTTTTGACAGCTATAAATAACTATTATTTATTACTGAGACTGCCCTTCACAGTACTTTTTCTGTTGCTGGTCCGAGGTGTAAAAGTTAGGCTGTGTTTGTAATAGATTATTTAAGTCTTCCAGACAGGCTGCAGACGAGTTATATAGCTGATCGTTGAGTTTTGATATTCGATCCTCAAAATGGTTCATTTCTATTACATATCCCGCGAACACTGCTACAGCTATAAATATAGCTGCTGTTATAACTGTTTCTTTCTTAATCGTGCCTTTCATGGCCATATCTCCTTTCGTAATAAACTTAGGTTTGCGGCCAACTAAAAAGCCCGCCGCCAGTGGGTGTTAGCCCCGCAATCCTTTCGGACCACGACCAACGCGAATCAGTCCTGACGACGGACTTACTATTCGCGTTGGATTTGGTGACCATGCCGGCATGCCGGTTTAGGCCGGTGACGTTGAACGTCACATGGACATCATTTTAACACCTTGATAGTAATATTTACATCTTTGGAGTACGTTTGTCCCGCTAAACTAACATCCGTAATATTGACGTCTTGATAAATATTTCGAGAGGGTTTATGTTTGTACTAACTAAAGCGAAGGAGAAGCCAATCGTAAACCGACAGTAGCCTAAGAAGGCTATCAGCATGTAGAGATACCTGCTGTAAGTAGCTAGTAAAGGAACAGTTGGTGAGATTGGTTAATAAGCCGCCGCTATTTAGCGCCGACGCGCAGACGTCGGGCAATAAGCCCATTCCTCCAAAAGCGAGACGAATGGAAGACGCCCTTAAGCTTGCCGAAATCGCTTACGACCTTTACAAAAAGCAAAAGAATGATGTTACAATATCGCCGGAACAAACCAACGCGAATCAAACAGGTGGGAGTAAGGGTTAGTATGCCTAAAAGATCTTTGGCGCTTGCTTTATGTAGAGTGTCATCAACAGAGCAGTTAGAGAATAACAGCTTAAACCGACAGCGTGACGCTGTATTTACTGCTGCCGAGAAGCTTGATGTTGATATTCCTGAAGATGGATGGTGGTCTGGTAGCGTTTCGAGTAAGCGAGGTACGAACGTAAACCGTAAGGACCTTAACGAGATGCTTGAGCGATGTAAAAGAGATAGACGTATTAAATACATAATAGTTGATGAGCCAGACAGGTTCATGCGCTCCATAGACGAAGCGGCTTTCTTTGAAGTTTTATTCAGGCAGTCAGGCGTAGAAGTATGGTATGCCTCCGATCCAGAACTCAATAAGGGTAACCTAGCTTCAAAACTATTAAAGTTCACTAAATATCTGTCAGCAGAGGGCAGTAACGAGGAGAGACAAGACAAGTCCATATCCGGCCAGACAAAAGCACTCAAAGAAGGTCGCTACCCTTTCTCGCCCAAACCAGGCTATAAGCGTGGCTATGAGCGTGGTATACAAGAGGTTCATGCCGTTCGCGGCCCTGCCCTACGTAGTGCGTTGATAAGAATAGCAACTCATGTTACAACACCTACAAATGCGCTGATCGAGCTGAACGGAAGCGATTTCATGGAAGGCCGTGCCCATTACAAAATGGATAAGTTCAGGAAAATAGCCACAGATCCTTTTTACGCCGGTATTGTAGAGATTAACAAGCAAGTACAAGTTCGTAATACGAACGGTTTACATGAGCCTCTCATTACGATTGATCAGCACTTGGAGTTATTGAGGATTTTTAATGGAAAGGCAAAAACTCAATCTGGACCACGTAAGAATGGTAACCCAAAGTACCCCGCGTCAAACTTGGTCTCATGTGACAGCTGCCGACAAACGACTAATGGTCGTTTCGTAGGCTTTGATCATAGCAATGGTAAACCACGCGGACCAATATACGAGAAGTATCGTTGTCGCGCTTGCGGCCGCTATCTAACGCGTGAAGATATGCATTCAATGATTAAGCAAGAGTTCAGAGATAACCCTATTACAGCAGCCGGCCGTGATGACTTTCTGAAGGCTCTTGGCATTGTATGGAAGCGTGAAGAGCAAAATAAGACCCAGGAAATGCTTCGCATACAACACAGGATAATAAGCTTGGGCAATGAAGTTGCTCAAAAGGTTGAAGCCGCTACAGATCCCGGTAATGCATTCATAAAGGATGACATTATGAATCTGATTCAGTCTAAGAAATCCGAGATTTCAACACTTGAAGAGACGTTAGATAGCTTAAAATCCACAGCAAATGATGATTGGGATAAGTTTTTGCGTTTTGCTTTTGACTTTCTTAATAATATGGGCGCGCGTTTCTTAGAGATTCCCCCAGAAAACAGAGTCCAGTGTAAAGACGCCGTTTTCCCGGCTGGTTTTTATGTTAATAATAAAAATAAAGTTTACACCCCTGAGAAGAGCGAACTCATCAGGTTAGTTCAAAGTTCTAATGGTAATGTGGTGCGGGTGACGGGACTCTAACCCGTGGCCTCATCCTTGGCAAGGATGCGCTCTAAACAACTGAGCTACGCCCGCAGTTATGTGGTGGCGCCTCCCAGACTCGAACTGGGGACACAGGGCTCTTCAAGCCCCTGCTCTACCAACTGAGCTAAAGCGCCAATATGCTCATCAACAGAGGTAATTTTACGATATCGAACAATATATCGCAAGGATATTTGTTATTTAGTTGATTCCTTGGACATAAAGTCTCTAACGCTCTTCACGGTATCCATAAATTGAGCGGGAAAAATTATGGTACTGTTTTTATCACTAGATATTTCTGTCAGCACCTGTAAATTACGTAATTGTAGAGCTATTGGATGTTTAGAGATAATATCGGCAGCTTGACCTAATTTAGCCGCACTAAGTTGTTCACCTTCAGCAGCAATTATCTTGGCACTCTTTTCACGTTCAGCTTGAGCGGCGGCAGCCATTGCATTTTGCATGCTTTCTGGTAGCTTAATATCTTTAAGTTCAACTGTGTTGACATAAATACCCCAGGCTTTAGTAGATTTGTCTAAGATAGCTTTAATAGATTCGTTGATTTTAGATGTTTCACTTAAGACTTTGTTTAGTTCGCTTTGGCCAATAATGTTACGGACCGTAGTTTGGGCTATCTGGTAAGTTGCCGAGGCTACGTTTTCAATAGCTACGACTGATTTAACTGGATCATCAACGTTATAGTAGGCAACGGCAGCAACATCAATTGAAACATTGTCTTTGGTTATAACCTTTTGTGAGTCTACCGGTAGGGTTATTATGCGCATATTAACTTTGCGCATTTGATCAACTATCGGAATGATTAGTCTTAGACCAGGGTCTTTAATAGGCAGACGAATCTTACCTAATCTAAATACTACCCCTCGCTCATATTGATTAACTATTCTAATTCCACGAAGAACTACTAGAAAAACTATTATAAGTACAATGATTACAAATACCATAATAACCCCTTTATATACGACCAACTGTATATTAAAGAAGAGTAAAAGACAACAAATCAGTGGTGGGTGATGAGGGACTCGAACCCCCGACATCCAAGGTGTAGACTTGGCGCTCTAGCCAACTGAGCTAATCACCCAAAGTAGCCGATACTTCACGAGATAATAGCATAACATAAGAGTATTTGCATTAGTTTAGGTTTCTAAAGTAACATTATTAGACACTATTTATGCGCGAGTGGCGTAATCAGGTAGCCGCGCAGCCTTGAGGTGGCTGTGCCCGCAAGGGTGTGGAGGTTCAAATCCTCTCTCGCGCACCAACCTAGCTTCTTGGTATATGTTCGTACTGATGGCCAAAGGTATAGTCTGATCGCAGTTGACGTTTAATGTCTTCTATAGTTGTACCGAATTTAACGCCTGGATTTAAAGTAGAATAGGGATCAAAGATATGTTTGACTTTGCCTAGGAGAGCATAGACTTCTGGGCCGTAGAGAGATTCAAGATAAGGCGCTTTTAGACGACCATCACCACTGGCGGCAGATATTGTACCGCCTAGGTTAATAACTAATTTATTGTAGTCATCGAGCAGCTTGAATGCTTTTTGTCGGTCACCGACTTGAGTAAGGTTAAGGTGGGGCTGAATCTTTAGAATGCCGTCACCAGCATGGCCCCAAAAAGCTACTGGTTTAATATTTACTTGTCTGAATAGACCATATATACCGTTTATTAGATCGCTAAGTCTTTCAGGTGGGACAGCTGAGTCATTAATAAGTGGGGTAGCTTTTTTAAGACCGTCGTTATGGGCTATATATGACCATGAGGATTGTCTGACTTTAAGCATTTTTTGCTGGCTTTCTGGCTTTGTTTCGACTTCAATGCTTGTGGCTAGTTTATCTAATATCTTATGAGCATGATGGACTGCTTTTTTCTGGCTATGTTCAGATGGGTCATCAAATTCAACATATAGGACGTAGGCTGGTGTTGGTGTGGGCAAAAGGTCCTTTAGCTGGTTTGGATTAACAGCGTTAACTGCTTCAATTAATCCCTGGTTAACAATTTCCATCATGCTAGGACGTGTCTTAGGGCTTCTTAGCTCGTTAATAGCCAGTTGGACATTTTCTAGTTCATCAAAACAAGTCATTATTAAGGTGGTGTTTGGCGTGTAGTTGTCTGAAACTAGAGTTATTTCGGTAATTATGCCCAATGTTCCCTGACTGCCAATAAAGAGCGGTGAAAGATCAAATGAGCCATCATCACCTTTAACTAAAGACAGGTTGTATCCAGCATTGTTTTTAGTGGTTGGTTTAATCATTGAATTTACCAGTTCAGAGTTTTCTTCAAGTAAGGCGTCAATAGCCCTATATAACTCACCTTCAAAGGTAGCAAGTCCTAGCTTCTTACTTAGATCCCTTTTTGTGAGGCGTTCTGTTTCAATAACTTCGCCGTTAGCTAGGACTACCCTCATTCGTTTAACGGATGAGCCGATACTGCCGTATTTAAGAGACTTTTCCCCGGCAATATTGTTACTGACAGCACCGCCAATGGTTGAGTACTCAGCATTGGCCGGATAAGCCTGTATATATCGACCGTGCGTTTGCAGTGTTTGTTCTAGTTTAGCAAAGTTGATACCTGGTTCAACTACGACATCACCAGATTTAGTGTCTAGTTCTAATATCCTGTTCATATGGGCTGGGAAAACAAGCATTAAGCCCATACCTATAGCTGCGCCTGTCGCATCCGAACCTGAGCCACGAGCAGTTATGGGTATTACTCGGCCCCTCTCAGCTAGCTGCCAAGTAAACCTAGCAGCCTTTCTAACGTCACTTTCATTTCTAGGATAAGTAACTAAAGCAGGTGGAATGGCAATAATACTGCTGTCGGTGGCAAAGTATTTTCTGGCATCGACTGAAGTCATTACTTCACCGACAAGATGTTCTTGAAGATAATGGGCTATTTTACTCATTGAATAACATACTCTTAACTACAGTTAAAATAATAGCATATAGACGAACTTAAGGTCTTACGGTTTAAACACTAATTAGGTTGAGATGAATCGTTTTCAGTAGCCGAAGGTTTCTCTTCTTTCATTGAAGGTGTAGCTGGCATAGCCGTGGCTGTAGGTTCTTCACTAGGCGGAGATACATTAAATGTGCTGTCTGGCGGCGATGTATCTGGTGAAGGGGTTGAATTATCTGATAGGTTACTAGGCGAAGGCAGAGACATCGGTTCTTCACTGGAAGGTATACTGACGGGTTCACTAGGTACAGCTGTAGTTGTTGGTTCAGCCGAGTATGAGTCAGTTGTATTGCCTAAGGTGCTAGTTGGCGAACTGGAAGTACTACTTGTGTCCATTGAAGTCGGCTTAGAGTAATCCGTCATTGGCTGGGGGCTTGATGGTGTAGCTGACATGTCTGAAGACGTAGATGAGCTTGGTTGATCACTAGGCATACTTGTCGACATTTCCTGATCAACAGGAGGTGTTTGATCCTTGCCGCCTTGTTTAAGTTTTTTGGCTTTTGACATTTTTAACACTTCGAACACGATCACCGCTAGTATTACTATTACTATCAAAACGATTATATATTTCATGATAACCTTCTAATTAATTTTATCCTAAGAATAACTCTAGCGTTTTTATCTTTAATATGCAATATAGCTTATGCTTAGTGCTGTTGAAGATAAGTCTTTTGGACGATTCTTAAGTTATACAGCTATTTATTCACACTTTTAATGTAGGCTGAATACTGCCGGTACACATCTTTAGATATAAATTTCTCTGGGCTACCTAGTGTGTCTATTGGATTAATCCATTGACTATGGGCATGCTCATCAGATAACAATATATCTCCACTTACATAATTAACGCTAAAGAATATGACAACAATTCTCTTCTCTCGATCGTGGTCATAATACTTTATCTTTGAAACAAAGGCTATGTTTTTTATATCAAAGTGAAAATCCTCGCCAAGCTCTTCTTTTAACTCTCTCCTTAGGACATCGTGCTGGCTTAAGTCTACTTCCGATTTATCCATTCTGCCGCCAGGGAAATCATAGTAGCCATCCTTAGTTATTAAAAGAAGTATTTTATCGTCTTTTTTTACTATAGCTTTTGCATCTAGCTGAAAATATGCGTGATTATCCATGGTCTCCGCTCAACTATATCAAACCCATACAAATATATAACGATTATGTCTGGTGCAAACGCTAAGTCTTATGTGGGTAATGAGATAAGATCTGGGTCAGGAAGACTGCCAAGATTATTATTTGCAACGTTCCATTCGTACAATCTTGCGGGATATGTCAATGCCCTCTGTATGGCTTCACTGGGTAAGTCAAGAACATGAACTGCATGTTGGGCTAATGTCAGCCAGTGAATGGAAGGGTATACTCCTGCACCTGTACGCTCTCTCACTAAAGCTGTGCCGAGTGGATCTCTTTCGACAATTAATTCCAGGCCGGCATAAGAGAGGCCTTGCTGTACGACTTTCCTCCACCCCTCAATTTTAGTGTCTCCACCCGTAGTAGTATCGTCAACCGTCCGCGCTAATTCCCCCTCCAAGAAGGTACTTATTATATCTCCAAGCTCTCTCGTGCCATCGTCATGATCAATCTTGGCTTGTTCCAACTGGGTTAGTTCTACCCCCAAATAAGCCTTTGCTAGGCGCACATAAGCCGCAGCAATTGCGGTACCTGCATTAGGATAACCAAGAACATACGTAACGCCATCCAGCTGCCCAGATTTTCCCGCCTCTAAAACTGAAGGTAGAGTAAATCTGTCATAGTACGCTGGGTTGGTGTCTACTCCAGGAGCCTTTCGGATCATTAATTTAAACTCGGCTTTTGGAGCATCAGGATGTTTTTCATGGAGTTTAAAATCCCATCCATCAGCTTTATATTGCACCATACCTGCTTCAACAAGAGCATCCATAGCATCATGAGTAACGTCATCAACATCGCTTAGACTTGGTGCAGTTCTAGCCCAGCCCTCGACATAAGCACCTAGCTTTTCAAGACCTAAGTCAGCCGTTTTATCCTCCTTATTGATATTTGTGAGTAATTATATCATTAATAGAAAAGCTCTCGGCTAACAGAGTTTATAATGCTTGTACGTGGTGCGGATGAGAGGATTTGAACCTCCATGATCAAAATGATCACTAGCTCCTGAAGCTAGCGCGTCTACCATTCCGCCACATCCGCGTAGGTCTTATATTGTAGCCTAGATAGATTTAGTCTAACAAGTTTTTTAATTTGTTACCTTAGCCTCGTTTATTTCCCAGTTCTCGACGTTACTGAATCTATCCGTGTTGCTGTTGAGGGTATTACCGTCAAGGCCGAATATCGGGCCATTAGTAATATATAGCAGTCTTGGCTGGTAAAGACCTAGAGCCGGCAGGTCTTGCTGCCAGGCAGCTAGTACATTCTTATACTCCGCCACTCTAAGGACTGAGCTTAGGCTTAGCCTCCCTGCTTCAAGGTATTCATTAGCGGTTGAGTTGTTCCAGCTGGAAAGATTAAGCCTGGTTGGCGAGTTAGCCTGGGCCTGGGTTCCATCCCAGTAGACAAAGACGTCGGGATCATTGCCAATTGAAATTCCGTATAAGACTGCTTGGTAAGAGTGTTCTTCTAGGACAGTGTTAAAATCGCTAGGATCTTCAACGTAAAGCGTTACTTTAACACCAAGCTTAGCCCAGTAGTTTTTAAGCTGGTTAGCAACCTTTAAATATTCTGGCGTATTGGAGATAGTCAGGCTAAAACTAAGCTGCTGGTTAGCGTTTGTTCTAATGCCGCCTGGACCTGGGTTCCAGCCTGTTTGGACAAGAGTATTTTCAGCTGATACTAGGTTATATGCTGGTTCGCGGTAGGTTGGGTTATATCCCAGCTGTCCCTCAAGCAGCGGTTCATTTACCTCATGGGTTGGGTAGCCAAGGCTAGCTATTATATTCGGCACATCAACTGATTGAACAAGAGCTGATCTTACCGATTGGTTAGACAAAACGCCTGATGAAACATTGAAAAAAACATAGTCGCCCGCTTTTAAAATAAAGTTGTGGATCTCGGCACTTTTCATGTTGGCAATCTCAGAAGACACTTCGTCAAGTCCTTCGGCGCCGTTTAACTGTCCTGAAGTAAAGGCATTTATTAAGTCCTGGGGATCGGCGTAAGCGTGAACAACAAATTCATCGAGTCTTGGCTTACCTAAGACATATTTATTAAAGGGTAGAAGAGCTATTTGTTCTTCGGCGTTAGTCGGCGTTGTGCCGTTAACGAAGATACTTTGCCAGGAAAAAGGTCCGGAGCCGACTGGGTTTTGAGTATTAAAGGTGGCAGAGCGCATTTCACTAGCTGGTATGGTATTTAACAAGTGCTCGGGTAATACGCCGTTCGTTAGATCTTCTGGGAAAGAAACTAGAGCATCGGGCAGGTTGAAAGTAACTATTAATGGACCATTAGCTGTTACATTGACACCCTGCCAGCTATTAAATAGCGGTGATTGAGCATCTGGGTTTTCAATAAGATTATATGTAAATACTATGTCTTTAGAAGTTAACGGCTGGCCATCTTGCCAAGTCAGATTGGGTTTTAAATGGACTGTGTAGACATTGCCAAGAGAGTTAACTTGATAGCTGTTGGCTAGTTCACCAACCAACTGATTATTGGAGTTATACGTAAACAGTGAAGCAAAGATTAGTTTTGAGACACTTGTGTCTATACTGCTCTGGGCATAAATCGGGTTGGCGGTTGTAAAGGTGCCTAAGACTCCTTCGTTATATATGCCTCCGGGTACTGGTTCTAGTTTTTGATAATAGTTGCTTAAAAGATAAGTTTGGCTGGCTGTACCCAAAATGGCAATAATAAGAAGTAGGACCCAGGTACCAACAAATCGTCTTACTTTTTGCAATTTACCGAGCCTTCTTAGGAGATAGTTTTCGAAGTCAAGTTCAGCCTGCTGACTAATATCGCCTGCTCTTTTTTCACTTTGACGGAGCCGTCTTCGGAAGCGCAGTCTGAACAGTCGAAAACTCATGTCTTTTTAGGCTTTCCCGCCTGGGCTACTTTTCAATAACGCCGAGCACTAAGGAGACGGCAAAGATGACAGCGCAGACAATGGTTATCTGGAAAATTGTCTTATCCGTACCACGTCGGGTAGTGTTTACCTCTCCTGTCCCGCCAATACCCGCGCCTATTGAAGCGCCCCTTGTTTGGACTAAGATCAGCAGGATCATGATCACCATGGAGATGATGGTTATGTAGTTGAAAATATTCATGAGTGAGCCCTCGAATCTAATATGGTTGTTACAAGATAGTTTACCAGGCCAATAACCATCCCGGCAAATACTGCCGCCCAGAAATTAGTTATATGAAGCGGATGATAGAGCTTGGAGACTGTATATACGGTGATGCCGTTAACAATAATCATAAAGAGACCAAGACTAAAGACAATCGCCGGCAAAGATAAAATAACCAGTATTGGCTTGAGGACAAGATTAATTATTGCCAGAACTAGGCCGGCAATAATTATGTAAATTACCTTGTTAGACAGACTAATATCATTACTTAAAAAGCTGGCGGCAATCCATAGCCCCAGGCTACAAACAAGCCAACGGGTAATAAAGTTTATAATACTCTTTGTTGCCATCTCTTAAATTGTACCATTAAAGGCTTAAGCTGTTTGAAAGACGTTTGCTTAAGACTTTGGCGCCGTTCTTAGTGATCAGGACGACATCTTCAATTCTTAAGCCAATATTTTCATCTTTAATATATATGCCGGGTTCAACAGTAATAACCATATTTTCAGCCATTTTTTGAGAGTAGTCGGCACTATCATGGGTATCCAGACCAACCGAGTGCGAACAGGCGTGGGGGTAATACTTCCTAATTTCTTTGGATGATAGTTTGTCTATTAACTTCAGTTCTTTTAGCTTAAGGCCAACTAAATGCTCAACCTGTTTCTCATAGGTCTTAAAATCTAGCCCTGGTTTTATTATCTTTAATACTTCGCTCTGGACACTGGCAACAGACTCATAGACTTCTTGTTGTCTGGGCGTCGGTCTGCCATAGCTAACTGTCCTAGTAATATCTGAGCAGTAGAAAGAATATTCCGCGCCAACATCGCAGACTATTAGCTCACTTGCTTTTAGTTTTCCATATTTACTGTAGTGGATAGTGGCAGCATTCCGGCCAGCGGCGATAACTGGATTAAACGCATGACCACTGCCGCCTCTTGTCTTAAAGCCCATGAATATGTCCTCGGCTATTTTTTCAGTGTTTTTATACTTATGAAGATTAGATGAGCTTAAGACTTCTCTTAAGGTGTCGGTGGTTATGTCTGTTGCTTTTTGGATTAGGTCAATTTCAATTGGCTGTTTAATCATCCGCTGTCTGGCTAGCTCTAGTCTGGCATCAATAAACTTGGCCCTTGGGAATTTCCTTTTAAGTAACAAATAAAGCTGGCGGCGGGCCGGGTTTACGTACATTGAGCAGTGTTTTAATCTGGAAGGGCTTGGCATGGTAGTTGCTAGAGTGGTCCTGTTATGGGTGAGTTCGGTTATCTTTTCCCAACCCTGACGGTGGCTTAAGACTTCTTTAACGGCGGAGATTTTAGTTAATTCTTCTATGTCTATTTCTTCTTCAAAGTTAAGTTTGGCCATGTAATTTTCAGGCACAACTAGAAATTCAGACTGTTTTGATTTAAAAAGAATTAAGTCTGGTTCGCTTATGCCAGTTAGATACCAGAAGTTTGAATCTTGCTTAAAGGGGTAAGGTTGATCGGCAGATCGCTGCAGTGATCCGGCAGCGGTCAGAATAAGACAGTCGGCTTTAAGAGCATTAAATAGTTTGTCCCTGTTTGCTTTAAAAAAGCTGCTAGGTATATTTAAACTCGGCATAGTTATCCGCTTAGTATATCTTAGGTTACATTAGTTTTAGCCGAAAAATACACCCCAATCTGTCTGGCCTTAGACTTACCGACGACTTTGATCAGTTCATTTTCACTGGCCGCTTGGATGTTTTTTAGTCCGCCAAATTTAACTTGCAGTTTCTTTCTGGTAGCTGGGCCGATACCTGGGATGTCGTCAAGCAGCGAGGTTGTTTGCCGCTTTATTTTTAATATCGAGTGGTAACTAACGGCAAAGCGGTGGCTTTCGTCTCTAATTCTTTCCAGCAACTTAATCAGATTTGTATTTAAGGGTAGATTAATTAAGACATAATCTTCTGTTTCAGTTAGGAAGCCGCCTAGGCTATTTAAGATCTTTTTATTTATGGCGACATTAGATCTGAGTTTATCGACAACAATTTGTTCTTGTCTTTTGGCCAGGCCAATAAAAGGAATCTCACTATGGCATTGTCCATCTCTGGCTTTTATGGCCGCATCAAGTTGGCCTTTGCCGCCATCAATTAGGACTAGATCCGGCCGTCCCCACAGGCTCATATTTTTTTGTCTTAGTCTGCGGTCTAAGGTTTCATGCATGTTAAAAAAGTCATCATTTTGGTCTTTATGCATTTTAAACTTGCGGTAGCGACTTTTATCCGAAACACCGTTAGTAAAGACGACCATACTGGCAACAACTTCACTGCCCTGCATATGGCTGATATCGTAGGCTTCGATTCTTTTAGGATATTTCTTAAGCTGCAGCAGATTTATTAGTTCATTTAGAGCATGGTCTTTAGATATATCCAGGAACTCTTTATCACTAAAGACTATTTGTTTAGACAGATTATTTAAGGCTGTCAATTGGTTTCTTAATTTAGCAGCTAGTTCAAAGTCCTGGTTTAGTGCAGCAAGGCTCATTTCTTTTTTAAGTTCTGCCGCGATCTGGTTTTTGTTGCCGGAAATAACTGCCATTAGTTTTCTTAGGTTGGCACGATAATCTTTTAGGCTAGTCCGGCCTTCTTCAAGACCGGGGTCAAGTCCTAGATGATAGTAAAGGCTGGCTCTTTTTTGGCCAGGTTGTCTTTTGGTAGCGTAAGGAAAGATGCGTCTTAGTGGTTTTAAGGCTTGGCGTAGCGATGACACGCTTAAGAATGGTCCAAAATATTTGGCATTATCGTCCAGCGGACGGCGAGTAGTCGAGACTGTTGGATAGTCACTTTTATAATCTATCCTTAGATAAACCATCGATTTATCATCTCTTAGGAGTATGTTGTACTTCGGCAGGTAGCGGCGGATCATTTCCGCTTCCAAAAACAGTGCTTCAATTTCACTATCGACAACCATCCAGTCAACATCAGCGATCTCACTAACAAGGATCTCTGTTTTGGGATCATGGTTTTTTGATTTTTGAAAATATTGTCTGACTCTATTTTTAAGAACAGCTGCTTTACCAACATAAATAATTTCACCGTTAGCGCCAAGGTGAAAATATACTCCTGGTGAGTTAGGTAATTCCTTCAGTTTCTCTTTAAGCTTTTTGTCCACAGATATATTTTAATCGCCTTATTAATCTAAGGCCAGCTACTTATCTCTTCATTAATAGGTAAATAATAGCCCCAGCAAAAATTATGATTAAAACGATGAGGATAATATTGGCTATCCGCTTTAGCAGACCGGACCCGCCTTTAAGGTCACTAATTATGGCTGGCATTATTGGTCTCTTAGCGGATTTAACCGGCAAGATTGTTGGCATTGGTTCATTCCAATCTATACCCGACTTATGCAGTAAATTATCTAGCTGGGTACTTTGAACAGCTACTGGCATCGTCAATCCCTGATCTCTGAGTTTAGGGTCACGTTCAAAATCTTTTTCTTTTTCCAGAAGTTCACGTTTTAAGGCTTTCATAAAGTCGCCGCCTCTTAGATATTCAGCTACAACTCGTCTTAGTCCTCTTTCACCAATTAAGTGTCCTTCAAAGATGCTTCTAAGATTAGAATCTTCAACCTCTATCTCGCTGGCCAGGCCGAGGAGTTCACTGTGGTTCATTGTGTGAGCACTAATACCAGCTGCTTCCCTTTTAATAGCAGTCTGCTTTTCTTCTCCCTTTACCCGCCCATATTTTGCTTGGTCAGACATTATAGCGTTGGTACTAATTGTTTCCTGTTTAGTTTGTTCGCGGAGCGCTATATCGGCTGGCTTTCTTTCAAACGCCTTGTTTTGGGCTATTTGACGGACGTGTGTCTCGCGTGCAGCTAGCTGCAACCGTACATCTTCAACTTCCTCGCCTAACGTTCTTTCGACATTCTTGTGGCTAGCTTCAGGGTTCAGTCGGCCATATCTTCGGCCAATAACGTAGTCGACAATGCTGCCAACAACAGGTTTAGATTCGGTTTTTCCCGTCTTTTTTGGTCTTTCTGACGGGACTGACGTATGGCGGGAAGTCAAAGATTCTTCAGCTTGGTTTTTAATTTCATGTTTAGGCAGCTCATAACTAACATGCGGGGTTATTTCTTTTCTAGCGACTTCAATCAAGCTTTCCGGGTCAACCGGTGGAGCTGTTTCGGTATGGATCTCAACCGGTGCGGAGATTTCCATACTGGCTTCACCAAGTTCTTCCATGGTTTCATGAAAGGATTGATCAATATCCCCGCTAGCCTGGACATTTTCCAGGAAGCTTTCGGCAGCCAGGTCCTCGGATTTTGGTATTTCTGGTCCTTCGGCGTAGATCTCTTCGAGTCTATCGGTAGCAATTGTTTGGGCAATAGCGGCAACTTCCGGCTCGTTTAAGTGTTCGACTGAGGCTTCGGCTTCAAGTTCCGGGTTTAGGTCCGTCGGTTCTTCAGGTAACTCTTCGCCAATCTTCTCAATTGTGTTCTTAAGCAGCTCAGATAGGGTAGGCTTAGTTTTCTCGGCTGATTCATCATCTCTTTTGTCTCGTGCTTCTGCCCGGGTTGGCTTTTCAGGCCCGTCTTCAGCATCTTTGTCTTTATCTTCTTTTTCACCACCAAAGTCGTAGGCTAAGCCTTCCATGGCTAATTATTCTTTTTTCTCTTCCTGACTAGCTTCACCTGAACTATCTTCGTTAGTTTCGGTTTTTTCAGCTTCTTCAGTTATTTCTTCGCCTTCCTTAGCTTCTTCAGTTTCTGGTATTTCCTCTTCAGCTTTGCCGCCGGCATCTTCGTTAGCGGCAGCTACGGCACTTGGCTCAAAGACACTGGCAATAGGCTGATTTGGTTCATCTTTTACTTCTACGCCGCGCGGCAGCCTAAGTTCACTAACTAGAACATGATCACCCACTTCTACTAATTTTTCGGCATTGAAGTAAAGGACGTCTGGCAAATCTTCAGGTAATGCTTCAACAGTTACGCTTTCAAGGTTGTTTAAGACAATTAGTCCGCTTCTCTCGGCTGGGCTTAGTTCATTGCCTTCGTCATATTTAGGTTTAACCGGTATCTCAGCTTCAACTAGCTGGTCAGCTGCTACGGCATTGAAGACAAGATGGGTTAAAGCGTGCTTTCGCGGTTCAAATTCAGCATCCTTAATTAGGGTGGTGAACTTCTTGCCGCCAGTTGTTACTTCTACAGTGTGGTGTTTACCGGCTTGGCGATAGACCTTTAGAAGCTTAACGCTGTCTCCTTGGACAATTAAAGATTTCTTCCCATGGTTATGTATTACGGCCGGAGTCTTACCGCCGCGTCTAAGATGCTTGACAGCTTTGCCAAGAGTTTTTCTCTCTTCCAGTTCAATTTCAATAACATCAGACATTTCTTTATCAGTTACTCCTATACATTCTTACCCCATATTATACAGATAAGGCCAGTAATTTGCTAGAAGTCAATTTGAAGGGTAAGCTTTAAGAACATGTTTAATGTGACGGAGATAGTTCAATCAGGCGGCTTGGTTATTCTTGGCTTATTTTTATTTGCCGAAGTTGGCTTATTTCTAGGTTTCTTTTTACCTGGCGATACGCTGCTGTTAACGGCCGGTATTTACGCTATGCAGGGGAAACTGCCGATTGCCGGTGTTGTTATAGTCGGTGCGTTAGCGGCTATTGCCGGTGATTCAACGGCTTATCTTATTGGCCGGCATTTGGGTAAAAGAATCTTTAAAAAGAAAGATAGTGTCCTATTTAACCCCTCTCATGTAATTAGAGCTGAGAAGTTTTATGAGAAATATGGGGCTAGAGCTGTCCTTATTGCTCACTATATGCCGGTGGTTAGAACCTTCACGCCTCTCGTTGGCGGGGTGGCTAGTATGCCCTATCCAAAGTTTTTAACCTTTGACGCCATTGGTGATACTTCCTGGGCAGTCCTTTTAAGCCTGCTTGGCTACTTTGTAGCCAGCCATATTCCAAATATTGACCATTACGTCCTATTTGCGATTGTTGCCGTTATTGTTTTATCTGCCACCCCGACAATTATTCAAATCATTAGATTTAGGCTTAGAAAGAGAGCTAAACAGACTAAAGACATCTAGCTAAGAATTGGCCGGTGTAGCTGGTTTTTACCTTAGCAACTTGTTCTGGAGTGCCGTAAGCTATTACTCTACCGCCCATGTCGCCGCCTTCCGGGCCCATATCTATTAAGTAATCACCGTTTTTAATGACGTCCAGATTATGTTCAATAACGACCATGCTGTTGCCGTTATCTACAAGGGCATGCAGCACATCGAGCAGCTTAGAGACATCGTCCATATGCAGCCCAGTTGTTGGTTCATCGAGAATATACAGCGTTCGTCCGGTTGGCCTTTTAGATAACTCAGTGGCTAGTTTGACTCTCTGGGCTTCACCGCCGGATAGTGTGGTTGCCGGCTGGCCAAGCTCAATATATCCCAGGCCGACGTCTACTAGGGTCTGCAGCTTACGGGCGATAGCCGGAATGTTTTCGAAGAAATCGTTGGCTTGTTCGGTAGTCATGTTTAAAACATCGCTTATTGACCGGCCTTTATAGTGGATTTCCAGGGCTTCACGGTTGTATCTTTGGCCGTGACAGACTTCACATGGCACATAAACATCCGGCAGAAAATGCATTTCAATTTTAATAATGCCGTCACCTTGACAGTTCTCACATCTGCCGCCTTTAACGTTAAAACTAAAGCGACCAGCACTATATCCTCTTAGTCTCGCCTCCGGGGTTGAGGCAAATAGCTCACGAATCGGCGTAAACAAACCGGTATATGTAGCCGGGTTAGATCTTGGTGTTCGTCCAATCGCCGATTGGTCAATAATGATAGCTTTGTCCAGGTTTTCTAGCCCCTCAATATTCTTATGCCGCCCGGATGCTGCCTGCGAGTGATGGAGGCGGGCCTGAAGTTCTTTAGCTAGAATGTCATTAATTAAACTGGACTTACCTGAACCAGATACTCCCGTGACGACAACTAGTTCGCCTAAGGGGATGGCGACGTCGATTTCCTTTAAGTTGTTTTCTTTAGCGCCGCGGATAACTAATTTCTTACCGTTGCCAGCTCGCCTTCTTTTGCGGATCGGTACTTCTTTTTGGTGAGACAGATATTGAGCGGTAATGCTACCTTTAACTTTAGCGACATCGCTCGGATCACCGGAGGCGACTACTTCACCACCGTGAATGCCGGCGCCAGGGCCAATATCTACTAAGAAGTCAGCTGATCTGATTGTTTCTTCATCATGTTCAACGACAATAACAGTATTACCGAGATCTCTCAGGTTTTTAAGCGTTGCTATTAGCCTGGTATTATCTCGCTGATGCAGACCAATTGACGGCTCGTCCAGGACATATAAAACACCCATTAGGCCGGAGCCAATTTGGGTAGCCAGCCTGATTCTCTGAGCTTCACCGCTAGATAAAGAGTTCGCCCCTCTTATTAAACTGAGGTAGTTCAGGCCAACGTCAACTAGGAATTTAAGTCTAGCCAGTATTTCCTTAAGAATTAGTTTGGCTATTAGCTTGTCGTTATCCGATAGTTCAATTTTTCTAAACCAATCAGCTGCCTCGTCTATTGACAGCTGGCAGATGTCCATTATGGATTTACCGTTAATAGTTATAGCTAGGACTTCCGGCTTTAGTCTTAGGCCGTTGCAGCCGTGACAGGGTTTTTCCTGCATATATCTTTCAATATCTCGGCGAATAAAGTCACTTTCCGTTTCCCGATGTCTTCTTTCAAGATCCGGAATAACACCTGCGTAAGTAGTGTTGAAACTGCGCCCATAACCAATGCTGATCTGATACGTTTCACTGCCAGTGCCGTAGAGGATCTTATGCAGCTGGTCGGCTGTTAGCTCTGATGTTGGCACGTGCAAGCTAAAGTTATGTCTTTCGGCCAATGCTTCCAGTTTCTTGCGATGCCAGCTATCGGTGTTTATCCGGTTATATGGCCTGATAGCCCCTTCGGCAATTGTTAAATTACCGTTTGGGATAACAAGCTCAGGATCAACTTCCAAGCGAGAGCCGATGCCGGTACAAACCTTGCAGGCTCCGTGGGGTGAGTTAAAGCTGAATGTTCTTGGCTCAAGTTCTGGAATAGTTATTTCCGGGTGCTGACTGCAGGCATATTGGAGGCTATATGAGTCAAGTATGTTGTCGTCTGCTCTTAGAATCCTGACGTTGCCGTCGGCAATTTCAAGTGCCTGTTCAACTGATTGGGCTAGTCTGGTTCTAGATTCTTCGTTATTAACTAGTCTGTCGACAACCACCTCAATTGTGTGCCGATAGTTTTTATCCAGCTCCGGGAATTCATCTAGGGCGTAGACAACTTCATCAACTCTAACGCGGGCAAAGCCGGCTCTCATATATTGTTCGGGTATGTGTTCAAAGGCGCCTTTTTTATCTATGACTACGGGGGCAAGTATCATTAGTTTGGCATCTTTTGCCGTAGCCGCTATTTGATCCACTATCCCTTGAGTGTTTTGACGCTGGACGACTGAGCCATCGATTGGACAGTGCGGTATGCCTATCCGGGCATAAAGCAGTCTTAAGTAGTCATATATCTCGGTAACTGTAGCAACTGTCGAGCGAGGGTTACGGCTGCTGGATTTCTGGTCAATACTAATAGCTGGGCTAAGTCCGTCTATTTGATCAACATCCGGCTTTTCCATGATACCCAGGAATTGGCGGGCATAGGCGCTTAATGATTCGACATATCTTCTCTGCCCCTCGGCGTAGATGGTGTCAAAGGCAAGCGATGACTTACCGGAACCACTTAAACCGGTAATAACCACCAGCTTATTGCGAGGAATGGTAATATCTATGTTTTTTAGATTATGTTCCCTGGCTCCCTTAATAACTATTTGATCGGCCAATTTTACTCCAAATTTTAGTGCGTCAATTATACAGGAAAATTTGATCTTAAGATAGTCCTTAAGGAAAGCTCATATAAGTTATTTAGGCCATTAAAAACCTTATTAGGCCCGGACTTAATAAGAAAGTTCTAACAGTAATTTGACTACTTAGCTATTTAGTGATATATACATAGATAAAAGGGGTATGAATCGATGATGACGTTCTTAGTCCTGGGACTAATTCCTGGGACAAATATTCAAATTGGTTTTTATTTTTGGCTAGTAATATTTACTGCTCTGGCTGTTATTTTTATCAATTCATATATTTCTTATAGCCGTGAAATTAAAAAGCTAGCTATTTCGCTGACTATCAGACGTCCTCTGCCAGCAAGTCAGCTCCATAGTCGTTTAAGATAGTGTTGGCGTAACTTCTTAAATCCTGAAGCAGCTTTTTCTTTTGTTTGTCTTTGATTAGTTTATCTAGCTCATCTAAGTTTGTTATTAGTTCCTTATATGCATTATCCTCACCGTAAAACAGCTTGGTTTTGACGTATTCCCGCCAGTCATTTATCTCTTCACCGTTTAGTTTGTCCGGGTAGTTTCTAGCCTTATATATCTTTAGCAGGTCATTAAGTCTAGCTTCGCTAAATGTAACCGGTTTAGCGTTTTCTTTAGCACTTTCCCTGGCTTTAGTGAAAAGGTTTGAATCTGCTCTTGAAATAAATTTGTCGTACAGTCTTTCGTCAGCTGGTTTAATTTTAGGTTGTCTCTTTTCTCTTTCTTTATCTAGGTTGGCGGCCACCTTTTTTAGTTTCTTGGCAAATTCGTCTTTTTGTTCATTAATAAGGTTTAAATTCTTTTCTATTTCAGCCATGCTAAGTTTTAGCCGCATAGCTGCTGTTTCATCTAGGACAGACAAAGGCGCTATTGCCGGACAGCGGTTAAGCTTTATTGTTTTAACTGGCAGTCTTGGCTTTATTCTAGTTGGGTCATATTTCCATCTGGCAGTTAGTTCTTCGATGGATAAATCTAGAAAGTCCTTAGCGTTTTCTCTTAGGTCGAAGACAAGGGCAGTACCCATTTCTTCATCTATGGTTAAGATGGCAACAATTGTGGTGTGTAAAACTCTAGAAGAATAGTGGGAGGAAGTGTAGATTAAGGCTTCGTTTTCTTTGATAACCCTCATAAGTGTGGTTTTCTTCCTAAGGCTTAATAGATAGTTAAATAGCTTGGGCTGTTTCTGTTTGACTAGTTTAGCTACTTCAATGGTAGCTAGGGCGTCAGACAAAGCATCGTGAGCTTTGACATGTTTTAGATTGTTGGCAGTGGTTAATAGTTCTAGTTTGTTGGTTGGTTTGCCCTCTTCGCTCACGGGCCAGTTAATGCCTTCTGGTCTTAGAGCTCTGGTCATTCTGATGACGTCTAGCAGATCCCAGCGCGATGATGAGTTTTGCCAGTGCCAGGAATAGGCATCATAGAAGTTGCGATAATTAATGTAACGAATAAACTCATCGTCAAAGCGAACATTATTAAAGCCAACAAATATGGTGCCCGGCTTAGCTATTTGATTATTAAATATTTTGCTGAATTCAGCTTCAGATATGCCTTTCTTTAGGTTATCTAGGGGTGAAAGGCCGCTAATTAAAAGAGCTTCCGGATGAGGCAACATGTCCGCTGTTAAGCGGATATCTATGACAATTGGATCACCTACTTTGTTTAATTCAGTGTCTGTTCTCTGGCCGCCAAACTGCATTATTCTGTCTTGGGCCGCACTTATGCCTGATGTTTCCAGATCGTAAAAGAAAAAGCTTGAGCTGCTCATATTAAAAGTTGAAGTTTATGTCGCTGCCTTCGCCAATATATACCTTGTCGCCAGGTTTTATACCCTGCCTGCTAAGTTCATGAAGGGCACCGGTTCTTTTTAGGATGTTTTTAAAGCGGTCAGTTGCTTCAATGTTATTAAAGTCTGTTCGGGAGGCAAACTTTTCTATCTTTACTCCTGTTATCCTAAAGCTACTGCCTTGACTGGTAACTTCAAAGCTATCTTCAGTGTCCTTAAGACTAATTATGGGTAATGCTATTTCAGCCTGTGGTTTTTTA
The DNA here is from genome assembly GCA_963762395.1 of uncultured bacterium. GTDB lineage: Bacteria > Patescibacteriota > Saccharimonadia > Saccharimonadales > UBA4665 > JAJZKE01. The sequence continues at coordinate 294,054 of CAVXKL010000004.1, read as the reverse complement.
ATTTTATCCAGTTCGTCAAGCTTTCGTTTAAGGGTGTATTTAAGCTCATTTAAATTAGTGCCGGCGTGGGCTGAAATAGCTATTACATCCGAGCCCTTAGATACTTGTTTTAGTTCTTTTAGTTTGCCGGCAATTAGTTCTTCACTGCAGCCGTCAATCTTGTTTAGGGCAACAACTTCATGCAGCTTAATGAATTTTGGACTATAGGCCAGTAGTTCTTTTCGGATAACGTTATAGCTCTTCTTAATATTTTCGTCATATATGTCGATGACGTGGACAATGATCCGAGTTCTTTCAATGTGTCTTAGAAACTCATGACCTAGACCCTTGCCTTCCGCGGCTCCTTCGATTAGGCCCGGGATATCTGCCAGTAAGATGGAGCTTTTATCGTCGATATCGACAACGCCTAGATTGGGCGTCAGTGTAGTAAACGGATAGTCGGCTATTTCCGGACGGGCATTAGACATTCTGGACAGCAAGGTTGATTTACCAACATTAGGTAAGCCAATAATGCCGACGTCGGCAATTAGTTTAAGCTCTAAGGTAACTGTTAGTTTTTCACCCTGCTCGCCTTTTTCGGCAAAATTAGGTGCCTGTCTGGTTGAGGAAGTAAAGTGGGCGTTGCCGAATCCGCCTCGTCCGCCGGCCGCGATGACCGCCTGTTCATTGTCTATGACTAGATCGGCTAAGATTTTACCCTCAGAGTTATTAATTTCGGTGCCTACGGGAACATCAATGATTAGACTTTCACCGCTCCTACCGTGACGTTTATTCTTGCCGCCTGGTTGGCCTTCTTTGGCAGTTAACATTTTTTTGTGTCTAAAGTTAGCTAGGGTGTTTTGATTTTGGTTAGCTCTTAGGATTACATCGCCGCCATTACCGCCGTCACCGCCGTCTGGACCGCCGCGATTAATAAAGCGTTCATGACGAAAACTGCGCTTTCCATCACCTCCCTTGCCGGCTACAAGGTTAATATTTACTTTGTCAACAAAACTCATTCTTATATATGTTAGAAGGATAGAGCTTAAGATGCAAAGTAAATGGATTAGGCAGTTTCATACTTAGTGGGTGATATAGTTAGGAAAAGCGCTAGCTGGTACATCCTTCCAGTCAACAACACCCCAGCCACCAGTTGGCTTGGAATCTGTTATAGATACTTGGCCATATGAGTTCATCTCAGATATCCATATGGTCCCATCAGCGTTCACGGCCTCTACAATAGCTACGTGGTCTTTATAAGTTGTTTGGGCAATTGCTCCAACTGTCGGCGTTGAGCTTACATCCCAGCCGCTTTGGGCAGCGTAGTAGGCCCAGGTGGCGGCATTGCCCCAGTTGCTTGGTACGGCTATGACTGATGCCACGTACCAGGTACAGTAACCGTAGTCGTAGCCATTAGAGCCGTATGATGGTGCCCAGCTTGCGACATAGGTGTTCTCGGCCGTGGCTTCAACACCGTTTGGGATAATTATCTGCTCGCCGGTATATAGACCGCTTAGCTCGGCATCGTTATAGGCTACAATTTGATCTTCATTGGCCTGGAACTTTTGGGCTAAGGAAGCTGGCGTATCACCACTTTTAACCGTATAGACGATACCGTTTACTGGTGGAATAACAAGCTTTTGACCAACCATAACACTGCCATCTAGGTCATTAGACCATAAGATACTGTCACTAGTAACACCAAACTTATTGGCGATAGAGGCGACCGAATCACCTGGTTGAACAATATATGTAGATATGTCTGCCCTAGACTTTAAGGCTGTTTGGGTAACCTGGGGCTTAGCAATAATATTATCTGCCGTTGAAGCCATGGCTAGTTCAGCTTGCTGGCTTTCTGCCTGGTTGGAAATGGCGTTTGTTTCGGGCAAGTTGGCCATTTGAGAAACTGTCAGGGCAATATTGGCTGAAGCTAACTGGTCGAGCGGGTTGGGTGCCAGTGAGCTAAGTGAATTTTGGGTAACATTGTTCGTAGTGTTGGCACCAGAAGAAGAAAGTGGTTTTTGAAAAACAAAGATAAAGATAACTAAAAGGATTAACAGATTCAGTGATAATAAACCGATCCTGATTGTTTTTTGCTGGACAGTACGTCTTTTAAACTTACTCGACCATTTATTGTATTGCTGGCGTCTGGGCTCTATCTTAGCTTCAAGTCTTTGTTTGACCTGGGCGGTGTTTATATCATGAATAGAGGGTATATCCACTACATTGAAGACTAAATTTAATCTAACCTATTTAGTTGTCGACGATTTGTTAAATCAACTAAATTACCTATAGACATTACCAATATATTATCAGTTAACAGATAAGAGGTCAATCAACTAGGGTTCGGAACAGAGTTTGTGACAATACTGGGCGGTATTAGCTTGCTGCTGCTGCAGGGTTGTTGAGAAGTAGGTTACGCCGTTATCTCCGGTTACGAAATATAGCCAGGAAGTGTTAGCTGGATGAGTTGTAGCCTCAAGTGAACTGGCTGAAATGGTACTGATTGGGGTTGGTGGCAGCCCTGGATTAAGCAAGGTGTTATATGGCGAGTCGTAGCTCAAACTAGGAATCTGTCCGGCGGCAATAGCACCGTAATTAGCTGTTACGTCAGATTCAAGAGGCATGTCAGTCTTAAGACGGCTTAAAAATACTTGGGTAACCTGGACCTGAACTGACTCCCCGGTTACTTCCTGATTAACAATGGAGGTTAAGATTAGTCCCTGGTAGGTTGTCAAGCCTTCCCCGGCAAAGGCTGCCTGGACGCTTGGCGTTAAGTGATGACCCATTTCGTTAAGTGATTCAGTTATTATCTGGCTTAAGGGAGTAGTTGATGTTTTTTCAAATGAATCTGGCCAAAGCAGACCTTCTAGGGTACTGCTGCCGGCTGGGACAAAACTCATAACCGGCAGGCTTCTATATATGCTGGGATTTAGAGCGTAGCTAACCTCGGCTGGGCTATAACCGTCATTAATTAGATCGGCTCTAACTTGGTCGATTCTAATACCCGGTAAAATTGTAACTAGCTTAGAAGCAATTTTACCGGTCGTTAATATATTAACTATATACTGGGTTGATTCATCCGGTGCTAGATCATAAGTACCAGCCTGAAGTTTATCCGTTAAATTAGAACTGTGGACATAAAGCTGCATTGCCCAGGAGCTTTTGATTAAATGGTCACTGGCCAGTTCATCGGCGATGTTTTTGACCGAACTGCCGGAGTTAATAGTCACTATCTGTGAAACTGATGAACTAGAAGCTGGTTTGAGGCGGACATCATAGATACGTCTAACAAATATACTGCCGGCGATAAAGGCGATGATGACGATAAGACAGACTATTACCACTCGGCGTGGTAAGCGGTGATTCTTTTTCTCAAGCTTATACTTGCTCATTCAAATAGTCCTCTAAAATTAAACAGGCAGCCAGTTTGTCTATGTCTGCCTTAGCAAATATCTTACCACGAGTTTCTAGTTGTTCTTCCGCTCGGATACTACTTAGGGCTTCGTCCTGAGTAACAATTTCTTGTTTTAAGTCTTTTTCTAAATGATTAATAAAGTCTAACGTCTTAATGGTTTGATCGGTGTTGTTACCATTGAGTGAGCGAGGCAAACCAACAATAATTTTAGTGATGTTGTATGATTCTATGGTTTTCTTAAGACTGCTAAGAAAGTTTGAGTCATTAGGCAGGGTAATTAAGGGAGAAGCTATTTTTGCTTTTAGACTGGCGATGGCTACACCTACCCTCTCTTCACCAATATCTAAGGCCAGGATATGGCCCTCTTTATCTTTGTTACTGTGATCCATTAGCTGGGCTGTTAGTCGGCTTGGCAATATTAATTGTTATGTGACTAGTTCCGGGAGCTTGTGAGACATAGAAAGGACTAAAGTTAACTGACACACCTGAAACGTTTGAATTTGCCTTAATCAGAGATTCAATGGCACCTGCTTTTTGACCAACCACTTCTTTCTTTAAGGTGTTTACATTAAGGTTTGGGCCAACGATAGCATTAGTTGTTATGGTTAGTGACGTTGGACTTGAACCAATTGTATAACTAGCGCTATTAAGACCGTTGTTCAATATGTTCTGACTAGATCCTACCTGGGACAAGATACTGCTATTTAGAAGTGACTTAAGATCGCTTTCAATAACTCCGTACATGGTGTATTTAACAGTTTCGGTAACGGTAACGCTGCTAGCGGCTGTGCCGGCTGAAGCATTGGGTGATATGGTCGGGCTACCAGCTACGAAAGTTGCATCAAGCGGATAGAAGTTGGCTCCGGTTGTTAGTTCGTTAGTTAAGTCATTTTTAGCACCTGACGTATTAGTAGATACTTTGTTCTCGGCGTTATTAATGTCCGTTTGAGAGACAACCGTGACGATATCATCGGTGCCATTAGTGGCTGATCCAATTCCGCTATAGTTGTTGCCGCTGTAACTGACGGTAAAAGTAGCACTGTTGACATTATAATTAGAGCCGCCTTTTTGAGCTGTAACCGGTATATTGTTACTGCCACTTTGAGTCTGTCCTTGCCAAGTGCACTGATGATTCTGCGTAACGGACACGAACGTAACTTGGTCTTGAATTATATATGTTAAGTTGTCAGCAAGCGTACCAATTCCTGCAGGGATAGAGGCAGGCTGATTTAAACTACAGGCACCGGCGGATAATTGTATATTACCAGTTGCCAGCGTGCCGTTATTTTGCTGACCAGTAGCATTAACAGTGGCCGTGTAAGTCTTTGTTTCAGATACCTGCTTGGCCGGAACTGTGTTGGTAGATTTATCTAGGCTTGTTGTTGATGTGCTTAGATTAAATGTTAAGTTAGTATTAATATTCTGGGAGTTAGTCTTAATATCTATGGTGGCGTGAGGCCAGACCTTAAACATTAATATCCAAAAGACAATGATTATAAGCAGCAGGGAGCCTATTAAAAGAGCATATAACCTAAAGCGCTCAAAGTTTGGAATCTTAAGACCTTTGTTCTTCTTGGTTTTCTTTTTAGCTTCAGCGGCAGCAATAGCTGCTGCCGGCATAGCTGTATCTGTTGGTGTGTTAGCATCAGTGTTGTCCAGTTCAATAGTGTCTTCGTCAATTGGGCTGGATTTCTTTGCCGTTTTATCTATTTCATCTAGGGCTAGGTTTTTTAGATCGACTGAGCCTTCACCTGTTTCTTTGTCGAACTTAGGAACAGATTCATCTTCTACGGCTTCAACTGTTTCTCCTTTAACTACTGGCGGAGCTGGGATTTCTGGTTTTGAAGCCAGATTTTTAGCAACGTGAAGTCCGACTGCACCAGCAAGCGGCAATAGACTTTCTTCACTTGTAACAAGAACTATGTCTTTATTTGATTCATCTGCTTTTCGTTTCAGAAGCTTCATGTTGACGATACTTTGGAAGACTGAGGCTCGTTTAGGTAAGACTAAAGATACCATCTTGCTGGGGTTGTCTAATACTTTGTCTATGACGCCTGTTATTTCGTCATCGACATCTATATAAATGGTGTTTTTAGGGTCTTCAGCCATATTCTATACGCTTAACATCTTATCTAATTTATCCTTAATAGTATCGTTAGAATCACTATACTGGGTGGTATCTAGGCCAACTCTGAGCAGTCCCATGGCGGTAATAAAGGTATGATCATTGACCTTGCCTGTCTTATCTATTATACCGGAAACCTGGTTAGGTTTAATGTGGTGAACTGACGGCTTTCTGGTAAAGGGCAGGTTCCTATACCAATCAGATTGTTCTAGTTTGTCCAGGAGCAGTTCTAGCGATGAGCCGCCGCCGCAAAGGAACATGCGGTGAGGCAAATGGTCGAGCTTATCGAACTCTCCTAAAGCGAGCTCTATGCCGGATACCCAGGTGTCAGCTGTTTTTGTTAATGAAGATTCAATTTGAGGTCTTTTTTGGATTGGTAAGTCTCCTTCAGATAGGCTAATCTTCAGTTTTTCGGCTTCATCAAATGTAATGCCTAGTTCTTTCTCAATACCGCGGGTATATGCCCTACCGCCAATACCGAACATTTTAGTGCCTTGAACACCGCCGTCATTAACGACTGCTATATCTGTAGTGCCGCCACCAACATCCATTAAGATAGCGCTTAGGTTTTGGTTTGGATCATTGCCAATTACTGCTCGGGCGACGGCAAATGGTTCAGCTGCAACCGCTAGTAGATCCAGATCAAGTTCTTGGGCTGTTTTTTCCAACGCGCCAATATGGATAAGCGGAGCAAAGGCTGTATATAGCTGAACAACGACGTCTCTTCCCTGGAAGCCAATCGGGTTATTAACCGGGTAACCGTCAATTTCAATGCTAACCAACGCTGAGTTAACTAGACGGACATCAACATTTTTACCGCCCAGTTCCCAGGCTAACTGCTGTTTGGCGCTCTTTTCAGCTTTAGCCTGGACTAGGCTAATAATCTTTTCCATTTCCGGAATATCTATCGACTTAACACTGTCAAGGCGACTTACCTTGACGGTTGTTGTCGTACCTTTAACTAGCTCACCGGCTATGCCAATAATGGCTGTCCTAACACTAATGCCGGCTTCTTCTTCAGCTTCATTAAGGGCTTGATCGCAGTTCTCGACAACAGCGGCTATATCAGATATAGCCCCAGCCTGCATGTCAGTTAGTTTCTGGTGATAACGGCCAACACCGATTATTTCCATGTTGCCAGGGTTGTCTTCACTTGCTTTGCCAATCAAGGCTTTGATGTATTCCGTACCAATATCCAGACTAACTAGATATTTATTTGTATCCTTATTGGATTTTTTAAGAACGCTAGAACTAACTTTATTAGCTCCCTGAAGGGCTTTTTTAGCTACCGTGGAAGTATTAGCTTTTAGTTTATCGAGCATATCCTTAATTTTAACATAGGTGTTAAGGAGTTTGCTGAAGACATTTGGTGGATAAATAGCTTTCTAAATTAAGACTGCTTTTATACGTCTAATGCCGCTTGAAGAAGATTCTTCTTTGATAATCTTAAACTTTTTGCCGCCTTCGGCTAACTGGTTGGTGTGATCCACGTGAGGACCGCCGCATATCTCAAGACTGAATATTTCATTGGTCTTTGGATTAGTCATCTTATATACCCTAACGCTGTCACCGTAGCGATCACCGAAAGCGCCCATAGCATGAAGCTCTTCTAGAGCTGCCTTGACCGGGACTTCTTCAAAAGTAACGGTTAAATCGTTGGCTATCTGAGTATTAACAATATCTTCTACTTCTTTAATTTGTTCCGTGGTCATTTTGTCCGGGTGAGAAAAGTCAAAACGGAGTCTTTCTTCGGTAATATTGCTGCCATGTTGGACAACATCATCACCCAATACTTGTCTTAAGGCCTTATACATTAAATGTGTAGCCGTGTGGTACTTCTTATGAATATCTGTATGACCGCCAAGGCCGCCCCTAAAGGTTCCTTTAGCTGCTGTCTGGCTGCGTTCCCTTTGTTCTTTTAATAGCTTATTGAAATCTTCTTGCCAGTTAGGATCTAGCTCAATGTTTTCTTTAAATACTTCTTCGAGAGATAGTTCAAGAGGAAAGCCGTATGTATCATAAAGTCTAAATAAATCTTCACCTTTAACTAGCGGATTCTTAGATATCTTATTAAGCTCCCTTAAGCCTTTCTTAAGTGTTTGGCGAAAGATTTTCTCTTCTTTAATAAGTGTCGAAATTACCCGGTCTTCGTTCATTATTACCTCCGGATAGTCCGCTTTATACATATCTATGACTACTCTAGCTACTTCTTCAATAAATTGCTGTTCGATGCCAAGATCAAAGCTGAATCTAACGGCTCGTCTAATAAGGCGGCGCATGACGTAGCCCTGCTCTTTATTGCTGGGCGTTACACCATCGACACTCAAGAAAACAGCTCCCCTGATGTGGTCAGCAATAACCCTCATGGCGGTTGTTTGAGCATCATATGATATGCCGCTTAGTTCTTCAAGCTTCATAATTATTGGCCAGAATAGACTACCTTTATATACATCAGGGCTATCAATACTGGCAGCGGCTATTCGTTCTAGGCCACCGCCGTAGTCGACGTTCTTTTTAGGCAAGTGGCTAAAACCATTGTCAATCTTTAAATATTCCATGAAGACTGAGTTGCCGATTTCAAGAAAACGGCCGCAGTCGCAGTTTACATGGCAATATTTACCGTACTCTTCGTTATGCTTAACGCTTGGGAATAAATAGAAAGCTTCGGTGTCTGGCCCGCCTGGCTCGTTCGTGGGCATATCTTTCGCGTTACCTGTCCTGCACCACCAGTTATTGTCGCCATAAAAAGATATACGAGCACCGTTATCTCCTTTTTCATAACCCTTCTCTTTAGTGCCAACATCTACCGTGTCATAATCTAGCCCCTTGGACTTAAATATTTCCTGCCAGATTTCATAGCTTTCTAGGTCTTTGGGTATGTCATTTTCTGGATCGCCAATAAAACAGCTGACATATATTCTAGCCGGGTCTAAACCGACAACGTCCGTTAGAAATTCAAAGTACCACTTGATTTGGTCTTTTTTAAAATAGTCTCCTAGGCTCCAGTTGCCGAGCATTTCAAAGAAAGTCGTGTGACGGTTATCGCCGACTTCATCGATGTCTTGGGCTCTTAAACAGGTTTGGCTGTCTGTTAGCCTAGTACCCCCAGGGTGAGATTCACCAAGCAGGTAGGGAATTAAAGGCTGCATACCACTGCCGGTAAAAAGAGTAGTAGGATCGTCCTTGGGTACTATCAGTGCTCTGGGGATTTGTTTATGTCCCTTGGAAACGAAATATTTAAGGTAGGCCTGACGTATTTCTTGAGTTGTCATATGTATAGATGAAGTTTAACAGATCCGTGAACTAAGGTTAATCTAAAATGCTAGTCAATGACTTATGTTTGTGTATGAAAAATGGATTGACTTTGTGTCACAATGCGCTACAATGATAGTATGATAGTTGTTCGTCGATTAGTATGGGACTCTTGAAATAGCGATCATATCGCACGCCATAAGTTAAGGCCAGAAGAAGTTGAAGAAGCTTGTCATGGTAACTACAGTATACGAGAGACTTACGAAGAACGACTAATGATCATTGGTCCAACTCGAAATGGCAAGCTACTAGCAATAGTTTTAGTACTTAAAGAAAAGGGTGTGTACTATCCAATAACGGCTTGGCCAGCCAGTGGAAAGTTACGTCGCCTATATGAAAAAGAGCATGGAAAGGAGTAAGTATTATGACAGCAAGAAATAATCAGCTACCAAAATTTAAGAATCGGGATGAAGAAGCGGCCTGGTTCGAGGCTCATATGGCCAGTCTATGGGAAAAATCTAAGCCGGCAAACGTTCGCTTTAGCAAGAACCTCTCGGCGGGATTAAACATCCGGCTCGATCCACAGAGCTTAGAGCGATTACGTGGCATAGCCCATGAGAAAGGCATAGGCCCAACAACTCTTGCTCGCATGTGGATTAAAGAACATCTAAGTACTACTCTTTAATAACACTAACTTACTAGTATGTTCTTGGGCATCAAGAATAAATTTTGACATCCTCTAATCTAGCCCTCTAGCTAAGTTCTTTAGATAATTTTGATTAACATTAAATCCAAAAGATATCAACGCAAACTAGACAATAATACCTCCACCAATTACCAAGTCTTTGGAATATATAACTGCCGATTGGCCGGGTGTTACGGCTCTGGCCGGTTCATTAAGAGTAAGTTTGGCTGTTCTCGCTGATACTTTAAGGGTTGCTTTCACTGGCTTAGAGCGGTAGCGAGTGATAGCTTCAAGGGGTTTTTGATCTAATTTAAAGTCAGGACAGGTCCAGTGAAACTGAGTTAGTTTAATGTTACTTTTCCAAAGATTAGCGTCATTAAGAACGGTGGTAACATAAATTTGATTCTTAGATATATTTTTACCTGTTACATAGTAGGGAAGACCGCTGCCAATATTAAGCCCGTGTCTTTGGCCAATAGTATAAAATATTACCCCGTCATGACGGCCAATAACTCTTCCCTGTTCATCAATAATATCTCCGGGAGGCTGCGGTCCTAGTTCGTGTGTTAAGAACTCTTTTATGCCCACCTCGCCAATAAAGCATATTCCTTGGCTGTCTTTTTTAGCGGCTGTCGGCAGATTTCGTTTCTTGGCTTCATTTCTAACGTCTGTCTTCAGCATACTGCCTATTGGCATTAATACTCTATTTAATGATTCGGTTGGCATCCTATAAAGGAAGTAGGTTTGGTCTTTTAGGGGATCTACGGCTTTTAGAAGGTGCCCCTTCTCTACCCTGGCATAGTGGCCGGTGGCGATTAAATCAGCTCCGTCACTTAAGGCAGTTTCAAGAAATAATTTAAACTTAATCTCCTGGTTACAGATGATGTCTGGGTTTGGTGTAATGCCTTTCTTGTACCCGTCAATTAAATAATTAACTACTTTATTTCGATATTGTTTTTCAAAGTCATAAACCTTGAAAGGGATATCTAGTACAACGGCTACCCTTTTGGCGTCTTCATAGTCTTCCTTCCAAGGGCAGACAAAACCTGGGATGTCTTGAGTCCAGTTTTTCATGTAGACGCCCGTGACGTTATAGCCACGTTCTGTTAATAAAGCAGCAGACAGAGAACTATCTACGCCGCCGGACATGCCGACGTAAACCTTTTTTGCCATTCATTAATCTTAGTGTAAATACCTCTTTAGTTAAAGTGTTTAGCTAAAGACCTTATGCCATTAGCGGCTTGATGTTCGGTCTAGTTATTAATGCTATGGTTGGCATATCTATATATCTAGAAAGACGATGGCCTTGTTTGATTTAACATGAAGCAGTCCACCGGCAATATCTATTTTCTGTTCATCGCCTTTTGTTGTTCGGATGACTAAGGTACATGGTTCAAGCAGGCTAATAAAGTTATGGTGTCTAGGTAAGATATCGAAAGAACCAGTGGCATTAACACCACTAAGAGAGAAAGCCTGGCCATCATAATATGTTGTGAACGGACTGGCTACCTTTATGTCCATGATCAGGTCATTTTTTTTTGCGTTGAATTCTTTAACCACCCTAGCCTGCTCTTTGCCTGCTTCAGTAATTGGCGTAGCAAACTCTTCGCCAATTATTTTAGGCGGGTTTTGGTTGTCATCATCGCTCATATTATTATTTCTTCAATGCTTTTAAGTGTTTGTTCGCGGCTAAAGTATTCACCAGGCAGACCGTTGTTTTTAGTCATAACGAACATGTTTTGAGTGAAGTTGGTAATTAATCTTTTAGCTTTAGCATAGTCACTTCTATCAATCGGGCTTAATTCATTTTCACCAATAATAGCTATGATGCCTTTTAGGGATTCATACTTTTGAAGAAGAGCTTGAACCTGGACGCTTAATGCATAGTGACGGTCACCAACTATTTCTGGCGTTAGAAGTGAAGATGTTGTTAGATTAAGGTCAACAGCCGGTCTAATACCCTGCTCGGCTACCTTTCTAGACAAGACAATAATGGAATCCATTTCATGCTGAATAAACTGAACGGCCGGATCAGATACGTCATCAGCCGGAACATAAATAGTTTGAACGGAAGTAATTGAACCGTTTTCATTACTGCTTAGACGGTCTTGAAGTACTTTTACGTCAGAGAATATGGTTGGTTCATAGCCGCCTTCGCTTGGTACTTGGTCTAGGGTTGTTGACAGCTCATTTCTCGCCTGGACATACCTATACATGTTGTCGGCGAAGAACAGAATGTCTTTATGCTGTTCATCCCTAAATACTTCAGCCGAGGCTGTAGCCGAGATGCCGACTAGAGCTCTTTGGATTGGGTTTTCATTCATCTGGGCGAAGAACATGCAGGTGTTTTTTAATAGGTCATTATCTTTAAGTATTCCCCAGAGTTCATGACCTTCTCTGATACGCTCACCAATACCGCTGAAGAATGACAGCCCACTGCCTGATTTGGCAATGTTGTTGATTAATTCCATCGTTAGAACAGTTTTACCAACACCGGCACCACCGACAATACCTATCTTTCGGCCTTTAACAAACGGGGTGAAGAAGTCTATTACCTTAATACCAGTTTCTAGAACCTCCGGCTTAGCAAGCGTGAAACTATCGGCATGGGTGGTGTTGGAATATATATCCTTACGAGGCACATCATCTGCTAGGGGCGGCTGGCCATCCATCGGATCGCCAAGAGCATTAAGTACTCTGCCGATAGTCTTATCGCCGACCGGGATTTCAATACCTCTTTTTAGTCTTTCCACCTTTTGACCCTTCATAATCCGATAATCATTTCTAATATTTAGGCAGTAGACCTCGCCGTTGGTTTCAATATGGTCAACGAGAAGTTCGGTGTTGTAGTGGTTATTGACTTTAATTAGTTCATTTGTGGCCGGCGGATCTTCATCAAAGACAGCCGTGATTATTAACTGCTTAACCGAGGTTATTGTGCCAGCCATTAGCTTAATGCTCCTAACCTAGTCTTTTTAAGACCGCCAATCATCTCTTTTAGCCGTTCATCTTTTATGAATCTCTTGGTCCGGTTATATTCAAGGTGTATTTCTGCCTTTTCATCAGTCGACCTTTCTCTTGAAACACTCATAGCTCTAAAACGAGAAGCATATTGGGCCAGTTTAGAGCTTAGGATTAACTGGCTGATAGCAATCTGCATCATTGATCTTTCCAAGTGAGCGGCAACTGAGTAAGCATCCGGTTCAAAGATATAGGACCTTTCATCGATAACTTCTTCGTTTGAATCTTTAGCCCGGGCATCAATAGCGGTTTGGATTTCAATGCTTCTTACTTCCTGGTTAAGTAAGGTTATGTATTCCTGATAGAAAATAGTTGTTGAACGGTATTTTTGAACTTCACTGACTACCGGCATGGTATTAATATTTTTATCGGTAACTGGCAGCTTATAGTACTTCGTATACTCCACTCCCCTTTGAGCTAGCTGGATAGCGCCGTGGTGACCGATAACAATAATGTCGTTTTTAGCTTTATCATATTTGCTTAACATTGTCCGTATAAGTTTAAGGTCAATGTCACCACTAAAGCCGCCTTCTGCCGTAATGACGATGTAGAGGTCTTTATCTATAATGTCTTTGTCGCTTTCTTCTGAACGGCCGAAGTTAAAGACTGGTCTTACTTTAAGCTGGCGGTAGATGTTCCAGAGTTCGGCGAAGAATTGGGTAGATTGGAGAACTCTGTCTTTAGTTTGACTTATTCTAATCGAAGCAATGCCTTCAAAAGCGCTAGTTAGTTCAACTAGGGTGGATATTGATGTTTCTTCCCCTATAAGTTCCTTTAGCTGTTTCATTTTTTATTCGCCTCTTTAGCTTGCTTTTCATTTTCGGAAGTAGAGCTTACACCTTGTTCAGTTGGTTTAGTATTGGTTGGTTTAGCCCTGCCTGTCATGGTTAGGCATTGGGTCTTAAGCTCATCACGGACACTATTGAATGACTCGTCTGAAGTTACTTTCGGGGCAAATTCATTAACCCGGAGCTTAAGTTTATCAACATCTATCTTTTCTTTATCGTCTAAGTTAATAACTATATCTAGCATTAACTGCTGGGCGATGAGTGAATAAGACAAGCCTGGCGCTTGGGTTATTATCTGGTTAATTAACTTGCCTATAGTTAGGTCACGTCTATACTCATCACCAATTTCTGTGCCAAAGTGAGCAAATTCCTGGGCTTGGCGGTAGTCGGCTAGGATTTTAAGGGCCTTAAAGGCTTGATCTTTTTGACGGTCGTTATGTCCAGTACCACCAGCTCGGGTAACGGAAAGGCCGAAGTTAAAGGCTGGCCTGACACCGCTCCTGAAGACATCCATATCTAGTATCCATTGACCATCGGTAATACTCATAATGTTGGTTGGCAGATAAGCGGTAATATCTCCGCCTGGAGCATGAACTATTGGAATAGCTGTTAGCGCTTTGCCAGTTTCCTCGATTCTTCCCGCCCTCTCTAGAAGACTGGAGTGGGCATAGAACATGTCTCCCGGATATGAGTCACGGCCAGGGCTGACTCCGGATAATAGTGATATCTCCCTGTGAGCATGGGCGTGGGAAGTAAGGTCGTCATAAATAATAACGACATCTTGGTTGCATTTCTGCCAGAGATATTCAGCCATTGCGCAGGCAACATATGGCGCTAGGTAGCTTATAACTAGTGATTCAAACATCGTGGACACAACGACGATTAACTTATCCATTGCATCGTTTTCTTTAAAACGGCTTAAAAGAGTATCGACGTCACTTCTTCGTTTAGCGACCAGGCAGTAGACAACGATCTGATCAGAGTTTTTTTGGTTAATTGTTATCTGGGAGGCTAAGGTACTTTTACCAGATTTTGTATCACCCATTAAAGCCATTCTTTGACCGCGAACTATAGGCAAAAGAGCATCAACAGCTATGACGCCGCTCTCCGTCTGGGTATCAAGAAGCTTATGCATATAAAGCGGAACAGCTTCGTTAAAGACGGGCCAGACAGTATCTGAGGTAATCGGACCTTTACCATCCAGTGGTTCACCCATGACATTAACTACTCGGCCAATAAAGTTTTTACCAACTTTAACTACCAGGTCTTTATGCTGGAGGACGGCTATCATACCGCTCATTAGATTTTCAGTGCCGAGGTGAAGAATTAATACATAGTCAGTTCTGACTTGGTGGACAAAACCTTTGGAGCCGTCTTCAAAAAGGACAATGGAGTGGACTTGGCAGGGTTGGAGGCCGCGGACCTTGACCATGAATCTCTCAACAGCGACTACTTCACCAACCGGATTGCCGGCTTCAACTAGTTTATTAAAATGCAGATTAGAGCTATTCATGCTTTATCTAGCTCCCTGATACGACTAGTTAGAAGCTCACGGGTACTATTAAGACCACTTTTAAGCGACATATCGAAGACCTTATTTTTGGTTCGGGCAATGCAACCGACACCAATGGTGGGATTAATACCAACAACAATAAAGCAGTATGGATCAATTTCTTTTCTAAACCACTCAACTATCTTTTCAATAAACTCCGGGGTGGCCTCAGAGGCAAAACTAATGTTAATTATCTGGTTTCTTTCACTGAGACGGTTGAATATCTTAAGCAGACCATCGCGGTGTTCTTTGGTAGTTATGTCTATATTGTTAGCCGTAAGAACATCGGTCATTTTAGAAGAGGTTTTAATCTCCGGTTTTTGATGAGGGTTTCTGATTCTTTCCTGGTCGAGGTCTTCATTTATCTGCGTCAGCTCATGAATTAGCCGGCTAAGATCAGCTGGCCGGGAAACTGAAAGCGGCAATTTAAAGTATGTCTTACTATCCGACATTCTTAATGTCCTCGATCATTGCCTTTTTGTTTGTTTCAAGGTTAGCCAGGATATATTCTAATTGATCATTTAAGTCTATTTCACCGCCTATGGCAGTTGTTATATAGTGGCTGACTATATCTGTTAGCTGGTTAATGAAGTTGTCAATTATTCTAGTCTTTTCATCGGCTACAGCCTTGCGGACCTCATCACCAAGAACTTGGCGCTGTTCATCGAGAGCAAGAGATGTTTTCTTGATTGAATCAATTGCCAGGTCGCGAGCATCGTTGATCGATTGTTCATACTTAGTCAATTCTTCATCAACTTTAGAAGTCAGCTCTTTCTTCATAAATTCATTGAGCTGAGACGAGGTTAGTCTTAGGTCTTGCTGCAGGAAATCTGCGCTGTCGTTTATTATCTTTTGAAAGTGAAGCCGACCTCTGTTTTTAAGTTCCTCTCTAAATTCATCATTAAAGATATGCTCAACGGCTTCTTTAGTGCTATCAATATCTGAGCCAAGGAATCTGGGTTGATTCTTTGTGCTTTTGCTTATCTGAACAGTCAACCATATAAAACCAGCGCCGGCAGCTATTATGAAAGCCACTACCAGATAAAACCACCAGATTGTCATATTTGTTTACCCACCATCATATACAGCTATAGCTTCTTTGTTATCGCTTAAGCTATAGTTCAGAAATATTATACCCTAAATGACTCATCTGAGAAAACAGATCTGGTTCTATTTAAGCAGACTTTTCAGGACTTCTAGGGTATATTCCAGATCTGGTCTGGTTGTACCATGGCCAAATGAGAAACGGACTGAACTTCTAGCTTCTTTATCCGTCAGACCAATAGCTTTTAGAACTTTTGAGGGCAATTCATTTGAAGCGCTGCAGGCTGATCCTGCTGCCGCCATAATACCTTTTTCATCTAAAGAGATTAGAAGCCATTCATTGTCTATACCCGGGAATGTGACATGAACATTGTTTACTACTCTTTTAGCCCTTGAGCCGTTTATCTTAACAGGGCTAAAGTTATTATCCAGACTACTCATAAAGTATCCCTGAAGTTTAGCCAGCCTGTCCGATTCAGACTTTCTGTCGTTTTGGGCTAGATCAAGGGCTCTGGCAAAACCAATTATGCCAGGTACATTTTCAGTGCCGCTCCTGAGGCTTCTTTCCTGGCCGCCGCCAAAGATGATGGGCTTTAAACTAACGCCGCTTTTTATAAATAAGGCTCCGCTTTGTTTAGGGCCATATATTTTACTGCCGTTTAGGGTCATTAAATCGACGCCGAGTTTAGAGACATGAAGGTCAAGATAGTTAGCTGCCTGGCAGGCATCGGTATGGAAATATATTGGCCTATTTATGCTTCTTTCAAGTCTGTCACTACGAATAGTTTGAATAACATTTGCCACCTCTTTTAGGGGTTCAATTACCCCTATTTCGTTGCTGACGTAGATGATACTAACCAGTACTGTGTCATCGTCGATTAAATCTTTTAGTTTGTTGATCTTAATATGTCCTTGATCATCCACCGGGCAGACACGGGTATTAAAGTTCTTGGCCGGGGAGTAGATTGAGGGATGTTCAATAGCCGTTATGACCATATTGCCATGAGGGCAATCGCTCATAACGCCGGTAACTGTCAGATTATTAGCTTCGCTGCCGCCAGCGGTGAAGATAATTTCCGAGGATTTAGCACCAAGATTTAATGCCACCCTGCGTCTGCTAGCTTCAACTGCCGATCTAGCTTCTTTAGCTTTAGAGTAGGTAGCCGAGATGTTATAAAACTGCTTAGAAAAATATGGCTCCATAGCTTTAAGAACTAGAGGGTCCATAGGTGTGGCAGCAGCATAGTCTAAATAGACGTTTCTTTTAGGCATAATACTCTAAGTATACGTTTTTAAATTAAGCAGGGCTAAGCATCTGGGAATATTGATTCTGGACAGTTGAGACATATTTTTTAATGGCCTTATATAGGTGATCGAATTCCTGGGCGTCTACCTTCTGATATGACTTCCCGTTTTGGGATTTAATAGCACCATCCGGCCTTAGAATGTAACGAGTAGATAGGACAATTCTATTGCCCCTTTCATCCAACCAGTCTTCATGCCAAATCCAGGTATATTCATCAAGACAGAAGAAATCCCGGTGATGATTTTCTGGTACTGGACCGAATATATTGCGGCCAAATTGAAGTTCGAATTGAATTAGCCGTCTTTGAGCATCTTCAGCTCTTTGGCTATAGATACGGGGTAAAAATTTAGGCAGTATACTCATCTTATGCTGCCCCTTTCAGATTATCTCGAGCTGATTGAGGTATTCCCTTATATATCTCTTCAAGTTGCTTTCGAATATCATTAATGAAGATGACACCTGTGTTGGATGTATTTAGATCAATTTCCTTAATACTATTTATGGCTGTATCAGCAATCCCAATGTAAGCAGCCGGTTCAAATGTAACTTTAGCCTCATCTGTATTAGCTGAAGTGGAAGCAGCCTCATGGGAACTTGATGCGATGGAGGTCTGGAGGTAGCCTTCTCGTAGCCTTGGTGCAACTGATTGACTGAAGGTTGAGCTCTTTGGCGTGTTTACCGCAGCCATAGACTTGGCAGCTTTTTTAGCTCGGTCCAAGCTGCTACTTAGAACATCAAATCTAAGCAGAATGTCCTGTTCATGTCCCTTGGCTACCTCTTTACCTAACTCAGAACGCATCCTATTTCCTTTCATTAGAGTTATTTATTATACGTGAAAAAGTTGTCTGGCATTTTTAGTCGTTTGAGAGGCGATCATTTCTAAGGGTTGTCCTCTTAATCGCTCCAGGTATTCTGCCACAAGCCTAATATTTTTAGGCTGGTTTATATTACCACGCTTTGGTGCTGGTGTCAAGTACGGTGAATCTGTTTCAAGGAGTAAATTAGTCAGTGGTATTTGCCTGTACATAGCTAGTTGGGCTGGGTCACGGGTGAAGGTAGAAATACCATTAACGCCAATATATAGTCCACGGTTCAGAGCTTCATCTAGGTTAGCTAGACTGTCTGTGTAGCTATGGAGTACACCCTTTAAATTTGGGTAATTATCTAGGATGGGCCAAAAGTCTATGTAGGCCTCTCTAACGTGGAATATTACCGGCAAGTTATGTTTAGAAGCTAGATTTAACTGGAAATCCAAAACCGCTTTTTGGTCTTTGGGGCTGGAATAGTTATAGAAGTAATCCAGGCCACATTCGCCAACAGCTACTACTTTGTCTTCTTTGGCAAGGCCGCTAAATTCTTCCTGTTTTGTCTTATCTCGAACGTATTTCTTAGCTTCATGCGGGTGAATGCCAATACTAGCCCAGACGTTTTGATGTGCTTGAGCGGTAGTGATTGCTAGTTTGCTGTCTATTAGTTCACAACCAACAGTTATTAATCTGGTGACACCAGCCTCAAAGGCGTCATGAATGACAGATTCTACATCTGTATTTTGAAGTTTCTGCCATAGCTTGGAAGTATGGTCTTCACCGCCGAATTGATTAATGGATTGTATATGGCAGTGGGTATCAGTTAGTTCAATCATTGTCTATTTTAGGGAAAAGATTTTCGGTCATTTTATGGACTTTACCACCCTCAAAGGCTGTTTTGATTTTATTAGCTGTTTCTGGCAGGAATGGCTCTAAGAGATCAGCGATTTGAAGCAGGCTGCCGGCTAAATATGCTAAGACCTCTTTAAGATGATCCCGGTCTTCGGATTTGGCTAGTTCCCATGGTTTTTCTTCTTCAATATATTGATTTAGCCCCTTAATTTCTTCAAAGACTGTTTCTAGGGCTTTATCTAGGCGGCAGTCTTTAATTGCTTCCTCATAAGCAGCAATGTCATGTTCTGGGGGTGGTACATTGTTGATTAGGCCGCTAGAGTATCGTTCTATCATAGCGATTGATCTGGAGACAGCATTGCCTAGCTCATTCGCCAGTTCATTGTTATAACTGGTTATTAGGCTAGCAATAGAGAAGTCGCCGTCAGAATAGCTGGGAATGTGTCTTAAGAGGTAATATCTCAATGGATCAGGACCAAAATTAGCAACTAGCTCAACTGGGTCGATTGAATTACCTAAGGATTTAGACATTTTTTGGCCTTCAATGTTAATAAAGCCATGAACGTAGAGATTCTTAGGCAAAGGTAGATCTAGCCCCAGTAGCATGGCCGGCCAGATAGCGGCATGGAACCTAATAATATCCTTGCCTATTACTTGGACATTAGCCGGCCAGTAGTTCTTAAAGTCATCGTTATCCGGATAACCTAGAACTGTTATATAATTCATCAGGGCTTCAAACCAGACGTACATTACCTGCTCTTTATCTCCTGGAACCGGAATACCCCAGGTTATCTTGTCCTTTGGTCGGGAAATAGATATGTCTTCCAATCCTGAATCAATTAGACTTAAGATTTCATTACGACGAGTCGTTGGGATAATCTTAAATTTTTCGGATTTAATAGCTTCGGCTATCTCTGGTCCGTATTTAGATAATTTAAAGAAATAGTTATTTTCCTCTATCTTCTCATATGGACGGTTATGATTAGGGCAGATACCGTTATTTGCCTTAACTTCAGCTTCCGCAAAGAAGGCCTCGTCGCCGGTACAATACCAGCCAATATATTTGGACTTATATATGTCTTTTTCTAGTTTTTGCCAAATATCTTGAGCAATTTTTTCATGAGTAGCATCTGTTGTTCTAATAAAGCGGTTGTTGGAGATGTTTAAAAGCGCGGTTAGTTCTTCAAAGTATTTTGAGACTTTGTCAGCAAAGTGTTTAGGTTCAACGCCTAATTCTTGAGCTCTTTCAGCTATCTTGCCGCCGTGTTCATCTGTGCCGGTGGAAAAGATAACCTCATCCCCTTGTTTGCGGGCATAACGAGCAAGAACATCGGCAATAACAAACTCTAAGGAATGGCCAAGGTGTGGTTTGTCATTTATATACGGTATTGACGTGGTGATGTAAAAGCGGCTCATTTTATTTAAGTAGTTTAGTTACTTCCTCTTTTTCCAGATCATCTAGCTCGGCAAAGATATCTGCTTCATACTTCTCTGCTTTTTTGTAGATATAGTCATTATATGACCGAGGAATTACTTGGAAATGGATGTGATCTATTTTAAGAGCGCCTTGCTTCATAAAGGGCCGGTAATTTTGGCGGATATCACAGCCGTCACCAAGTTTGCCGATTATCTTCTTTTCAATAAAGAATATTAGATCAAAGATGTCTTTTAGTTCTTTGGAAGACAACTCCCAAGGCTTTTCAATATGTCTTTTGGGCATTATTAGAAAGTGACCGGGTACTTTTCTGGGATCACTTAAAAAGACCTGGGCTGTGTCGTTAGACTTTACTGCCTGGTTTAGGGGGTTACAAAAGGGGCAACCAATCTTAGTCATTTAAGTAGCCTTTCTTAAAGTTATTTCAATTATATCAGGCTGGGGTTAAGATTTGTTTTTATGGTCAATATTAAAAGGCACCCTTGATTTAAGGATGCCTCTTATAGCTTTTAAAAGCTTATTCGAAACTAACGCTCTCGGTTGAAACTTTGTTCACGAGGGCGTGCTTCGCTGACTATGATAGCTCGGCCATCAAGTTCTTTGCCATTTAGGCTAGCGATAGCGTTTTTAGCTTCTTCGTCGTTGTCCATCTCGACAAATCCAAAACCTTTTGATCGGTTGGAATCGCGATCGACAATCACATTGGCTGAGTTTACTTTACCGACAGTTGAGAAAAAATCCTTCAACTGGTCATCGGTTGTATTCCAAGACAATGATCCGACAAATAGACGTGTTGCCACTAGATCACTCCTTTATTAAGACTTGTAGGTAATCTGGCGATCCAGTTAGCTGCGCCTCAAATCACTGTTTACTAATTTCCTAGAACCGAACTCACGTTACGTTAGCAGCTTTATCTAGTTGAACTTAAAGATACCCTAAGGAGAGGAAAAAAGCAAGAGCATAATTGACATTACCCTTTTTTATGTCACAGACAAATAATCTACTCTTATAGGGACAGACGATGTTTTGTGACAATAACGACTTTATTTTTGCTGATTTAAAAATGCTTATGGTTGCGTACATCCAAAATTGTTGGCACCAAATCTATGAAGGGCTGAAGAAATGTAGGGGTATTTTAGCTATAGAGTGGAATAGATATGATAAGTTTGGTACTCCTGATGGTATATAGCACTTATTGGTAAATACTGGTTATGCTTGCAACTAAATGTTTTGATAGTATAGTTTTTAGACAAGATGGCTGTAGGTGTTGAGCAAAACGATTTTATAGGGGTTCCTGTTCCTCAAGACCTCGAAAGACCCTCCCCGGCTGCCCTATTTAGGTTCAGAGAGTTAAATAATGGCAGAGTGGAAGTGTACCATCCGTTTCATGGGACAACAACACTGGGAAGTGGAGAGGCCTTTACGGATAGTAGTCTGGAGGCTGCTGCTATAGTTCTTTTCCATGAAATGCCTTTCTTGGTCGATAGTATGAAGTTAAATCGACCAAGAAAATATGAAACACGACTATTTGCTGGTGAATATCCACAACTAAGTCATTGTTTTTCTCTAGGATTACTTGCCGTTGAGTTTGGGGGTGGGCCAATGGATGTATTAGAAGCACTTTTTAGCGATGCCTCACACATATATGACGGCCATCAGGGAGATGATAACTATCAGGGTCACGGTCTTGAGAATCTTCATGATGAAGATCGTACTGAATTCTTTGAACGAGCCGGTATTACTGAGGCTTTAATTGAGTCCAAAACTCTTCGTAGAAAGGTAAGCGGTATCTATGTTGGGCGTACCAGATTAACAATTGATCGTTTATTAAGCGAAGATGAAGTTACTGTTCGGCCGTCCTTCTTAACTAATAAACATCCTTCTCGTAGACTTGATGGCGACAGGTTTCAGTATAATGAAGAAGAGAGGTGGCTTGTCAATTGGTCTCTTAACAGACATATGCCTGACCCGGGTCGTATTCCTTTTGCTCTTGCCGCTCTATCGCTTGACTCAATAGTACGAAGAGTTGTTCGGGAAGATGGAGAAGGCGACCAGCTGATTTTTACTAACGAACAAGCTGCAATGAACTTTACCCAAGACTATATTAAAAATAATGCTGAACACTGGACCGAACCGGTACAGGACTTGGTAAACGACACTCTTAATTTAGCAGAGCGTTATTTCTTTTTGTGTAACCATCGACACGCTAGAAACTTCCAATATTTTTATCCGCGAGATTATTTGCATACATCATCGTCACTGATGTTTGAACAGTTTGAAGAAGTGGCAAAAGATGACCGAGTCATGAGATGGTTTTTGGATACGGCTGCAAGTATTGCTGCGGACCAACGACAAAAAAATCTATCTTATAGCAATGGCAACTTCTACTCTGGACCTAACCCGCCCGACGGAGTCACATTAACAAGACAAACAGTTACTCCTGAAACTTATGGTGTAGTAGACGGTCGTTTTGTTATTGAATTACCGCAAGGAAAGAAGCGCACGATTGATCCTCGTGTTTCAAACGGTAGTAACGTTACCAGGCCATTAAGTGTTATTAGGCCGGAAATATTAGATTTTAACAAAGCACTTCATCGGTGGTCGGGAGACTATGTGGCACAAATCGATATTGAAGACCCAGCGCTTGCTATAGAAATTGGGCAGGCATTGGATATGATTAGGAGTAATTGGGCTAAGGCGCTTAAGTCGCGTACCCCCATGCCTAATGCTGAACTAAGAAGAACAATTGCTCAAGCCAATCAGTACGTGCGAAGTGCGGGTAAAATAGCCCTCGTCAAAACTTAAAACACACTTCAGAAACTAAAAAATAACCTCAAAACTTATCGTGTTTATAGTGGTTACTTGGTGGAGCATCTCGAAAATATCTTCTCCTTCATCATTGATGGAATAGCCAGTTGGCATGATTTATTCTGGGAGAATTATTTTCATTACAAAAAGAGTGAATCTGGCTCTAGGAAGATAGACATCCTCAAAAGGTATATGATTATGACGCTTTATGTTTAGAGAATGATATGAACCCAACGCCTATAACTACTAACAATATGCCCAATAATTGCAATGCAGTAATTCTATCTTTGACAACCAATATTCCATAAAGGCTACTAATCACAATTGCTATACCGTAAATAATGGGTATCACGTATGACAAATTACCGTGTCTATTGAAAATATGTGCTAATAATACTGAAAATAGCATTATTGCTACTCCTGCTAACGCAGCAAATGCAATGCCTTTTAAAGATGTTTTGCTCTTTCTAGTAAAAAAATAAACTGCTAGGGGAATGAATGTTCCAATGCCGTTATAAAGTGTGGCTGCTAACCAATTATTGATTTTGCCACCTGCTAAACTTGCCAATATTTCAAAACCCGCATAAAACAAAGAACAGATGAGAATTAATACTATTAGTGGCATAAGCAGAGTATATCAAATCATAAAAAATGACCCTAAATAACAAAGGCTAAAGTACTTATGGGCACATCGAAAATTGTTCACCCTTCTTCGTAGACTTTAACTGTCCGCTAACATGCATACCGGGAGTTTCTTGGCATATTATTTTGTAACTTCAAACCTTGATGTCACAAAAGACCCAAGTGAACTAGTTGCATTGTGGTTTTTGGTCATTTGTTGTCTTTCTCTCTCTTTCTGCAATGCATCTCTGGTCGCTTCAATAGGACCAATTCCAACACCTATGTGAGCATAAAGTTTTGATATATCGTGTGGGCTCAATTCTTCGGGGTCTATTTCTTTTCCACCCTCAGATCTTAATCTTTCCAGCTCTTCCTCTTCCGCAACTATAGCCACAACTTTTCCATTTGGAAACCCTTCAACCACAGCTACAAGACTTCGCCCTCCACAAACTTCACCGCGTGCCCGACCAAGCCCATCACCACTGACTAATATACTTCCATCTTCTATGATTTCTTCAATAGGGGTCCAGGTTGACTCTTGAACAGTTTCTATTTTTCCTTGAGCTGACATTAATACATATTTTTATCATGGAATTCTCTTACGGGCAAGCAATAACGAGAAAATAACTACTTTTTACAGAAGTCAAAGTACTTATGATGGAGCACCTCGAAAAAAGTTCACCCTTCATTGTTGAAAAAATGGCTAGATGGCATTATTTACTCTGGGAGAATTATTAACAGAGTAAATCTGGATCTGACAAAGCGGGTATCCCTTAGCGATTATTGCTACATATAAGCTCATTTAATGCGCTAGTTAAGCATTCGTCGAACTTGTTGTCCATTACTTCTATGTAGGACATGGATAGACTCTTAGCTTCATCTTCCAGGTATTTACTAAAGCATTGTCCGAATAAACAGAATGCTTTAATGGTTTCGTCCTCTAAATTATGCAGCCAATCATTCGGGTTGTTTCTGGCTTGATTTAATATGGTATTGAAATGTTCATCAGATTGATTACCTATAAATACTACTGAATATTCGCACTGCAAATCTTTGACGAAGGATGGCAATACAGCAATACCTTCAATTAATATATCGAAGCCGTCTTCGAGATTGCTGTTGATGAAATCTACTGTTGATTTCCAGACAATTGAAGACTCAGTGTTTTGTTGGTCTATAACTTCTTGAACATGCTCAGTTAGATACTTACGCTGTTCTGGGTCGTTAGATGTGAATTTACCAACGTTAAACAAGTCGGGCTTTGAATGCTCATCTACGACTCGTCTGAGAGTGTAGCGTATAGCATCTGTAGAAGTTGCTAGTATGGGCTTCCTCTCGATAAATTTTAATGTAAGAGATGTTTTCCCGACTCTTGGTGGATCACCAATAAGATATGCTTTAGCCATGTACTGAAGTATAGCATTTTGTATATAAAAATGACCCCGTTTTACAGAGGTCAAAGTGATTATGGTGGTGCACCTCGAAAAAAGTTCACCTCTCATTGTTGAAGAAATAGCTAGATGGCATGATTTACTCTGGGAGAATTATTTATAGAGTAAATCTGGGTCTGACAAAGCAGGTATCGCCTAAGGTTATGTACACAGTCTCGTTAATATATTATTTATTTAGTAGTAACAGCGGGAGCTAATAAGGGGAGGGCTTTCCTAAGAGACTGATAGTATGCTGGGTTGTCGTAGCCAGATGTACGAGTTATACCTGGATACGAGACTTTTCTTATCTCAATGACCGCTTCCAGCTCGGTTGGCACACTTCCCAGTTCAACACCAAGATATAGGGCACCTCCGTATGCAGGCAAATTAACTATTTCATTGTTTCTATGTGCTTCCCTGTAACCATATACAGCAAGCCAAGTGGTTGCTTCCGCAGCATGCACAAGTCTTTCGTGAAGTTTAATATCCTCGGCTGCAACATCTTCAGGGAGTTCAGTTAGGCCTTTTTGATATTCGACATTTGTTACTCTCGAGACCATGCCAAACATCTTTCTACGCCCACTAGGTACACCGGTCTTATTCCAGTCTGTTTCGTCATATCCATCAGCCTGACCTGCGATGAATAATCCTGAACTTTTCTCAAATCCAGACAACGTAGCGAGTACGACTCGGCTACCAGTTTGAGTATGCCATATACTAGGAGCGTGCCTCATATGAGGGTCACCAAGATGAGGAAATAGGTCTAAATTAATAACTTCTTGTGCCATAATTCCTCCGATTTATACAAGCAAAACTATATTCTACAATCTGATAGAATCGCAAACATTAGTAAAATAAAATGACCTCCAAATACAGAGATCAAAGTGCTTATGGTGGAGCTGCCGGCGATTGCGGCCGGGTCCGTCAGTTTATCTTGGTTAGTCTTCTACAAGTATAGTTTGTTTTTAATATTCAGATATGGCCTCTAAACAAACAAACTAACCATATCTATAGTCCAAAAGTCTTAGGAAATACTAAGGACATAGCATTTCAGCACCAGAGAGATATGAAACGTCTATTAATTACTCTGGATCATTTATAGACATTGCTTAAGCTATTGGGCTTAAGGCTAAGCGAGGAGAAACAAACATAGCGACTACTGAGTTTACAGAGTCGCGGATTGATGCTACCGCGCCTTTAATTTTAGATGTTGCATCTAAAAAAGTTGCCTATAACGCTGACAAGCGACTTGCTGATCTAACCGATAAAGTCCAACGTCGAGCTTAACATTCAGCCCCATCGTTCTTTATTATATCATTTCGCTAGTGTATTTACTAGTCTTAGCCGTTCGCTGGCTCAATCTTTTAGTGTAGTCACTGCCCCACCATGTTTCATTTAGCCAGAAGCTAAGATTGTTTCGTCCGGTTTGATCTAACGGTTGCTGTGTTAATCCGTCGACGATTTCACCATCGGTAGCTAGAAAACACTCTCGGACTATAGAACTCCTATTCATATCAACAAATTCAATTCTCCTAACCAGACCAACTTTATCGTAAACGCGGGAATCTATTTGAACCCCAACAGAGTGTTTTGGGTCATAACCAAATAGTCGTCCACCGATCGAAATCGTGGTGGGCTGATCAAGCTCGCCCTCAACTTGCAAGAATTTGCAATTTCTTTCGTCAGAGAATATCCCATCAATCTGTCCCACAAGATCTTCTACTGAAGCTTGTTTAGGCAACTCAGGGTTCCTCATGGTCAATATTATATACTATATTAAAACATCTAGCAATTTAGTTGCAGGGTAGTTTACGTAATAAAGTCTTCAAGAATTTAAACCTGACACGGCTGCGTTTAATTTTTGCCATTCATTCAAGCTTAAGGTTTGAGGTCGACGGTTGGGCTGGATGTTAATAGCTAGAAGTATGGTCTCTATTTTTTTCTTATCTTGCCTATAGCCGCTGCTTAGGTTATTTAAAATTGTTTTACGTTTAGACGAGAAAGCGATTTTAATTAGCCTAAATAGTTCCCGGGTTTCTTCGTCGGACAGGTTAAATGTCTTTGGTGTTAGCTTAACTATCTGAGATGTTACTTTTGGCGGCGGGATAAACTTATCTGGTGAAACTAATGGTCCTTTTTGGACGTCCCAATAAAATTGGCAAGTAAGGCCTAAGATAGACATGTCTCCAGGCAGAGCAGCTAATCTATCGGCTATTTCTTTTTGGACTAAGAGGACAGCAAGCTTAGGTCTGTTGGCGGTCTCGCTAATAAGTTTTATTATCTTGCCGGTTAAGTAGTAAGGAATATTGGCTACCAGCTTATAGCTGCCTAATTTAGATAGGTCATAGTCAAGGATATCTTCGTTTGCTACCCGAACGTTAGCAAGATTTAAGGCGGTTAGTTTTATGGCTAGTGAACTGTCTAGTTCAACGGCAATTACTTTATTAGCCTTAGCACTTAATAGTTTGGTTAGTCTGCCTGTTCCCGGCCCTATTTCAAGCACTGTGTCTTCGGACGAAATATCTGCTAGATCTGTTATAGCTTTTAGAATACCCTGGTCTGCTAGCCAGTGCTGGCCTAATGATTTCCTAGCTTTAGGCTCCCTACCAGTTGCCATAGTCTATCCAATGAATGTAAGCATTATACCAACCACCAAACTTCATCTGAGCATACCAGTTACACCATTCTAGTTGAGTAATCGGGTCAGTCTGCCAATCATCACCAAATTCAGCCATTTTATCTGGCGGGGTAGATTGGCATAGGCCGTAGCCTATCTCATCATCGCTATCATAAAGCTGGCTAAAATTGGCTGGACAATAACCAATCTCACCTTGCCATTTAGTTGGACACCAGCCCGACTCATGGGAAACAATGAAATCGACGTAAGAATAATCGACCGGAGAGATACCGGCTAGCGACATGTCTCCCTGGATACCAGACAAACTATCCCCTTCATCCACTATCTCTGTGACTGGTGGTACGGTTACGATTGTTTGGATTGGCGAAGTGGGGTCTAGAATTGTCCCGTCTGAGGATAGTTCATAGGCAATGACTTCCTTGCCGGGCGATCCTTGCTGAACTATTGAGCTAGTGCCATAAGCTAGATCGGAAACATACGTGGTCTGGACAGGGGTGGCAATGGACTGGGTAACGGCTTCTGTTTTAATGCCTGGCCTGCTAATACTAACTTGCTCGTTAGGACTTATTGATGAGTTTAGGCTAGGGCTGACTTGATCTTCTGACGTTAACTGGATGTTTTCTTGATTTATGACCCCGGCTACTGTCGAAGCATGAACATAGATCGACAGATCGGTGCCATATAGATCAAAAACTATAGGTATGCCTGATTCAATAATAACCTGTCGGCCGATAGCGCTGCTGGCTAAAAAGTTCTCACTGGGTTGGGAGCTAACGTAGTCTGAGGCTGTAGCCATGACACCTGCTTGATTGGCAATTGCCCTCGGTGTTATGGCGGCACTAAAAGAATAGTAGGCAACGCCGTCTTCAACTATTTCAACCGGCACGGCTCGGTAGATGTTAATCCTAAAGTCATCCTGATTAATTGGCGTCGATAGATTTGGCTGAACAACGTCACCTTGACCAAGTGATATATTTAAGCGCTTTAATAGTGTCCCGACTGTTTTATCGTTACTGGGAACTATTTGTTTTATGCCGGCGTCGGTAATTATTACTATCTTAGAGTCTGGTGTTACCTGGATTTGTTTGGCATTACCAAAAAATATTACAAAAGCAATTGTTAGAAGGATTAGGCAAAAGCCCGTGATAACAGGCACGGCAAAAGGATGTCTGCTTAGCACTTTAAGCCGTTTAAAATTTATACGGCTGCTGCGCCTTGATTTAGCTCCTTCTAACTTAAATTTCATATAGGTATGATCCAAAAAGGATAGAAGCAATTACCACTTAGTAATATCCTTTTAGACGTCAGTCTATTGTAGCAAAAATCATTGTCTTTTTCTTACCTATGCCGGAAATTCAATATCTCTTAGAGCTTTTCTAGTGGAGCGAAAGCTAGGTTGAACTTTTTGATGCCATGGTCTTTGAAATATATGGCGACTATCTCGCCTTCCAGTTCAACGACAGTACCGGGACCAAATGTTTGGTGCTTAACATTATCGCCAGCGTTTAAGTCTGGTATGTATCTTGGCTCAAGGTCAACAGATTTAGGAGTCTCTACTTGTTTTGGCGTGGTATAAAAGCCATTCTCGGTTTGAAACTGGCCATCTATTTCACTTAAGAAACGGCTGGGCGGGTTATGCAAAACACCACCGTAAATTAAGCGGCTTACCGCATAGGTCATGATAAGTTCTTTTTTTGCTCTGGTCATACCAACGTAACAAAGTCTTCTTTCTTCTTCCATGTCAGTTTGATCATATAGGGCCTGTGAGTGGGGAAAGAGAGTTTCTTCCATGCCTATCATGAAAACAACCGGAAACTCCAGTCCCTTAGCGGCATGAACGGTCATGAGTGTAACCTGGTCGTTATTAAAGTTAGCATTGTCTATGTCGCTAATTAGAGCTACCTCTTCCAAAAAGCCAGCCAGGCCGACTTCTTGATATTCACTAGCGACACTTAATAGTTCCTTGACGTTTTCCTGACGAGCCTCGCCTATGGGTGTACCGTCATCTAAGTATTTAAGATAATCCAGGCGACGAATTAAAGAGTCTATTAGCGTAGGCAGATTAGTGGTGTCAACAATTGATCTCAAACTCGTTAAGATATCGTGCAGTTCACTAATGGCAGATTTAGCTTTTGTAGTTAGCTGGTCGTTTTGGCTGACATAGCGTAGTGCACTTTCTAAGCTTCCTTGTTTATTAGCTTGAGCTAAGAATAGGCCGAGGCTTTTAGGACCGATACCGCGGGCTGGGACATTAATTATTCTCTCTAGTGATACCCGATCTTCCGGCTGATAAGTAAGTCTTAAATAGGCAAGTATGTCTTTAATCTCTTTACGCTCGTAGAACCGGACGCCGCCAACTATCTGATAAGGGATACCGTAACGAATAAATGCTTCTTCAACCGGACGGCTCTGGGCATTAGTCCGGTACAGCACGGCATGATCAGAATGACTAAAGCGGCCGCTGTCCACCCCTTCGCTGATATAGCGGATTAATGTTTCAGCTTCAGATCTTTCGTTGCCAACTTGAATAATGTTGACCGGTTTACCTTCTTCAGATGCCGTCCAAAGACGTTTATCACTTCTTTTGGTGTTATTCAGTATTAGGGCGTTTGATGCATCGAGGATGTTTTTGGTTGAGCGGTAGTTCTGCTCCAGTTTAATAATGCAAGCGTTTTTATAGTCTCTTTCAAAGTTTAGGATGTTTCTAAAGTCTGCACCCCTAAACATATATATCGACTGATAATCGTCACCAACAACAGCTAGGTTATTGCTTTTACCCGTTAATAGCTTAATTAATTGGTATTGGGCGGCATTAGTGTCCTGGTACTCATCGATCATGATGTATCTAAACTGGTTTTGCCACTTATCTCGAACTTCTTTAACTTCTTTTAACAGTTTGACTGTTTTAAGAATCAGGTCGTCAAAATCCAGGGCCCGAGCATCCTTTAGTTCTTTCTGATAAAGCGGATAGATTTGAGCGGCTATTTTCTGAGACGGCGAACTAGCAGTCTGGGCGTATTCATGAGGGTCCATCATTTCATTCTTGGCCGAACTAATTAGAGAAAGGGTAACTTTAGAAGGAAAACTCTTTTCATCAACGCTTAAATGCTTGGCTACCCTCCTAACCGTTGCCAGGCTGTCAGAGTCATCGAAGATAATAAAGCTTTTAGGAATACCTACATGTTCACCGCTGACTCTTAGAATCTTGACGCAGATACCGTGGAAGGTACCCATAAAAGGCATGAAGCTGTAGCTTGATTCACGGCCGCCAATCAGTCTGGCTATTCGGCTTCTCATTTCTTGGGCCGCCTTATTGGTAAATGTTACGGCCATGATAGATTCCGGGGTAGCCAGGTGGGTAGCTAAAATATAGGCTATACGGTGAGTTAGGGTTTTAGTTTTACCACTGCCGGCACCGGCTAGTATTAGCAAAGGCCCTTCTGTTTTTAAGACAGCCTTTTTCTGTTCGGGGTTAAGTCCCCTAAATAATCTTTCCTCCATTACATCTATTCTAATTCATCCGGGCGTAAGTTAGGAGGAATATTAAAGAGCTTTCTTGGTTTGTTCTGCTAGATAGGCTTTGTCAATAATATCTGCAAAAGACTCAGGTTCAAGACTGGCTGCACCAACTAGGGCACCATTGCAACCTTCAAGAGTCAAATATCCAGATACAGTTTCCCTATCAACACTACCGCCGTAAAGAACAGGAGCTTCACGAGCAACTGTAGCTCCACAGATTTCACTTATCTGATAGCGTATAAAGTCTGTTGCCTTTTGAACATCTTGAATATTTGCCGGTTGGCCTTCAAAAGTAGTTATTGCCCAAACAGGTTCATAAACAAAGATTACTTTTTTAACTTCTTCAGGAGTTAAATCGGATATAGCTGTGGCTAACTGGTCATGAATAACCCTTTTTGTTTCACCAGCTTGCTTTTCCGGTTTTGATTCGCCAATACAAAGAATAGGCTTGATGTTATTTCTGACAGCTGCCGCAACTTTATCCCTAATTAGATCAAGACTTTCGTCAAAATATATACGTCTTTCAGAGTGGCCAACAATGACGTAATCTACTAATCCGGATAACATAGTGAAGCTTACTTCGCCGGTATATGGTCCTTCGTCTTTGGAATAGGCATTCTGGGCAGCTAAGTGCATTTTACGGCGATCTATTTGCAGGCTCAGTGGCTGGAGAGCGAGCATTGACGGGGCAATAACAACTTCAACTGAGCGGTGGGGGTTTAAAATCTTGTTTAGTTTGTGGATATAAAGACTAGAGTCACCGACATTAAAGTGCATTTTTAAATTGGCGACGATTAGACTCTTATGCATATCTTATAAATAGTCTAACATAAGCATTTACTTATTAAGCAAGACTTTAACGCCCGGTAGGCTGTGGCCAGACATTAATTCAAGACTAGCTCCACCACCTGTCGAAACAAGGTCAAACATCTTTATTAGTTTTCGGCTTTCAATGTAGCCGACCGTGTCACCACCACCAACTACCGTATATGGCCTATGTCCCATCTCCCCGATTAAACCCTGGATTAAAAGATCTGTTCCATGAGAGTAAGGGCCGACACTGCTTAGTAGCCCTTCTGTTTCGGTCACCCCCATTGTGCCATTCCAAATTACAGTATTAGCAAGCTGGGTTAGGCCGGCAATAAAGGCACCGCTGAATGGGCCAATGTCTAATATTCTTTCGTGTTCATGGATATGAGTTGATTCCCTTGGCGGTCTTTTGGGATAGCTTTCAATATCGGCAATAGAGTGAGCCGACCAATCGACAATCCTGGTTGGCTTGGTGGAATCAACAGCTGAAGCAACCACACCGTCAAAAGGCAGGGAAAAGATAAAGTGTCTTTTCTTGGCTTCATCTTTAGCTAGATTTAGAATCTCATGGGCAAGGTGAAGATTGTGTTCGTCATATAGACTATCTCCTATCTCCATTCCATCAGCTTTTAAGAAGGTGTTGGCCATAGCGCCGCCAATAGCTAAGCCGTCGGCAATGTTAATAAACCTTTTTAAAATATCTAGTTTATCTGCTATCTTAGCGCCGCCAATTACAGCTATTAGTGGTCTTTTGGGGTCATTGATGGCGTTGGTTATAGTATCTACTTCCCTTTCCAGTAAAAAGCCGGAGACGGAAGGTAGGTGGTGAGTTATGGCGACAGTTGAT
Source organism: uncultured bacterium (assembly GCA_963762395.1). GTDB lineage: Bacteria > Patescibacteriota > Saccharimonadia > Saccharimonadales > UBA4665 > JAJZKE01. The sequence goes on along the minus strand of CAVXKL010000004.1, from coordinate 261,118 downwards.
GCATGGGCCCGATGAACTACGCCAAAGGCATCCTGGACAAATATTTGGGCACCATTAACTAAACTGGCAGCAAATTTATCATCGTTTTCTTCTTCTTCTGGATGAAACCTTAGGTTTTCAAGCAGTAATATCTGGCCTGGCTTTAAATTAGCAGCAGCTTTTGATGCCTGATCGCCAATACAGTCAGTTACAAAGTCCACTTGCCTGTTTAAGATTTCGTTAAGTTTCATGGCGACTGGGAAAAGAGAGAGGTCCGGGTCAGGTTTGCCTTCTGGCCGACCAAGATGCGAGCAGATAATTACCTTGCAGTTTTGGCCTAAGAGATAGTGGATAGTTTCAAGTGACCGTGTAATTCTATAGTCGTCGATTATCTTGCCTTTTTTAATTGGCACGTTATAGTCAGTTCTTAAAAGTACTGTTCTGTTTCTTAGGTCTATGTCTTTAACCGTTTTTTTATGAAACATTTGCCTATTCAATAAACCTTACTTTTATGGTATCGGTTGTGCCCACTACGCCAGGCTGTTTGCCGGAAGCCGTCACGACTATATCGCCGCTACTTAATATTTTCTCTTTAGCCAGCCAGTCTGTTAACCTGCTGGCAGCAAGTCTATTAATTGGACGAACATAACTCTTGACGCCATAAACCAATGAAAGTTGTTGGCCAACCTTCTGGCTAGAGGTTACGGCAATAATTGGCTTCTTTGTTCTTCTAGAAGCCAGCATTCTTGCGGTAGCACCTGATTTTGTTTCAGCGATAATTGCCTCGGCATCTAAAGCTTCTGCCAGATCAACAATTGAGCGAACGATTATTGCCTGTTTAGAATCATCTATAAAGTCAGGGAATTCAACTTTCTGACAGCTGTTAGCTTCAGTGTATAGGATAGTCCTTTTCATCATTTTAACCGCTTCGACCGGATGATTACCAATAGCTGTTTCATCACTAAGCATTAGACAATCAACACCAGTAGTAACAGCGTTGGCTATATCTGATAGCTCTGCTCTCGTTGGCTCAGTTGAGGTTGCCATGCTAAAAAGCATTTGAGTAGCTACAAAAACAGGTTTAGCATATTTTCTACATAGACTAATAAGCTGCGACTCAATAGTTGGTATGGCTTCAGGTAAAACTTCGTAGCTTAAATTTACCCTGTTTATCATTAAGCTGTCAGTCTCCTTAATTATTTCTTCCATATTTTCGATGGCCGCTTTGGTTTCCACTTTTGCAACAATCTGGGCTTTCATATTTATACTGGCTAAGATTTTCTTAAGCTCTCTTATATCGTCAGCTGTGTGAACAAAGCTTTGAGCAACATAATCGATGTCTTCAGTAGAGCCAAAAACTAAGTCCGCTCGGTCTTTTGGAGTTATAACATCACCGCTAAAGTCTGTGTCCGGTAAGTTCAACCGTCGTCTTTTGATAAGGAGACCGTCATTTTCAATTCTTAAGTGAACTAGGCCGTCACTTACCGAAATTACAGTTGCCGAGATTTTTCCATCATAAATGTATATCCTCTCGCCTCTTTTGACTTTTTTACTGAGGTCATATTGAGTTGGGATAATGTTTGTATCGGAATAATTAGCATCTAGTTCAAGTCTAATTGTCTGGCCTGCTTTTACTTCAATAACGCCATCGAAGTCTCCTAGCCTAACTTTCGGACCCTCTAAATCCTGAATTATGGCTACTGGTTTATTGAGTTCCTTGGATGCCTTTCTTATCCAGTCTATTTGATGATGGTGTTCCTCGTTAGTGCCCTTAGAAAAGTTTAGCCTAAAACCATTGGTACCAGCTTTCATTAGATCATAGATTGCCTGATAGCTATTGGTGCTTGGACCTACAGTAGCAATGATCTTGGTCCGTTTGTAGTTTGCAATTGGTATTATATGTGATTTTTGTAGCATGCCCACCAGCTTTTAACTTCTTATCCTATTGTATCTTTTCTATGATGATTTTAACAGTTAATATATTTCGGTTAGATACAAAATTATTGACAAAAAAGTCTATTATATACACTATAGATCAAATGAAAACAGCAACTATTAATTTTAAAACTGACGATGTAACTAAGGCCAAGGCTCAAGCCGTAGCTAGACAGATAGGCATTCCTCTTAGTAACCTGCTCAATGCATATATCTATGAACTTGCCAGGATCGGTAGCGTACATTTTGTTACTTCCGAACCTATGACCGAAAAGATGGAGAAACTAATTGCTAAGGCTGAGGAAGAAATAGCAGCTGGAGACGTAAGTGGTCCGTTCAAAACTTTAGAAGAAATGTTTGAGCACTTGGATAGTTTGTGATGGTTATTGCAACAACCAAATCATTCGATAAGCAATATTCAAAATTGAATGTAAAAGTTAAATTTCTTTTAAAAGACGGCTAGAAATTTTTATTGCTGATCCTTTTGATGTTAGGTTACGGAATCACGCTCTTAAGGGTAAATATTTAGGTTACAGAAGTATTGATGTCATGGGAGATATAAGAGCACTATACGTAGTAAAGAGAGATGAGATTATTATCTTTGGCTTTATTGGTTCACATAGTCAGCTACATGGTTAGCCTGTTCTATTGTGTATGAAGTAATAGCTTGATGCAGAACTAGCTGTCAATACCCTTGTATCAACTTCATCAAAGCCGACTCTATTCATTTCTGAAATTGTCCAACTGCCGTTAGTGGGATCAACACTCTCGACAAACGCCACATGGCCTAACCCGCCAGGAGCGTTAACGTCGACCATAATTGCAGTATAGCTAGGTGTTTGATCAACTAAATAACTGTCAGCTTGAGCTCGAACCGCCCAGGTTATGGCGTTTCCCCAGGTGTTTGGTATTGGCTCTCCTGCCTCGGCTCTAAGAAGAGCTACCCAGTAGGTGCAGTTGCCGAATGCATAGCCATCATTAGCGGCTAAAGGTCCGGTGTATAGATAAATGTTCGTGTTTGGGCCAGAAGACGAAGAGCCAGCTAGAATAGGTAGGTTTGTTAAAGAGGACAATGTAAGTATTGGTAGAAGTAATAGCGTGACAACAACTGCTGCTGCTATACCGCTATATACCTTGATGTTACTTTTTAGCATATATCTCGCTAGGGTCTGTTGTTATTAATGGATGCTCGCTATCAGAAGCCACTATTTTAACCGCCACGTGTGTTTGATCAACTATCATAAGGCTTTCGCCGCGTTCAGTTGTAAGCAGGTAATTTCTCTCAAACTCGCTTAGGTTAAACTCACTTATAACGTTCTTAATGGTTGTAGAGTCCTGGCGCATTAAGATTCTAAGAGCACTTTGCGAAGCAATTGCCCGGCCGTATTTATTATTTAAAAAGTCATTGGCTTGCTGGGATATGATTGATACGCCCAAGTAATACTTCCTTGCTCTCCTAACAAGACCGGCAATAAATCTAGCACTATCTTCATGTTCTAAAAGAAGCCAGCCTTCATCTATTATTAGGAGTCTTTTTTCGGGTTCAGTTTTAATTTGATTGGATACAAAGTTAGCTATTATTAACATCATCACTTGTCGCAGACTCTCGGGCATATCCTTTATATCGAAAACTATTAGACGATTAGTTAGTTTAATGTTCGTTGGTGAATTAAAAACGTCCGACATTGAACCGTTGACATACTTATCTAGTCTCTCGGTTAATTTTGTTTGGCCTAGTTTATTTAGTTCGGCATATAGATTACTGAGTAAGGGCGCGGTAGATTGATTTATTTTTAGTGTCTTTATAAGCGCCTTATCTATCATCGACCGTTCACGAGCTGAAAGACCTTCAGCAAGCAGAGAAACTATATCAGTGACATTGTCTATATGTTCACTTTGCTGTTTTTTATTTAAATTTGCCGCCAATGGATCAAGTGGGTTAATCCTCTGTTTTGATCTCAAAGATAGTTTTATATATGTACCTTTGACCGACTGACTAAGATTTAAGTATTCCCTTTCGGGATCAATAACTATTACTTTAGTTCCATTAGTAAGTTGCCTTAGTATTTCAACTTTAGTTAGATAGCTTTTGCCGCTGCCTGATTGGGCGAAGACTATAGAATTAGCGTTTGGCAGTGAGAACCTGTCAATAATAACTAGTGAATCGTTAGACTTATTTATGCCAAACAATATGCCACTGGGTTGAACCAGTTCTGATGACATAAATGGGAATGTTAGCGCGGCAGATGAACTATCTAGGTTTCGTTTATATTCAAGTTCATCCGTTGCCCTAGGCAAGACTGATTGAAGAGCAGATAACTGTTCATACCTTGCCGGCTTAGTTAGAAATAGCCTTGAAGACATTGTCGATTCTAGCAGAGTAGTTATTCTATCTAGTTCACTTAGATCGTTTGCTCTTAGGGCAATATAAATACTTATTTGAAAAAGCTTCTCTTGGCCCCTTAAGATTTTGTCTCTTAGTTCAATAGCCGACTGAAGCGGATCGGTTATCTCCGAGCTTAGTATTCTGCCGGCTTTTATCATGGCTCTCTTGGTAGATTCTAATTCAGTTATTTTTCGGTGTAATTTAGGCAGAGCAAAAAGAGCAGATATTTCTTGGAGATGATAGCTAATATCTATGTTGTGGCTGAAATTAATTAGATTATCTAACCAGCCGCTATTAGCAACATAGGGATAACCAGAGATAAATATTACCCTTATGAATTGCCCGTCAATGATTAAATGATCTGGCAGTTCTTCAAGCCCGCTATATGAAAACTGGTCGATAACCGTTTGTTCACCTAACCGATACTTCAGTTCGTCAGGATTAATCTTTGATTTTTTAAAGTTAATCATCTTTCTTATCCTTTAGCACGAACTCTGAGCCCATAACATCTAATGCTTTCTGACTAAGTGGTTGGGTCTTTGATCTTTCAGGAGAATAAAAACTGTAGAAGAGGTCAATCACTTCTATCGAAGCTAGCTGCTTGGTGGTAATGCCTAGTCTGCTTAAATTCTTCGATACTATATCCGCTCTTATGGACAACTGGTCCTTAATACTGGCTTTGTCCATGTTTTTTAAATCATCATATGGAATGACGACATAAAACTGTCGGCTTAGGATTTTATTAGAGCTAACTAGGGTGAATATAAACTTTTTATGGCTAATCAGTTGTGCTTTATATATTTCTTCAGATTCTTTGTCTAGCCGCAGATTTAATGAGTTTAGATAGTCATCAATATCTATTTCTCTAGTTCTAATTAATAGCTGGATCGGAAATCCGACCGAGTTTAAGAAACTTTCATAAGTATCTATTAGTGCATCCTTTTCATCTTCGCTTTTAAGTTCAAAGTTAATTGAGCTGGTTGCCATTATTAGGCGATATTTTCCATTAGACAGCTTTAATATGCCGCCTGAAATATCGCGAATATCTATTTGAGCAGAAGTGTTCCCCTGTTTACCCTGAAAAACTGACTTTAACAATTAACCCTCCTGCCCTTTGATGAAAAGTTACGCTATATTTCTGATCATTCAGCAGCTTATGACCAATATCGCTATACTTCATTTCCTGTTTGGCTTCTTTAAATACAAGAGTGCGTTTAGATCTTGGCTTTATGGGTTCAGAGACTTTTGTCTTAACCGGAGACAACTGTTGTTTTTTGAAAACATAGATACGAGGACGAAGTTCATATTTAGCTCTTAGTTTTAGGATGTCTATAACTAAATGGTTATTTACTCTCAGTGCTAGGCTAGCACATATAGAGGAGAAGAAAATAATTAATATCAGTTTATATATTGAGAATTTACCGATCGGGGGTAAGACAAAGAAAATAACCGCACTAGTAAAGATTGGAACAGCCAGTAACAAAATCTGGGTTAGGTTTAAATTACCTGCTATCCGGTCTTCGACTGTAGTAATTTGAGCAGGTATTGCTGAGACTCTCATTTATTGTTACCTTCATCCCTATTTGTCAGTGTAGGCGGCTCGGAAGATTTAATTGAATTGTTTGACTTCGTTTCTGGTAAGTTACTGAATTTGAGATTGTTTGAATCTGAATAATGATTAGCGTTCTTCGAAGAAGAGGTCGGCAAGTAGCTGTTAATTGTGTTGGCTGCTTGGCTGCCAATATAACTAACCCCTAAGACAATTTTGTCGACGACTTGCCGTGACATTCTAGGACCGATTGAGGCGTAAGATAATTGGCTCATTACTCCCTGTGTCTTTAAGAGGGCGATTAGTGTTGCTAGGCCAACTACCATGGCCATAAGCGGATCAGGTGTTTGATTTGTACTAATGATGCCGGCCAGTAATGAGGCCGCTAGTTCTAAAATGACGACATGTATAAATAGGACGAAGATGGCTGAAAAATATCTTTTGGAAGCAGATATGACCATGTCTCTTAAACCAGGCAACAGCCAGCAAAGGATTACAATAGGAGCTAAAACTGCTCCAAGATAAATAACTACGATTCGGCCAACATAATAGATTAGAAGGATCACACTAAAGACCAAGAAAATGGTCATTATTATTAGAGCAGCTAGGCCATAAGCTGATGGCTGCTTAACTACTTCACTTAAAACGTTCCAGACATTTTGGGCGGCATTGCCACCACTAATTGCTTTTATTAGAACGTTAGATAGTCCGATTATGGCATCAATGATAAATATTGAGCTATTAATAAACATAAAGACGATACATATCTGGGGCAGTAACTGTTTAATGTTTACTTCGCCAAGACCCAAGCTATAAAAACCCATCACATGCAGCCCGATAAAGACTATGCATAGCACTACTAATGCATCGGCTATACCGACACTACTAACCCAAAGATTAAATACACTATGGTTAGCCGCGGCTAGTGGCGTACCGGACGTAAAATAGCTTAGTGCCTTTAAGAATGGTACGGCGACAGTCTCGACAATGGCGCTTAGTACACCTGTAATTGCTTTTATAATTATCGTAATTAGACCGCTTGAGGAACTAGTTGGTTTAATACTACTAAGAGTTGGCACAATGCCGCTTGAACCGTTTGACGATAATGGTCCGTAGGCACTTTTTAAGAAGTTGCCGAGCAGAGCGGCAGCCAGAACAATTACTAAACCAATTAGGGCATTTTTGATAATCCTTTTAGCCCGAAGAAGGTTCTCCGGGTTACCTGAGCTGGTTATATATTGATAGCCGCCAACCATAACGAAAAAGGCGCATATGATGGAGCTGATTAGGCTTATTTCAGTAATTACCGGTGCGATTGATGAGCTGACAGTGCTAGCCGCATCGGCCAAAATAAGCATGACTAGCTCCCAAAAGCATTAGAGGCTAAGTTTCCTACTATGTCAGACAAAACAAACGCCGCAATAGTGATGGCCAGCCCGATAGCCGAGAACAGTATTGTTCTCTTTGCTTTTTCAAGTCTCTGAGGATTACCAGAGCTGGTAATGTAACTAAAGCCACCAACTACAAAAAAGCCCGTGGCAACAAGGCCGGCTAAACCAGCCAAGGCTTCAATTACAGTTTTAATAAAGTTAGAAACTTGGGAAACATCGGCTGTCGCTGAGTTAGCGTAGCAGGTGGAGAGCGTTACATAAGGCGACAGCGCGATCAAAAAAGAAAAGTATTTTACAATCAGTCGTTTATAGTCAGCCATTCAATTGTCCTTTTAAGGCTAAGGACATCATAAAAAGCCTGACAAGACATAACATTCGTAAGCAGTTAGAAATAGTTAAAGAAGATTAAATAAGTAAAATAACTATCTGTTATATGTTGTATTTATGTCTTCAAGTTTTTATTTAATAAAGATTAAACTAGCCGCCAATATATCCGCCCGTATACTGCAGAGTGAAATAGGTCCATATAATAGCCATGAATGCTAGGAGATAGGCATAGGAGACGTTTTTATTCTTAAAGTAGTCATAGGCCATAAATTGAACTGGAAAAGCTACTAACATGTATCTATTAAAGCCGCCAAATTGATTGCCAATTAGCGGTATTAACAGAAACAGGATGCTGTAATACGAAAAACTTCGACGTCTTTGCCACCAGTAAATTATGGCTAAAATAAGCAATATAATAAAAACAATATTAAAGAAGTTGACTGATTGAAATAGTTCAGAGTAATGCAGATTTAACCAGCCGTGGGATTTTTGTTGGGCAATAATAAAAGCTAGCGGGCTTTTAAACTTAATGTCAAGAAATATGCCGTAAGCGGCAAGTCCAAGAAAACCAATAAGAAATGCTAGGCCCGCTTTTATCTTTTCCACCTTCTCTTCTAGAAGAATCAAGCAAGCTAAAATTACGACAAATAGACCGTCGAGATGAGTCAAGCAGCCCAAAAAACTAAATACACCAACGGCTAAGTATTTCTTATTTAAAGCAAAGTAAATTGCGGCAAGCGATAGAAGAGCAAACAGACTTTCGGTATACGTAGCCACAAGAAAAATAGCTGTTGGGAATAAGACAAAAAAGGCCAGTCCCTTAAGGGCTGATATGTTTGATGACACATTAAAGATACGCCGGAGTATCTTAATGTAAAAATAGATAGCTCCAACTAAACTTAGCCAGGAAACCAATAGAGCGCTGTCAAGCGGAGATTTAATGACTATGTTGAACAGAAGAATCAGTAACGGATATAGCGGAAAGAAGCTAGCTAGGGACTTATTAACATAGCCTGATTTAGATATCGAGATATAGTTTGGTCCATCCCAGTTAGACATAAAAGAAAGCGGATTATTTGGCTCTAGCGTATATCTAGCAATTGGGTTGGTGGTCGATAAAACTACTTTATTGTTATACCAGCCGAGACCGACAGTTAAAATAAGTAAGCCAGCTGTTATAACTATAGCGAGCAGTAGAGTGTTTTTATTTAAACGTCTTAAAACCTGGATATATTTTTTTTTGAGAGTCTCCATTCCTGCGGCTCCCCTGTTATTTCTAAGGCACGTATTATATAGCAAGTATCTTTAGATTCGCTGTAACAATATAAGTTTATGGATTTGTTGACTCGATTGTTTTATTAACTCCCAGTCGGTCCCGAACTTTAAGTAGAGCAATAGCTACTCCTAGAATTAGGAGAAAGGCTATATAGACGGATCTATCTACCACATTAGCTAGAACTATTGTTGATGAAGATAAGTGATTAAGTTTTTCGCTTAGAATTAAGAAGCTCTCTCTTATACCAATTGCTCCTGGGGTTAGGGCGACAAACAGTGCCAGGTTAGCCGTACCGGCATATGTCACGACCTGGCTGAACCTAACGCCGTGTTTTACGCTATGAATTTCAATCATATATATTATTGTTTGTAAAATAACTTGAGTTAGGGTAATAAACGCCAAATATGAAAAACTTTTAAGAGTTAATTTTAGACGAGTTTTTTGGTTCTTCCTCAGGTATATCTTTATACCCAAGACGGCTAAAACTATAACCGTTAAGACAATTGGAAGGGTGAGATAATACGGCTGGCTGCCGGCAAGAATAAAAATTATTGAAATAACAGCGTAAATTGAATAATAAATGGTGGTCGCTAGAGTATAGTCCAGATATTTAAGATGATAATTCTTTTTCATGTAATAAGCCCTGAAGGCAACCCCTGTTTGGCCGGGAATAAAGAAGTTCATAAAAAGCGAATAGCAGTTAATTAAGCTGTTTTCCTTTAGTTTCAGTTTTTTATCATATAGATACATGGTCGCTTGAAATGTGCCGATAATAACACCCAGCATAAGGATATAGAGGCCAAATACCTCGGCAGTCACATAGAGTGGAATATGTTTAAGGGAGGTCAATAGATTATGGTGCTTGTCAAAAAAGTAGACTACAGCTGCTAAAGTCGCTAAAATTAGTACCGCGCTAACGGTTCTTTTGGGAAAGGCAGTATATTTCTTGAGTGCGTTTATAGTATTCATAGGTTAAACTCTAATCATTTTAGAGTATTCTCAGCAAATCGTAGATAATATTAACAAGAATTATGTTAAATAAAATAACCAAGAGAGTCCTGAGGATAATCAGCAGTCGGGGTTTCTTCTGGTTTGTTATGGGCTTTTTTATCTTTGAAGCTGCTTGGATTGCCCTAACCGCTGCCTACCCCCAGGCTTTTGATGAACAATTCCATTTTGGTCTTATTAAGATATACTCCTACCATTTATCTCCATTTCTAAGTAAACAGCCGGTAGGCGGTAATGCTTACGGGGCGGTAGCCAGGGATCCATCATATCTTTATCACTATCTGATGAGTTACCCGTATCGTTTAATTGAGCTCGTTACTAAACGTCAGGCCTACCAAGTTGTTGCCCTAAGGTTTATTGACATTTTCTTGTTTGCTTACGGCCTTGTCTTATTTAAGAAGATTTTAATCAAGACCAAGATATCTGAAGGTTACGCCAACTTAGCAATATTAATCTTCGCTTTAATACCAATTGTGCCTCAATTGGCTGGTCAGATAAACTACGATGATCTATTAATTCCGCTGGTTGCCTTTATTTGTTTATTAAGCTTTAGGCTGATTGATGAAATTAAGAAATTAAAGCCCCAGTTTAGGACGGTTTTTATACTCCTTATTACAGCTACTTTAACAAGTCTGGTTAAATATGCCTTTCTGCCAATATTCTTAGCTATTGTCTGTTTCTTTTCTTTTTATTTGCTATGGACTTACCGGACAAAATTAAAGACAATCCTGGCTAATTTCGTGTCTAGTTTTAAGGAAGAATCGTTAATCTTAAAGACGGTGCTTATTGCCGGACTAGCTCTTTCCGTCGTTATGTTCGTTCAAAGAGATATTGTAAATGTGATAGATTACCATTCGGTTGATCCATCCTGCTCCAATGTTTTAAGCGTTAACCAGTGTAAGGCCTACTCCGCCTGGTATGCTGATTATGAAAGGCAAGTTCAAGTCCTCACTAAACACACCAAGCCGTCCAGTAATTTCGTTGTATACATCTTTGAATGGCTCTATTGGATGTGGTATAGACTGTTCTTTGCGGTTAATGGCCCTGCCAGTAACTTCACTAATTACCCGCCGCTACCCATTCCAAGTGCTGTTACCTTAATTATTGGTTTGTTTGGTTTTATTGCTGCCATTAGATTTAGAAAAGAGTTATTTAAATTTAACCCATATGCGACAATTATGTTAGTTGCCTGTGCCTTTTATGTTATAGCTCTGATTCTTCATGGTTATTCAACTTATAGGTCCACAGCCACACTAGAGAACATGAATGGCCGTTACTTGCTCCCTGTTCTTTTGCTAACGGGTGCCATTTTCGTGAAGGCTTTCTCGTTAGCATTTAGAAAGCATAGCCGTTTAAAGATTATTATTGCTTGTGTAATCGTGGTCTTGTTTCTAGAGGGCGGTGGTATTTTAACGTACATTTCGCGGAGCGATAACACCTGGTATTGGCAGAACTCAAAGGTTATTAAAGTTAATGAAGTAGCTAAAAAGATAACAAAAAAAGTAGTCGTCAGTGGAAAGAAGACTTACACAACAGGTGTCTGGTTCTTTAACTAATCCTTGTGGTTAAATGTCTGTTTTTTAGTTAGCTCGAGAGTGTCTTCTGCCAGTACTCTATTTATTCTAATGAGGTCAGCAATAACACCTAGGGCAATAGACAGGAATGAGGCGAAAAGGAAGACCAAGCCTACAATTAATGACTGGAGGTGCTCGCCTGGTTTCTTGTATATGCTGAATAAAACTAAATACCTTATAAAAGGTACACCGCCAAGAATTAGAAACAGAATACCAAAAAACATAAAGACTGTATAGGGTTTATACATAATGAAGGCCCGTATTATGGTTACGGCAGATCTTCTAACGTGCTGGCCCAATGTTTTGAATTGTTTTGACTCTCTGAGCTTTGGATTAGTAGCCATCGGGATAATAACAATTGATTGGTGTTTATTGGCCGCCTGGAGTGTAGTCTCGGTAGCCCATGAATAATCCGCTATCGGGTTCAGCTGCATGGCTGCCTGACGGCTGTATGCTCTAAAACCGCTGATGGCGTCTGGCACATTAGTGCCGGCTGCCTTATTTAGTACCCAGGTTCCGAACCGTTGATAAAACTTATGGATCTTAGAAAAATGGTCGATAGTCTGAGTTTGGCGATCTGTTATAACAACATCTGCCCGGCCATCTAAAATAGGCTGGATTATTTCTGGTATCCTTTCTTGTTTGTATTGGTTGTCCCCTTCGGTATTAACAATAATATCGGCGCCCATTTCAAGAGCTAGGTTGAGGCCGTGTCTGAATGACCGGCTAAGTCCCTGATTTTTGGCGTGGTAAAGAAAGTGTTTAACGCCTAAACTCTTGGCAACTTGGACGGTGTTGTCTGTTGAACCATCATCAATTACCAAAACCTCTATTTTATCTATACCCTTAATCTTCTTGGGGATGGTCTTAAGAACAAGCGGCAGAGTTTTCTCTTCATTAAGACAGGGAATCATAATGACTAATTTGATTGGATGCTTTAGTTGACTCATTGAAGCTTTTTAGCTACTCCCTAAACTCTAGTTATGGCTCATAGTAAAATTCACTTGATAGTATAGCAAAATATATCTGAAATGGTGCTGATAACAACAGAGTATATATTTTTAGGCAATTTGGTTTTCAAATGGAGAAGTACCATCAATAACCATATCAGCTATGTCCTGGGGTTTAATTTCTAAAATGTATCTGTCTTCAAGTGGCTTCCATAACTCACGCCAGACCTTTTCGGCTCTAATTTCGGGCATTGATGAGCGGCTGATACCCCGATTGAGTGTTATTTCTCTGGGTGTTTCAACCCATATTCTAAGGTCAAAGTCTAGTTTAAATGAAAAGCTGTAGCAGCGGTCAATAAGCACTCCTTTATTGATATGTATTTTTTCTTCCGCCGGATAGCCCTTACTCCAGTCATAGGGATGGTAATTAACATCTCTGAAACCATTTTTAATAGGTTCGATAACGTCCTTAAGGAGTCTTTCTTCGTTATATCCGCCCCAGGCTATGGGGTGTTCAATTGGTTCAAAGTAGTCGTCACCGCAGATAACTGAGAAGTCGTCTAGTTTTTCGAGGACGTGCTTAGATAGAGTGGTCTTGCCTGCTCCTCCCCGGCCATCAACGGCAATAATATAGTACTTGGAGTTCTTGGGCGGAGAGGCAAACAGCTGCCTCTTAATGTTTATCGTCTGATTTGACATGATCTAATTCTAGCGGTGAGCGCGTGATATAACAATCTAAAAATACCAAGAGGTAGTAGCTGGGATTAGAAGAAACCGTCGATAGTCCGCATCTTGTGTGTGCTTACTATGGGAACTGGGTTAAACCTTTTAATATCAGCAAATCCGCTGTCGGCAAATGATTGGGCAGGAGTTTTCCTCATTATTCCATCAATATACACGCCGCGTGGTATATGAATAGCTGGAGGCAGTTCTTCAGCCAGCAGATCTTCTGTATTGATTAGATCAAGCGAAGACTCATCTGGCAGAGAATCAGTTTTTTCTTTAGGTTTATGGTTAACGACAACCAGCAGGAGTATGGATAAGTAATACAAGAAGATAATTGGTATTACTACTACAAACTGGGTAATTGGGCTATAAGTAAAGGGCAGAATAACAGCTAGAACAAACGAGCCAACAATAACTATTTTTTGATAATGCAGGATTTTTCTTGGCTTTAATGGTTTTATACGATTAATAAACAGCAGGATTAAGGGTATCTGGAAAATGATCGCAAAAGTAATGATTGTACCGGCTATAAAGTTTAGATATTCGCCGGTAGATATTAGCGGTTTTACGCTAGTTGATGCATACGAAGAAAAGAAATGAAGTGACTGAGGTATGAGGATATAATAAGCAAAGACGGCACCGAGCAGTGCCAGAATGATTGAAGAGCCGATTAATTTTGTTAAAAGGATATTCTTGATCTTAATCGGTAGAGCTGGTTCAACGTAGCGGACTATCTCATAAATCATCACTGGAAGAGTAATAAAAGCAGCTACCAAAAAGGTAGCTTCCATAACAAAGTTAAAGCCGCCGGCTGGCGAAGTGTAGTACAAAGATGACCCTAGGGGACGCTGCAGAACAGTAATTATCTTCGTTCTTAAGATATATGCTGCGGTTCCGCTTAAGATGAACGACATCACTACCCATAGCAAGCGGCGGCGAGCTTCACGGACATGGTCAAGGAACTTCATTTGCATTTTTGTCTGATTTCTGTATTTTAAAAAACTCCTTATTTAGTTGTGTCGGCTTCTTGCTTTGTTTCCGGTTCAACTGGTTCGTCATTGACGTCCCCATTAAAACCTTTTCGGACTTCGCGCATTGACTGGCCAATATTTCGGGCCAGTTCCGGTATACGCTTAGCTCCAAATAGCAGCAATATGATTAGTAGAACAATTAGTAGTTCTTCAATTTTTCCCATACTACTCCTCTAACTTACGCTTTAAGTGTAAGCTCTATGACTATTAATGTAAATAATTAGAGTAGTAAAATGTCTTAGGATTTTTTGCTAGTATTTTTGTCTTTGGTTTTGGCGTCACTTTTAGAAGCGTCATCGCTATTGCCTTCAGTAAAGCCTTTTCGGACTTCTTTGGCAGCCTGGCCAATACTCCTTGCTAGATCAGGAATCTTTTTAGCGCCAAACAATAACAGAATAATTAGTACTATAATTAATACTTCTTCAAATTTCCCCATTTAGATAATCTCCTTATACTAGAATTTTAAAGGTATTAGTTCTGAATGTAAATGATAAATTATTTTGGTGGGTTGTAGCTAACAATTAAAGAGCAGCCCTATTTAGGTAGCGGGTAACATTTAAAGTGGCGATGACGGCAGCAATCGTTAACGTCTGATTATTGTAGAGTAATTAAACAAATAGCGTTATAGTTTTAGTATATGAATCGGTTAATTGGATCAGTTAGCAGCCAGACCTATCGACATGTTGTTAAGCCTCTGTTGTTTAAAATAAAACCCGATCCGGTGCACCAGTGGACACTAGTGGTCGGTTCATTAGTGCAGCGTTCCAGTAGTTTAAGACAACTTTTGACAGCAGCTTGGGCTTATGACAACCCGGCATTCCTGCGCCAAAAAATCCATGGTATTACTTTTCGTAATCCGGTTGGCTTATCGGCCGGTTATGATAAAAATTTTGAATTGCTGCTATTGTTTAAGGCCATCGGTTTTGGTTTTATGGAGGGCGGTTCATTAACTTACCGACCCTGCGTCGGTAATCCGCGACCTTGGTTTCACCGTTTGCCAAACAGCCAATCGCTAGTAGTCTATGCCGGTCTGGCCAATAAGGGTGTTGATGACATTATTAGTCGTTTACAAAATTACCCACCAAAGACATTTAAAAACTTCCCGATTAATATCTCGGTGGCCAAGACCAATGTCCCGGAAGTCTGTAGTGATACCGAGGCGATCGCTGACTATGTTGGCAGCCTTAAGGTCATCCAGCAGGCTAGTGTTGGCAAAATGATTACCCTAAACATATCTTGTCCCAATGCTTACGGCGGTGAACCATTCACTACACCGACTCGATTGGAACGCCTACTTAAGGAAGTCGATGATTTAAAACTAACCCAGCCGGTGTTTATTAAGATGCCCTGTGATTTACCATGGTCAAAGTTCGATTCCCTGCTAATGGTAGCCAGCAAGCATAAAGTCAGCGGTGTAACTATTGGTAATCTAGCCAAAGACCGAAGCCAGATAAAATTACTAGACCCATTACCGGCTAGCGTCAAAGGTAATTTAAGCGGTAAACCAACCTGGGCATTAAGCAACCAGTTAATTAGCAAAACATATCAAAAATACCAGCATCGTTTCACGATTATTGGTGTCGGCGGTATTTTCTCGGCTGAAGATGCCTATACCAAAATTAAGCTAGGTGCTAGCCTGGTTGAGCTTATAACCGGCATGGTTTACGAAGGCCCGCAGCTAATCGGTCAGATTAACTATAATTTAGTGACTCTCCTGAAGCATGACGGCTATAATCACATCAACCAAGCTATCGGTGTTGATAGCCTGGCTGATTGATCTTTAGTTAGTATTGGTCTTTAGCGAGTTACGCTGACGGTTGCACCTTGTTCGGCGCATGGTGCAGTAACGGTTATGCGAGGAGTTGTGGTGCTTGTCTCTTGTATTAAGTAACCAGAGGTTGCAGCATTGTAATTATAGGTAGTACCACTCAAAGTACAAGAAGCCCCTGAGGCCCAAGATGGGTCTGTGGGAATAGCTGTCAAGTATGTACCGTTGGCAGTTAAGGAAGATAGATCGACGTCGCCTGATGGACATGTTGGGTTAGTACCAGTAGAACTAGCAACACATATAGGTTCTAGGGTCGTAGTTATGGGGTTGGCTGTCGTGCTGGGTAATGCCCCCTTGTTATCTATTTCGTATTGATATACAGCATCCAGAATTGTTGTTACGTTCTCGTCTCTTTGAGCATTACGAGTGTTGGCTAGCTGTTTTGCCGGGTTAACAGCTAAGATTACTACTCCTGCTAGTATGGCGATAATTGCCACGACTAGCAAAACTTCGATAAGCGTAAAGCCTTCGTTTTTTAATTGTCTATACATTGGTGCCCTTTATATATAGTTAAATTTATTATGTTTACGGGTCAATGATACTACTAAGCATAAGCGCTTGCAAGTAATTGTCTGAGGTCTATTGGACACTTTAATGTCTAAAGGACTACTAATCTATGGCTCCGCTTGGAACAGGATTGCCTGGAGGCAGATTAAAAGTATCTGATCCTTTAGAGGTGCTCGTATTGCTACCGGAGGTATTGGAAGCTTTATTGGTTGCTGAATTAGATGTCGGAGTCGGTGTAAGCAAGCCAACCGGCACGACTATAACTGTAGTGACTTGGCCGCCGTTATTAAAACCTATACTGATTACTTCGCCGTTAGATGATTCACCGACTATATCAGTACCGCTTAATGCTTGGCCGTATGGCCCTGTCTGCCAAGCCGATATATCTGATTCGGGCAAATGAAAGTTCCAAGGGTTTTTTGCATCCTGAATAGCACTGTCTATTAACGAGGCTGCTTGTTTACAGCTGATCGTTTCATTCACGCCTGACTCAACAATTTCGACATGAACATTCGGCGCACAGTAAGAGCCAAGTATGGATAGATTCTTATTAGCTACACTGGTTGTCAGGGCATTATAGGCTGAAGTCGATATGGCCGAAGCGGACTTTGTAGCTGTTGTTAGGCTAGAACCAGATTCAGCTGGAGACGACTTTGGTTTACTGTTGAAACCAAAAATACCGATTAATATACCGATGGCCATGAGAACCAATGCGCCACTTACTAGTCCTATTGCCTGTTTACTGTTTATGCTTTTTATCCGATTGGTAGTTGACCGGGCAGATTTAATAGGTTTAGACAGTTGCTGCTTTATATTTGATTGTGAAATTTTATATCTGTCCATAATTGTAATTATATTGGCTTAAGGGGTATCCTGCCAACTGCTAATGACTATTGACGGCGTGGTCTGGGATGTTTTAACGGTTAGGTTGTGGTAAAGCGTATTAGTGCCTTCAACATACATACCACTAGCGGTAATTGTGTAGCTGGGTGAGCTGCCACTAATACTGTAAGTGCAGGTATCCGAAGCACTAAGGGTTGACGAGCCACTACTTGGGGTAGTCAGGGTAGGATTTGCCTGAATAGCTGCCAGAGCTAATTCGGCACAGCCGGTGGCCGCAGCTTTGGCATCCACGCCTCCATCGGTCGCCTGGGCAGTTATGCTGGCATTTGAGCCGGTTAGAAGCAAGAATACGGCAATCGTAGCCATTACTACGCCCAGTATAAGAACAGTTATTAGAACTATGTAGCCGTCGTTTGATTTGTTAATAGGTTTACTCATTGGGGTATGCTGGCTGCTCCGTAAAAAGTATTTTGGTAAGTAAATTCTTCCAGAGTCGAAGTGCTCTTATATGAAAGACTAAAACTGATTCGAACTGAGCCGTTGGTTCCGCCCAGTCCTTCATTTGTGAAAGTTAGGTTAGATAAACTGACATGCGAATTGGTCAGATAGGTATTAACTGACGGACTGCCCTGACTAATTTCAAGGTGACTTGTTGAACCATCATTATATGTACTAAAAATAGTCGGATTAACGGAGGTTTGCGGCATATTTAACTGGATGGCACTGGCTGTATTGCCACTATTTGGTGAGGTAATACTGCTGGCTTCATGGATATCCTGCTCAATTATCTCCATTGTGGCTTCACCTTGGTAATTAACAGCCGTAAAGACTTCGTTTTTCTGTCGCTCGGCAACCGAATTAATAGCCAGAGCGACAATGACCATAATAATTGCTGAAAAAATGGCAATGTATAACATCACTTCAATAAGCGTGAAACCGGCGATATAGTTTTTCTTATGTTTCGTCTTCATAGTTTTATTGGTCCCATGCAAAATCAAACCATTTAGAATCAATGCTTGGACCGTCGGCATTATGAATAGTCCAGGCGAAGTTTGTTGGCGTAGTGTAGTAACTATTGCTCGTGGCGTTATACATAATTGAGTAAAGATTGTCATTACCGTCGATCATTAATACCATGGCATCATTGGAACCAGGCTCCGGTATGATATGGGTTTTATATATAGTGGTCGATGCATTTGGTGCGGCAAGTGAGGTTGATTCCCAGGTATTGGTTGACGAGTTAAATGTTTTAAGTTGTGTTGAAGACGTATCGTTAGAGTAAGCAATTAAACCAGTTGTGCCGGATAACAGACCGAAGCCCAGATCAGCGCTTTGCTGCTGGCCATCATTATTGTTTGAGGCTATTATTTGATTTGTCGGTTTGCTGACACTGCTAGGCGTCAGTGTATAGCAATAGATGTGCTGGGTTGATAGATTATCTTTGTCGCAGCCGATCCATTCTTCGCTTGCTAGGGGCTGAGCGACAATGCTATTGGTCACTGACTGTGATCCACTAGGTTGAGCCGTGGTCGAGATAGTCGAACCCCAGCTACCGGATCCTTTGCCGTTATCGGTGAAGATACTGAATTGAAGAGATTGGTCAGTTGAGCTGTTAGTAAATACGGCTGCACCCTGAAGATTATTGAATGGACTCCAGGCAAAATCGACGTTTTTAGTACTGCCGGATGTACCATTGGCAGCTAGTGTCGTATTGGCCGACCAATTGGTCCCGTTATAGAAGCTGGCGACCGTTTCGCTGTCCGCGCCAAGCATCACTACCATAGCTTCATTAGCTCCGGGACGAGCCTCGACTATCATCGACTCCGGATAGTCATTTTTATCTGAACTAATAGCCGAAAGGGCACCCTGGGCGCTCCAGGTGGTACCATTCCAGGTGTTGTATTTAGGTGTGTTGGTATTGTCGTCATAGACTGCCACAAATGTGCCATTAGCCATGTAGCCGCCGCTAAAGTTACCGCTAGCATCAAAGCCAGAGCTAGACCATGAAGTTAGCAGTTGGACATTGCCCCAACTTGTGCCATTCCAAACTATGCCGTATAAATACTGTTTTGACGAATCATACAGTCTGGCAAGCATTACTTTGTTGTTACCTGTCTGAGCCGGATAAAGTTTAACCGACTCGGCAACTTCGTTATCTGTCTTAGGATCAAAAGCTGGCAGCGGTGATGGATTGGTCCAGGTGCCAGTGGACTGCAGCAGCTGATAATCTATTAGCTCTTTGGTATCGCCGCCGTTAGCGTAAACTAACAGGCCCGTACGTGTTTGAACGGGGTTCGAGGTACCTGCCGACCAGTTGGACATATATGTTGTTGCTGACAGTGAGCCATTACGGGCAATGTCTTCTTTCCAGGTCACTGTTACGGTAATCTGACGGCTATCGCTGATTGGGCCAGCTGAAAAGACTACGGCTGGTGTATACAAGCCATTTATTAAAGTCGGTGAAGAGGAAAGCGACCATTGAGTCCCAGTCTGCTGTAGGTAATATTCGGTACCGTTAGTATAGTTACTTAAGTTTAAGTAATTGCTGTCGGATATGTTGTGGACAGCTTCAATTGATTCGTTAACAATCTCAGAAGCTATCATATTATTTCCAGAAACCACCGTAGCGTCCCGCCCGTAGATAAAGGCGGATAAGGCTACAAAGGCCAGCATGGCAAAAATAGCAATTGCCAGTATTATCTCTATCAGTAAGAAACCATTTTGGTCTGTCGCCTTTAGATTAACTTTCATGAGTAATCCACCATCCCCATGGAGTTAATTGTTACTACTCTTGAAGCACTGTTATCTGTTAAGGTGAAGGTTCCGGTAGTTGACGGAAAACCGTAAAGCTTAGAAAAATCCACTTCGGATAGTCCGCTGACGGTTATATTGACCGGCATGGTAAAAACGTTGGCAGTCGCAGTGTTCCTGGTCGCATAGCTGCTGCCGGCATACATAGTAATTGTCTGGTTGGTGACATAAACACCATATGATGCATTGTTTTCTTCATCGCGGCTTAATATCTGGGCTTGGTATAAATCCTGGACTAATGTATTAACGGTGACATCCAGTCCATTGCTGTTTTGCAGGTTGCTATATACCGGCAATGTAAAAACAGCGAGAACGGCAATTATTCCGACTACCAATATTTCTTCTATAAGGGTGTAGCCAGCTTGACCTAATGGCCTAAGGCTGAGCATTTTGCGTCTCATTATGTGCCAGCTTGAGTGTTAAACTGTCCTATCGTGGAATAGATTGGCAAAAAGACGGCCAGGGCTACAAACAGTACTGCTACGGCGATTATGATCAGTACCACCGGTTCCAGTAATGTTTCCAGATTCTTAGCTGTTATATCTGCTTTATCCTGATAACTATCGCCAATTTTAAGCAAACTTTTATCTAGGTTACCGGATTTTTCAGCACTAATTATTATCTGACATACTGTGCCCGATAATAATTCTCGATTTTCAGGCCTTTGCAGTATTTTGGTAAAAGAACTTCCTTCATCGACTTCATCATAAAGTTTGGTTGAAAATGATTTGTACCGAGCGGTAGACATTGAGCTGATTAGAGATTGAAGGGCGGTAATAACCGGCAAACCGGCTTCTAGCATTGAACCTAATATGAAACCGAATCTGGCAACCTCGGTCTGAAAGAGCAAAGTTTTTATTCCGGGTATGTGAAAAATTATAACTTCGGTAGCTGCTCTTACCTTTTGATTTAGTTTAACAGCCACGTATAAAGCAGCGGCGAAAAGCACGATCAGTCCTGCCAGCAGCAGTCCGTAATGACCGAAAAACTTACCAAATATAATCAGGCCATCGGTAATTGGACCAACCTTTTCATGAAGCGACTGAATAACAGTCAGTAATTTTGGTAGTAGAAAGACACCGATCCCGGTACCTACTACAAATAGTAAGCAGACTAATACTGACGGATAAAGCATGGCTGACCTAATTCGGGAGCTCATTTGGTTATTTTTATGCATTTGCTCGGCAACAACTTTTAGGTTTTGCGGTAAGCGACCGGTTGATTCACCGACCTGAATTAAAGTCACTACTGATGGATTAAACAGGCCGGTTTGGGCAATGGCTTCAGAAAACGGCACCCCTTCATCAACCTCAACCCTCACCTTTGAGATGGCTTTCTTAACAGATTTACGAGTTATTTCGGCGTTGATAGATTCCAATGCTTCGCCAATACTGACACCGGCTGGTAAGAGCATACTTAAACCGTCCATAA
Organism: uncultured bacterium; assembly: GCA_963762395.1. Lineage (GTDB taxonomy): Bacteria > Patescibacteriota > Saccharimonadia > Saccharimonadales > UBA4665 > JAJZKE01. The sequence continues at coordinate 239,566 of CAVXKL010000004.1, read as the reverse complement.
AGTATTCGCCGGTATCTCGGTCAATGCCGCCAAATAACTTTTTTTTGGGTTTAGCTTTGGGTTTTTCAGCTGGGGGCAGTTTATCTTGTTGTTCAGGCCTGGATTGAGAAGCTTCAGTACCCTGTTTTATGGCCGGCAAAACAGCATCTCCACTAATCGTGTTGTTTGGCTGCTTTGGCGTTATAGGCGGATCGACTATAGCCTGTGTACTACCGTTGGCGACTAAGTTATTTGTTGTCTTATTGTCTTCCAAGGCTTATTTGGGCTCCGCTACCCGTTGAAGTTCTTCTAAGGTAGTCACTCCTGATTCAACCTTTTCGATACCGTCAGAGAACAAGTTGTGATCACCTTGAGCCCTAGACAGCTGCTCAATCTGATTAGTTGAAGGATTAGTTAAGATTAGTTCCTTCATTTGTGGTGTAACATTTATTAGTTCAAAAATAGCGATTCGTCCATGATAGCCTGTAAAGTTGCAACCTTCACATCCCTGGCCACGATAGAGCGTGACATTGGGTCCTTTAAAGTACTTCTCGGGATCGGGCAATGTCTTTCTGATTTGATCCAGTGGTACAACAAAACTTGCCCGGCAGGCTTGGTGAATCGTTCGGACTAACCTTTGAGCAATAACTAGATTTAGGGTACTTGCCAGCAAAAATGGTTCAACCCCCATATCCAGCAGTCTGGGAATAGCTGATGCAGCATCATTCGAGTGGAATGTTGAAAATAACAGGTGGCCGGTCAGGGCGGCATTAACTGCTAACTCGGCAGTCTCGTTATCTCTTATTTCACCGACCAATATAACGTCAGGGTCTTGGCGGACCATCGATTTAAGTCCCTCTGAAAACGTTAATTTAGTTTGGATGTTAACCTGGATTTGGTTGACACCTAAGATCTTATACTCGACTGGGTCTTCAATAGTCGTGACATTAATCTCGGGATTGTTAATGAGTTTAAGCAAGGAGTAAAGAGTAGTTGTCTTGCCAGAGCCAGTTGGTCCGGTAGTAATTATCATGCCGTAAGGCCGGTGGATCTGGTGATCGAAAATCTGACGGTCACGGCTGGATAGACCAAGATTTTTAACGTTTAAGCCTCTCGAGTATTCGGCCAACAAACGGAGGGCGACTTTTTCACCGTCTAGTGTTGGAATAATCGATATTCTGACATTAACCGGTTTGCCGTCAACATCGTATCTAATGGCCCCATCCTGACTCATGTTGTGTTCGTCAATCCGCATATGAGCCTGGACTTTTAAGCGGTTTAAGATTGTTTCATAATATTGCTTTTGGAGCTGACCAGCTTCATGAAGCAATCCGTCAATACGAAAACGTATCACCACTATGTCTTCCATAGGTTCAAAGTGGATATCTGAAACTTTGTAAGCCGTGGCGTCTTTGATGATTTCGTCAATAATTTCTGGAGCAACACGATCTTGTTCTTGGATTATCTGGTTAAAGCGAGTAGCCAGTGGCTTACGGTAGTGAACTAGCGATTCATTTAAGTCATCCGGCAGGGCATAACAAATACGTACTTCTTTGCCGGGAAAGATCTTGGCCAGGGCTTCGTTTAACCCGGCTTTTTTAGGGTTATCTGTAGCGACGGTGATCTGATTATCGTTTATCTTATAGACAACTACCCTGAATTCCTGGCCGATGTCAGGCGGGATCATATTAATGTGTTCTTTGCTCGGCTGGTAAATTCCTAAATCGGCTGATTCGACCCCGTAATACTGAGCCAGCGCATGGCCCAGCAAATCATAAGCTACGACGTTTTGATTGAGCAGATAATCGAATAAGCTGGTGTGATGAGCAGCAATGTAGTTTTCGGCTCTTTCGATACCTAGTTGGTCCATAAACTGGCCATTGAGCAGGACTGTTTTTAGTAATTGCTCATCGTATTGACCAGAGTCTTGACTAGAGGTTCCTGAAACCGCAGCTTGATTTTGATTTGTTTGTTCGTCCATAAACCTAGATCTCTCTTTTCAATATTAAAGTTATACCCAGGTACATGCTTAATATTCTCATCTATATATACTTAAGCATTATAGCAAAAATACTCAATAAAATTGTAGCTTTGATAACCTAGTTAATAACTTGGATTGTCGATAAGGCAGAGTAAAAGGATTGAGAGTCTTGATCGAGTAAGCTCTCTAGATCCGGGCTTAAATTGTTCGCGCAGGGACCGTTAGGTAAAAGATAGGCGATATAATAGGTCGGCTCTTGTTTGATTAGCCCCTCATTAGGGTTGGAACTGGATGGATATTGGCCGTCGGCTCTAATGATTCTATCGAAGGCCCCTTGCCCGCTGGCAGCGGAGCATGAAGATATTTCATTTGTTATGGTAGCTGTTGAAAAGTTAACGGTAACTGACCCGTCAGATGATGTTGCGTTATAGGTAAGATCAGACATAGAACTTGGCAAGGTAATGCTTATACCTACTGGCTTTATGTCAATCGTAGTTTCGTTTGACTGCTGGGTAGTTTGTTTGTTGGTGCTAGTGGACGAGGATATGTTTACCGGCGGCTCTCCCTGGGGCGGAGTGTCATTGGGAATTGAGGTCTTTGATATAGTTTTGGTCTTAGAGACGGTTGAGCTGGTATTAATTCTTAGATCATTCGCCCTTACTATATAAATTACTGTTAGAGCACAGAAGACTATTACAACAATCAGCACTAATACTTCTACAAAGACAGATTTATGATTATTTCTTTTAAGGCCGAACATTTATTTATATTTATGCCTGACAATAACTATTATATCCTAGGTCAGCATAAATCCTCTGTTATTTAAAGAGAGATTAGTATTTTAAGATTGGGTTATGGTGAACTAAGCCAAAAACGCAAGGAAAGGGTTATAGTTAGGGACCTAGTATTTGTTGAGCATACTCTATTACAGCAGCATATAGATCTTCGACTTTAGTAATACCTTGACCTATAATATTGTGCCAGCTGTAACCTGCTGCTTGGCCAGCTTCAGTTATTGTGCCGTCTTGTGTAATGAAACCAGTTGAAAATAATGAATACCAATCTTCCCCAACTGCTTCGTCGAGATAGGCTTTAGATTCAGCAACTTTATCTGGCCTGTTGCCTGGAACTACAAAATCCCGGACACCTAGTTCAACTGCTTGGTCAAACATTCTTCTAAGAGCGTCTTGATGTGTATAGTCTCCCTCATTGTGCCTTTTTCGAGGTTGGGTCATTTCTGTACCAATAATTACCTCGACTCCTTCGTCATGTAATTCCTTTATGTTTTCTTCTACTTGAGGGTCTGTAAAGGGAAAAAGAATGGCTGCATCAACATCAGCTTCAGCCATTTTTTTGGCAAAGTTTATATCATTATTAACTATATTTATTCCAGCTTTTTGGTAGTTATAAATAACTACTGCACCCGATCTAATATTCCTAATAGCATCAACTGCCTTAACTAAGGTCTTACCAATTGCAATTTTTAGACCAATCTCATAACCGCCCAGGCCGGTAACTACTTCTATTTTATTTACAAGTTCACAAAACCTTTCGGGTCTTAAGCTAGAAGCCACGATAATACTTCGTTCTGCTGGTACAACCAACCCCGGCATATATCCTCTTCCCGCGTCCGTTAGTTACAGTACTATATATAGCATGCAATATTTTAATAAGCATGAGCAGAATGGTTATTCGACTAAGATCGAATTGGAACCAAATCCTTGGGAAAATCAATCAACGGTAAAATTTCTGTCAATTACATTGCCGCAGGGATTAGAGTCTAGGATTTAAACGTAAGCCCGATGAGATAGCCTGCTATTGCAGCTCCCATACCAATAATAACCATTTGAATCGCGCTTTTAACAGGCTTGCCTAAGGTAATGTTTGCTTTATATATTCCCACTCCTGCCAAAACCAGTATAGACACTATTAATGCGGCTATAAGAGCGGCATGTACGGATAAGAAAAAGAAAGGTATTAGTGGCAGAAAGGCTCCGGTAAAAGTTGAGACTCCCACGACTAACGCAAACCTGTAAACGTCTCTCTTTACTACTGGCAGCAGATTAAGCTCTTCCCTCATCATGGTATCAATCCATAATTCATGGTCTGAGGTTATATGATTTACTATGTCGTCTAGTAACTTACCGCTGAAGCCTTTTGCGGCATATATATCTACTATCTCTTGCCTTTCAGTTTCGGGAACTTCTTTTACTTCCTTTATCTCTTGTCTTCGCTCGGCTGCATAATGATCTCTGTCCGCCATTTTCGATGTGTAGGCAACAGCAGCCATAGAAAGTGTCTCGGCAAAAATTGTGGCAAGTCCACCAGCAATAATAATCTTCGAAGAACTCGTTGCGGCCGCAAGTCCGAGCAGTAATCCTAATATGCTTACTAAACCATCCTGACCACCAAGGATAATGTCAGATATTTTGTTACCTTGTTTATGTGGTTCGTGCATACTCTATTAAGCATAGCAAAGACCACGGAAGAATCGAACTGGTAACTTCCTAGAAAATATTTAGACCAAATATATCAATTAGGGCCACGGTAGTAAAGGTGCTTATGGTGAAGTTAGTAATAGATCATCTGCCAAGGCACAGCTTTTAGTACTCTTAGGCTTAATTTGACCTTTTCAGTACGGGCTGTTCGTCATAAAAGCAGCTCCATATCTCAGACCATATACCACTGTTTAGCTAAAGTGCATATGCTATAATTTTACCTATGTATGCTAGGTTAAAGACCGGAGCGGGTTTTACTATCGTTGAGGTTATGATATTTCTAGCTATATCTGGCCTGATGTTTGTTTTGGCCATTAATGCTATGAGCGGAAAGCAACAGCAAACAGAATTCCAGACTGGTGTAAACACATTAAAGGCTGATCTTAATCAAGACTTATCAAATGTCGGTGATGGCAACTACCCCTCTCTAAATGGCATTAGTTGCAATGTCAATGAAGATAGCGGGCAACCGTATAACTGCAGTACTTCTACCCCTATAAATGGCGCAAGCACAATTATTGGTGAGGTACTGGCTTTTAATTCCGGCTCGTATACTATTTTGCCGGTAATTGGCCGGAATTATGTGGCAGGCTCTAATGACACCCAGGATGCTACTAGCTTGAGTCAAGCAGAACCATGGATAATCTCTGGCATAGAACAAAGTATAACTATGCCATTTGGTCTTACGATCGTTAACGGTTCCTCCGTTACCTCCACCGTCACCTCCCCTACCATCTCACCAACAGGCCTTGGTGCTATTGGGCTTTTTAGTTTCACCAGTTTTGAAGGCAATGACTTGGCTAATTCTGGAGAAGCGCTAAGTTCCGGCTCAGAGCACATTGAAATATTTGTTATCCCTGGTTCAAAGCTTAATACTAGCCCCATAGGATTAGTGAACACGCCGCTAACAAATTGCTCTAGCAATCCGAACGACGTTTGCGTTGGCTCTGCTCCGGTTCAAATGATAAATCCCAGTAACGGTATAACCTTATGCCTCAATAGCGGGTCTGATATTCAATCAGTTCTTTTTATAATTGGTGGTGGCAGCAACAGCGCTACAAGTGTTAGTGATACTATATACAGTAAGTTAGGTTGTCAAGATGGCTAATAGACTTTGGCGAAGACAAAACGGCGATACCATTGTTGAGGTAATGATTTCATTAGCAATTCTGACGCTTGTCCTTGGCGGAGCATATTATACGGCTAACCAGTCATACCGCAATGACCGTGATTCCCAGGAGCATGCTGAAGCATTGACAATTGCTCAGACCCAACTTGAAGAGTTAAGGGCTGTCGGTTCAATTGCTGCTGACAAACAATGTATTGGCGCTGACCTGACACCTTCAAGTGACTGTGAGGTTAATAGTTCTAATACCTCGCTTATCAGTGATGGCAGCCAATGCACTCCCTATTGTTACATGGTTAAAATTAGTAAGGTGACATCTACGTCAACAACATACACGCCACCGTCAGCACCAACGGTCTATTTAAATACATACGATATTAATGTTACTTGGACGGCTCTCGGTGGTGCCGGAACTGATAGCGTCAGTCTATATTACAGAGTGGATTCGACAAGCTGATGAAGACACCTCAAGACGGTTTTACAATTATTGAGCTGATGATCGCTACGGCGGTATTTTCGATCATGTTAGTTTTAACTACAACTACCATAATTGGCATCAGTCAAACATATATCAAGGGGTCAGTAGAAGGCCAAACCCAACAAACTTCTAGAGCGGTATTAAGCGACATTAGCCAGGCTATCGAGTTTAACGATAGTAGTGATATTACGGCCACCACCCATTACTCGGGTGATGTCTACTACTTCTGTACCGGCAGTGATGTTTATGTTTACCAGCTAGATAAATACTTGTCGCCAACTTTGACTGGTAGTGAGTACTCCACATGGGCCTTGGTTAGATTCCCGTATAGCTCCTGTACGGTGCCGCTAAACTCGCAGAATCAGCCCGACCCGCTAGGTCAGACCGGCGCCGAAGAACTGCTAACTACTAACGAACGACTGGGTGAGCTATATATTTCCTCTCCTACCATTAACGATGAAACCGTTTACACTATTAACCTTGAAGTCGGCTACGGCGAGAACGTATTGCTTAACGATACGACCAATACTAATGGTGGTTACAATGTCAACGCTTCACCGGTAGCTCCGCCAGTTTCCGCTCAATATAAATACAGTTGTCAAGGCGGGCCGGATAGTAGTTTTTGTGCTACTTCAACTTTGACAACTACGGTAATTCCCCGTATACCTGGTATAAATGGTTAAGCTGATGTTTAAAAAATATCTACTATCAATAGTTAAATCAGAGAAAGGCTATGCTTCATTTGTTATAACCCTGGTAACTATGATTGTCGTTAGCTTAATAGTCGTCGCCTTTGCCGCAGATGCCCGCCTTGAACAAAAAGATTCGCTGGCTAACACCCTAGCAACCCAGGCCGACTATGCCGCTGAGAGTGGTATTAATGACGCTCTTACCATCATTCAGGATGAAATATCTCATGGGGTAACGCCACAATCCACAACTAGCGGCCAGTGTAATTCCACGCCATCGGGATCATATGTTGTTAATGGTAGCAACTATCTGCTAAATGGTAACGGCCAGATTCAATATAACTGTCTGATCGTCAACATCTCGCCAAATTCACTAATCTACCAACACCTGAATCCCGGAATTAGTTGGGTATTTGCCTTAAGTAACGCGAACGCCAGCGATAATATAAGCAGCATAACCGTCAGCTGGTACAATCCAGATGCAGAGGGTACCTTCACCGGTTGCCCGAATGTCAGTCCTCCGCCAGCAACTTTCCCAGCGTTAAACGTAACCTCGGGCGAAGACTTATCGCCATCCAATTGCGGTGCAGGTGCTTTACAGTTAGATATGGTGGCTGACAGCAGCTTGACAGCAAATGCTTCCAGTCCTGGGGACACGGCTTATTTAGAGCCAGTGCAACATAGTGGCAACGCTGTAGTGGCGCCAGCAGCAACTATTTCCGAAGATAAGGTCTACCCTGTGGAGTGTGGCAATGATGGTGGTCAATATGCTTGTACCCAGACCATAAATACTCAGCCTGGGCTGCCGGCTGATCATACTTACTATATCCGTCTGCAGCCTTACTATCAGCCAGCTAACCTTTATATAACGGCTCACGACGCCCAAGGTAAACAAATTAATTTGACTGATGCCCAGATATTAATCGATTCTACGGGTGAGGCCGGCGGACAACTCAAGAGACTACAGGAAAGAGTATGTGATGGCAATTATTGCAATAGCAGTGTTTCGGCCGGGGCTATTATATCTACTAAATGTATTGATAAAGATTTCACTGTCTATCCTGGCGAAGGTCCTGAGAGTCCAACCTGCAGTAATTAAAGAACGGGTGGTAAACTAGTGATTGCTTGGACGATTGGTTGCTGAGTATAGCTTGGCCCTAGCCAATTAAGTGGCGAGTAGTCAAATTCTTCGGCGTCGTAACAATCCTGGGGGGTTGTGCTGCAGTTTGTCGGCGTTGAATTGTTAGCGGCTGCGCTCAGTGTACCGTAGGTGCGGTAGAAGTTAATAGCATTAGCTATGAATGAGCCGTCAATCACCAGACGATCATTGCTACAGGTATTTTGAGGGCTGTTAGTGGCATAGTCCGCGGCTGGGCAGGTGTCTACATTGCCTCCGCCATAGTCATTGATAGTACCACCGCTGTTAGTAGTAGGATCAAGCTCAGCAACATACTCACCAGCTAGGTTCCCGACTGTCTTTCCAATATTAATATTCGCCCCTTTAACGACTATTTCAAAGCTTGGGAATAGGTTAACGGCTGTACCGGACGGAATCGCATAGGTAATCGGTCCGGTAATACTGACTGTGGATGTTGAGTAGCAGGTGTAGTGATTGTATTGCTTATTAGGCCCTAAAGTCATAGCCGCAATATTGGTTGGGCAAGGACCAACGTAATCTGTTGGGCCTTGGGATTGGATGGTTTTGGCTTGGGTATAGTAATCAGGGGAGCTACACGTAGCAGCACTGGTTGAAAAGTTACCACCATACGGCGAGGCTAGATAGTTAGCAAACGTAAGCGGAGGCGGGTTAAGCAAATTAAGCACATCTTGTCCAGAAGCAAAGCCAATGATGTTACCGGTAGCTAGAGCTGACGTTGTCGTACCGGCGCCAAGATCGCCATTGCCACCCTGATTAAAGCTATCTATCCCTGCCATGCTACCGCCGATATAGCAAGAGGCTATGGAGTCGCTAGACGTACCCGCTATGACATCACCCCCGAAAACCCTCACATACGGTTCGGCACCTATTGGTGAGGAACAGGCTGATTTAGCTGTGCTGGTCAGACCATTATTTGAAGTAATGTTGCCCTGATAATCCATCTGCGTGCCTATTGGCTTAACATCGACCTCCAGACAGATAGAATCGCCGAATGTTAAAGGAGGCATATTGACATTATCTGTTTTGGGAATTGCCGTGACGGTCGTACCCGAACAGTTGGCGTTAGGTCCGTAAGTAAAGGTGGTTGAAGTATTGGCCGCCGGGTAGGATACAACCTGACCCGTGGGGGTAATATATGAAACAATATAGCTATTAGTGATGCCCTTAACCTGACAGGGATTGTGGACAGCTTCTGATATCTGCGGCTCGGTAATACCGAAACTTGCGTTGACATTAGCCGACATGGTAATGCTGGTCGGATTATCTTCTTCGCCGTTGAAGGAAACAGTCGCGTTGGTAACTGTTAGATTAAAGGTTCTATAATAACACTCACTTAAGACCGGGGCACCAGTATACGTAGTGTTTGATCCTGTGACAGTTGTGGGACTACCAGCATGCCAGTTATAATATGGAGTTCCGGGGTAATAACACTCGTGGTCGGAGTTTGGGCCTTTGTCGGTAGAATAGGCACATGTATAGCTAACATTTTTACCTGAGCCTTTTTTCGTAGCTAAATAATAGCAGTCAGGTTCGGAGGTGGTAGAGCTACCTCTGCATAAATAGCCATCTGGGCTTGACGATGAATAGAAGCGAGTTTGAGTAAACTGCTGGTTATATGTCACAGTGGTCGAATGGGGGTCGTATGGGTAGTCATCAATATAATTAGTGTAGTTTAGGGTAAAGACATCGGAGCTCTGGTAGCCATTATTAGGAGTCCAACCAATTGTGGTACCACTATTACCATATTCTACATCGTCATTGGCGGTAATTATCTTCCAGCCTGCGGGTACCTCCTGATAATATTGGGCATTTTTCTGCGTTGTTATGCCTGATTGCCCTTCGCTTCCCTGTGAAACCCCGCCAACTTTCGGATAGTCTTGTGGCAATTCTTGTGGCAATGTTATTTTCGGATTAAGGCTTTGGCCGGTGATGGGGCATTTACCTGTCACCGTTGAATTCTTTTCATATATCCAGTGCATCTCTACTGGTACTGTTGAGTCAACCGGTATATTATAAGTTGCTTCGCCACTAGTGTAGTTTTGACCGTCCGTACTACTACCTAACGATGAACCACATGATGGTGTATTGCACCAGATTGAACCCAGTAGTGTATATCCTCCCGGTAGAGTGTCGCTACCATCTATAACCTTATGGTTATTGTTGTATGGTAGGTTATTGAAGGAAAAAGTTGGATCAGCTGATTGCGGAGTAAGGCTATCGACAGTTATCGATGGTGCTTCAGATGATGGTTCAGTTATAGTGTTGCCGTTGGTGTCAATTATTTCGCCGTTTATAGAGCCTGGTGGCGGCTCTTTATAAACAATTTTTAAATAATTAGTTCTGCCGTTGACATTTGGGTTTGTTGGGCTTGGGTTAGTTTCAATTGTTTGTGTCGACCAAATACCGCCAGGTATAGCCCCGGTTGGTGTTCCCTCACCCGTAACTATAAAGTTTTGAAGATCTCCTTCGTCTATTCCACAGCGCAGATACCAATCATCTCCATACTCACCCGGACCACCGATTGATTGACCACCCGTCCCGTTAACATTCTGAGAGGTATATCCATAGCCCAACACTACTGACCAACCATCGCCAGTATTGGGACAACCATAATTCTCCTGGTTGAAATACACGCTAGAGTAGCCATTCTGTGCTGTACCGTCGCTGTTGTGGTAGCCATCAAAGTTACCAGTATTCTCAGAGTTAGCAATAAAATTATCTGGCGAATCCGTAGTTTGCGAGTGAGAACTAACGGAGGCCAAGGTATTATCTGCCTGCCCCTCAATTACTCCACTCGAATTTTCCCAGTACATGGTAACTACCATGCCTCCAAAGTTTTGTGATGCATCTGAATTAGGCACCCCGCAGTCTGGTGTTTCGGCATAGGCTTTATTGGTTTGTAGGCCAAATACTGTAATGCAAAAAATTATCCCCAAGAGAAGTACTAATAATTTATGACGAGCTAGCAAACGACAGATATTATTTAAGGTCATTTTGGCCACCCATAATAAGTTGCGGGCAGACTGGCAAGATCTTTATTAAAGATAGCTGCTATGTTGCTCGGTATTTTATGAACACTTTGTAGATCTACAAAATAGTAGTAAGCATTGACGTAAGTATAGTCACTGGTAGGTTCTGCGGCTGAGCTTATATTTGCTACTTGACCTGTTTCGATGGGGCTCAGACCAGGTTTAGTTTGCTCACCTAAATACGTTGTTACACTTGGCGGTTCACCAAGTGCATTTGTGTAAGATGGTGTACTGTAACCATCAAGCCGAACACTCTGGCAAGCAGCAAGAATATAGCCATCACAAAGTTTAGCGTCAGACTTTACGGCAGTTAAAACCTGGGCCGGGGTCACTTTATTGGTTTTTAGCTCCTTATAGTAATAGTTTGCTTTGGTCTGCGCATAGGACTGGTCTTCGGCAATAGCTTGGGCATTACCCATGTTAGATAGTTTGCTTTGAATTATCCCCGTCTGGATATGCTGGGCGAAGTAAAAGACATAAGCATAACCACTGTAGAGAGAAGTGTTGGGATTTAGTAGTTCCTGTTCTATGCCATAGTCATATGCGAGAAGCGCTGTCCAGGGATTATCTTTTTGTAAAGCCGATGCCTTGAGCCCTGTAACATCGGGTATAAACTGGCTAATCTCCGAGCTTTTTAAAGACAGTCCTAACTTTTTGACTACAGCTATTTCTTTGTAATAATTAAAGGCCTGCTCAGTTAAGGCTGCACGGTTTGAGGAATTTTTACTTAGGGGGTAGGCTATCAGTTTATCTATATAGCCTTCAGTATATTTCGTATTTCCTATAGTAAATATGACTCTATGGTTATCTTCTATGTGTCTATAAACTACAAAGCCGACTGCCAAGATAACAACTAATAATATGATTGACAGGGATATTTTTTTAATGCTACCGAGTCTAGGTCTATATTTAATCCATAGTTTGCTTCTAGGCTTAATAGACTGAACGACCGGTTCGGCATTTTGTTCCATTTTATTACTGCTACCCTATAGGTTCTATTCAGTATAACAAACATAAGCGTATATATCTATGAAAACACTCTATCTGACTCAACATGAATAAGACCGCCGCCAATATCTATTTTCTGCTTATTACCGAATATTGTCCGGATAATTAAGCTACGGGGTTCAAATAGAATAATGGAGTTATGATGCTTGGGTGAGATATTAAATGGGCCGGTAGTGTTAACTCCACTTGGCGAGAAGGCCCGACCTGTGAAATAAGAAGTCTGGAATGCTCTTTTAAGTAATCGATTTACCCTAGATGGCAAATGCCAATAGAGGAAGTGTGTAAACAGGAATTATGTTGAACTGAGCCAAAATATAAGAGAACGGATTATGGTTAGAACTAGTCTGCTTATAATAATTGTAAATGACTTTCTAGGCTTATCTAGTTTTTAGCAGGAACTGAGCCAGATTGAAATGAAGTTACGGATATGTAGAAAGGGTCTCCTGTGTTAGCTGTAGAAGGCCCATAAGCTTCGTCAAGAGGCATTGCAGTAGACTGCCCTGGAAGAAATATGGCTATCTTGGTGGCATTAGAGCTGTTAGCTCCTCCTTCAGTATAGCTAAGACCGACGCTCGCTGTATGATTAGGAGTTAATGTCACTGTACTAGGACTGGGGTTAGCAAAAATCATGCCACCCTCTAGTTCTTCAACTACATTACTAACTACAGTACCTGAGGCATCGTAGTATTGTACGGTTGGGTAACCATAAAGTGTGCAGCTCTGTTTAGATATATTTGTAAAGATAATGGCTGTTCCATCATTCCCCGCAGCCCCAGATGATTGGTCAGCAGTTAGTTTCAGGTCGCTAGTGGTACATAAAGTTAGTGACTGGGATAAAGTGGTTGTTGAGCTAGATGAACTAGTCTTATCTTTTATAATTTCTGCCTGTAAACTGTTAACTTCATCTTTCGTGAACTGAAGTTGACTATCGGTTGTAGCCACCTGTTGATTAAGATTATCTACCCTCTTGTGTTGCCATTCATAGACTCCGCCTACTAAGAGTATTAGTATTGCTAGGCCAATTACCCCAAAGATAGTGTAATGAGCTATGCCTAGTCCTCTACTCTTTGGTTGTCGTGGATATGGAGTTGGCTGTGTAGGTATATTATTAACAGGCTCAGTTGTTTGGTTGGAGGTTACAATGTCTGGTTGCATATTAACTTAAGCATAAAGAAGGTATTGGTTTTTGTAAACAAAATCACTTATCAATAGATGCTTAAACATAAGCGTAATGGTGAATCAAGCCAAAACGTATGGGAACGGGTTATGGTTAGAATTATTTACCTGGAGAGAATTGCTAAGTTATCAGCACTGACGTTAGATGGCCAGTTTTCTCAAGATACTTATTGTAAGGCACATCTATAGGTTCAGCCTTTTCTAGGTCAAGTTCGTGTTCTATAGAACTATGTGCACCCTCAGGGAAGTCTAAAATTACCGAGTAGAGAAAATCATTAATTACATAAAGACCAACTATCCCCTCTTTGTATTCATAATCAACATCATCCATTGTTACCAGTCCCACGCTATCGTAACCAGCGTTTTTAAGCCAATCTAGACCAGCTCTTATATTGGCTACGGAAATAGTTTCTATAAGAGTAAACTTTCCGTTTGATTATTTGAGCTTATGAATTTCTATTCTATCTGAATACTCAACTAACTTAATTACATCATTACCATCACTATGGGTATAGTAGTGTTTCGAGATGGACCTTTTATTTTCTTTGGCATCTAGATCGTTCAGTTTTTTTAGAACATCAGTGAAATTATCTACTCTGTATTTCTTTTCTTGATGCTTCACTTAATTTCCCCTTTAATGATTTCTAGTAGTTCAGGGAAGATAGTAAACTTAGGGTCTAACGAAACTGTAAAATGACCTTGACCAGGTATTTCTATAAATTTACCGTCTAGTTGTTTACAAAGGTCTCTAGCATCTTTTATCGGACAATAGGGATCGTTATCGGAGTGTACAAAAATAAACTTGGGACATTTTTTCTTAATAGCTGTGTAGTTAAACTCCCCTGACATGTCTCTAAGTGACTTCCATCCTAAATCACCCTTAAATGCTCCGATCAAGAAACAAGCCCTAATTTTGACGTCTTTGGGAAATTTCGTATCATTTAATAAACCAAGTATCTCTACGGCACCTGATGAATGCCCGATAATTATTGATTCTTCATTAAAATCCCAATCAGTCTTTTGATCGGCGTTCTCATAGCTAGATCCCAGTAAGTAATTGTTGTATCGATCTATATTTGGATGGTCTGCTTGAGGCAAGTCTGGCACCCAAACTTCATATCCTAGTTTGGTTAGTTCTTCGTCAAGCCAGGGAAACCAGTTTTGATTATGGTCAGCGTCTGTTCCATGCAATATCAATGCGTTCTTCATAGCTAAATAATACCAGTTTGATAGTTAACTGTGGTCATCCAAAATAGCAAAGTCGGTTAATGGGGCTGAACAACAGATGAGTTTTAGTTCCAAAAATTCGCGAACCACCTAAAATCGAATTGGAACCATATCCTTAAGGAAATCAATCAATGGTATAGCTTACTAAAGGGCATGACTTCCGTCAGTTACATTCCCGCAGGGAGTAGAACCTGAGACTATTCAAACTTCACAGGTTCAAAGTTATGTCGAGAGCATTGGCATGGGCTAACAAGACAACCAGGACAGGCCAAGCCAAATCGCAGTAATGTTGCTGTCTGCACATCAACACCCAGTAAATTAGCTGCTGCCATAGTCCAAGCCATCGTATCAGCTATTTCAAGTGCGTAGTTGTGTCTGATATCATCAGGTGCACTTACTCTAATCTTATCTTCTTCTGCTACTAATTCATTTGTTTCTACAGCTAATCTAGTTGTAACAAACCAGATACCCTTTTGAGCATTAGCTGGGCCGTACAAAGAATATAGATATTGTTGCCAAGTTCGCAAGTCCCAGCTTCTTTGTTCAGTATCAAGACTGGTTGCAAGCGTTGGCTCACCACGAAATGCCGTACACATACAGGGTTGTTGATGACAATACGCACAACCACCTTGCGGAAACTTCATCATCATTCCTTCACTGACGCGAACACCATCAATGCTATTAGCAATACTAAATATTCGTGCAACTACACGTGCGAATGGAACGTTAAGTGCATCGGGCGTAGTGTCACGACGCAGTGTATCAAACAAGTCCGCTATTCCAGTTTCAAATAGCCTGATGCGTTCATAACGTTCGTCGAGATATATCCTGTCTCTCGCTCCAAAAAGTTCTTCAAAATGCTGCTGTAAACTATCGACAGTTGGATATTTTTGCTCGAGTTCTTCTAGAACCAAGCCTTGAATATTGCGGCTGCTCTCAAAACGTGTCATAGATGTAGAGTAGTTCGTCTATACAGGTGTTGCAAGCATATCCATTTAGAACCCAAGGGGAATCGAATCATTAACTTCTTAGAATATTAATAGACCACCTGATTCTGTATTTGAATCACGGTGGTCAAAGTGCTTATGGTGAACCACCTCTCCTCGAATTGGAACCATATCCTTGAGGAAATTAACCAGTGGTATGAACTTCTAAGAGGAGTACAACCATTAAAGACCATCCCCGCAGGGAGTAGAACCTAGTTATTATACTATGACAGCAGGTAGAGAATATTGAAATGGGGTGGGTACACTTTTATTGTGGTTGAACTCCTATTGACGATTATCGTCCTTCTGGGCGGAGCTATTGCTTATTTTATAATACGAATTTTTAGTGATGTTGACTCTATTAAGAAAGAGTTAAAGCCAATGTCTCCTGCTATTGTGGAAATACAGGATAAACTCACAAGCACTGGACACAAGATATTGTTCCCGATAACGGTTACCAACAATAGTCCCATGAAGTTGACGGAAGTTGGCGAAAAGTTAATGAAAGACAGTGGTTTCGATAAAGTAATTTCCGATAATAAAAAGTATTTTGTCGACAAAGTTAAGGAAAAGAAACCTAAGAACAACTACGACATTCAGCAATCATCGATGGCATTAATACACGAGCTGTTAACTACCAATGACCCGAAATTAACTCCAGTAAAAACTTACGCATATGAAGAAGGCGTACCTGTAGAAATTTTCGTTCAGCCTGCTGGAATTACTTTACGAGACGCGGTTATGGAAAGTTTGAAGTTTGATGTCTAAATACTACTTAACTGACTAAGCAGACGAGCTTTTGTAATTTCATACCCTTATCTTATCAAAGTTATAGATTTGTATAATATTAATGTATGGCGAGACTATCCAGAAAGAATAAGTTATTAAATAGTTTGGGTGAGTTGATTAACAAGACTAGTCAGCTACATAACTCTACCAGTCGAGATAGCTATGTAGACGACAGGTCATCCTTTAATACATTACTGAGTGAGGCCAAATCGTTAATATCTAATATCTATAAATCTAATGGGGCTAAAGAGATTGAAATTCTAGATGACGATATTGGTACGGGGGTGGTTTATCCAAGGCTTCCTGACGGTAGCCCAAACCCAGATAATCAGCCACAACTTAAAACTGATATAAACAAGCTGAAGCAAAGCCTGGAGAGTCATAAACTTATTCTAAAAACAAAGTCGCTTGCAAGGATACGCATGACGCCAAAACTTAAGTACGTCATTGCTTTAACTGGCTTAACGAATGCTGTTGCAAGACTTATCAAGGAATTGAAATCCCCCAAGTGAATGCTTGTTGATAACAAAAATCTAACGGACACGCTATATATGACTAGTAAACTACCTAGATATACTACTACTAATTAGTTAGCTGCCTGGATTTGTGAAGCCTGAGTTACTTCAATCTCAGGAGCACCGTCATATTTCGTAATAGTACCGGTAACGCTGATCTGTTGTCCTGAATACTGATTGAGAGTCGATTGACCAAAGGACTCTCCGGCAGGTATCCAGACAGAGAAACCATCCGCGTAATCACTGCTATCCTGGTTTAAATACATCTGACCGCTATCGGACGTGTCAGCATACCCTGTAAAAGTTACACAGCCAGTCTGACCTTCCTCATTCCATGACTGAGCAGCAGTCCAGCAGCTCGATGGGGTTGTTGATGATCCGGACTTAGATGGAGTAGTTGTTGAGGGTGTCGAAGATGCACTGCCACCCTTAGCTGCGGGAGTGGAGTATTGTGGAGTGTCAGAACCCTGGTTGTTAGGGGTCTTCTTAGACAGAGCGTTCCCAACTACAGCGAATATTATGATTACTAAAACCACCCCACCAATTACAGATAGAATTACCTTGTTAGTTTTACGGTTACGCTGCTTTTTATTCTGCTGATTATGCTGTTCGGTATCCATTGCAGAGCCTCCCTTATTCTAGGGCTAACTATACTCTTGGCCAGCTTTAATCCAAACGCCACCTCATACCCTTAACTAACTCTCATATAAGAAGTAGAATATAGGTATGGTTCAAAGATTAACAGTAAAACAGTCCAAGTTCATAGCTAATATAATTAAAGGCATGTCAGGTACTAAAGCAGTTATGTTGGCTTATGGTGTTAGTAACCGTAATGTGGCTGCGGTAATAGCATCAGAAAACCTAAGAAAACTTAAGATTCAACAGGCATTACAACCCTATTTAGAGAAGCATGACATCAGGCTAGACACTGCATTACGACCAATAGGCTTAGGGTTAAAAGCTAAGATTGTAGTTGGCGATAAAGTAATTGATGATCTGGATATACAATTAAGAGCCAGTGATAGAGCAATTAAACTACTTCGCTTTTCTAATTGGTAGGTATATTTGGTGCTAAGGCATGAATTGACACATCAAGAGGACATCCACTGGGTAAAGATTCGCTATACGTAAGATATGTTTGCTGAATCTCGTTATTATCCTGATTTATATCATTATTGTAAGTAGTAATAAGTGAAGAAGTACTACTTCCACCTCCGTTTTCATAATCTAAACCCTGATTATAAAAGCCCATCGCTACGTTATAGTCATTCGTCATATTATTTTCTGCGTCCCAATCAGTAGCTGAACAGTTGGCTTGTGTTGATGTCGAGGTATTACTTGTAGAGCTAGCTTGGGGTGTTGCTTGTGCTGTCTTAGAACTTGTAGTTTGACTATTATTAGCATGGGTTGTAGGTTTTGTATTATGACTCGATATCGAATTATTCTTTGTTGCACTAGCCGTAATACCTAAATTGTCATTTCCAGAAGATCCATGTAAACCAGAATATACCTCTACGCTAACTAGTCCGATAAAAAGGATAGCTCCAAGTATATATACCAGTTTATCGTCATAGAGTTTTTTAAATTTCTTCTTAGTTATTTTCATACTAGACCTAAGTTTTGTGGCTAATAAATAAACCCGCCACCGAGCTATGGCCTAAGCCACTACTACCGTTTCCAGTAGCAACCTACGTAAATAGATGCCCAATGACGGGATTAAATTTACGTAGGTTTTGACCATGCCCCTAAGAGTTTAGGCCGTAACAGTGGACTTACCACTTAGGCAAAATTATAACACCGATAAGTTATAAGATAGTTTTGGTGTTTATTATTGCTGTTGTTTTAGGTAGTTGTTATATGAATTAACCGCATCATTTACTTCGCTGTAGAGTGTTTGGCAATTGTTATACTGAGATTTGTATTCACTTACTTCCTGATTTTGTGTAGGAACTAAGTTATTGTAATCATTTGTATCATTATCGTCACTATAAGTAGTCAATGTTTGATTAGTTTGGCTTAACTGGTTCTGTATACTCGATAATTGATTTTCACAACTTGAGTATTGAGACTTATAGCTATTGGTTGTATTTTGTAAAGCCTGCAACTTTTGTTGGACTTGTGGTGAAACTGTGCTGCTCCCATTAGTATTACTGCCTGTAGACGAACCGCTATTGGAAAGATTAGAGATTATAACTACAACAACAACTATCGCTATAGCTATACCCGACTCAATCCCTCTCTTTATCCATCTAGCCTTAATCGCATTCCTTACCACCTCTGTTTTATTTTTAGCCGCAACCACATGCCCTCTTGTAGTAGTTGGTAGAAAGTGAGATGAACCTGGCAAAACAAATCCAGCATATTTACTACTGGGTACTTTGTATGACTTTATATAATCAGACACTAAACCTGCGTAGTCTTTTGCGTTGTAATAGCCAAATACGAGCGACCTACTCCTATAATGTAGTACCCCTAAGGCTAACAGTGCTGCAGTTATAGCCCAGTTATTACCTTCGTGTTCAAAACCATTCAGAACAACTAAACCAAGACCTGTATAGATTGTGGCCATATCTGTTAATTTTTCATTATCTATACGTTTATTGAGTCTATAATGCAGCCCACCGATTAACACATAATGCATAAGTTCGTGTGCAAGTATAGCCGCACATTGAATAGCACTCTTGGCATGTTCTCTCTTGATAAGTATGTAGTGGACATTGTCCTTTTGAAAATATAAACCAGGATAACTAATGCTGCTATCCAGTAGGATTTGCAGATTGTCATTACCTCGACTAATCCCGATAAATCCTAACATTTGGTCAGCCATCTCATTTAATGTTAAGGAATAAAAGTCGTCTCCAGGTGCAAAGAGTTTACCCTGGCTACTAATTTTTGTTGACAGGATTTTATCTAATATTTCTACCTGTTCTTCTGAACCAAGAAATACATCTTTATTAAAGTGCGATGTTCTACCATGTTTTACTTCTAGGTTCATATCTATAGGTAGCCAGCTATATAGTATTACTTGAATTATAACTCAATGGTTTTTATAATATATGTAAACAACTGTTAAGACGGACAACCCGTGAAAGCAGACGTTCATATCAGTTAATATAGAACGCTATGTAACACAATAGGCCAAACCGAGGTGATAGCATCAGAGGTTATCGCTTTGGTAAAATCACTCTCCCTTGTAAGGCCAAAACAAATAATATCAATAAAGGAAGCTCGTAAACTCCTTGGGGATTCGTCTGAGCTATCTGATGAAGATGTGAAAGTTATGATTCGGGACTATGAAATACTGGCTAGACAAGCAATCCGTGAATATATGGTTCGTAAATAATTGGTGCTATGATTAAAGGTATGCAACCTAAGCGAGCAGTTATTTACGTCAGGGTCTCTACCACTGAGCAGGCAGATAAAGGTGTGAGTTTGGATAATCAGGAACGTGCTTGCCACGATTGGGCGTTTAGAAATCAAATACAGACGTTGAAAGTGTTTAGAGAAGAGGGTAAATCGGCTAAGACCCTAAACAGGCCTGAGATGCAAGCAATGCTTGAATATCTAAACGACAACCACGCTGATATTGACTACCTTATTGTTTATCAGATAGACCGCCTCACAAGAAGCCTATATGACTTTTCAGACTTCATGAAGCTCTTAGTCCAATACAAAATAGATTTGCGTGACTCTGCCTCAAACATAGAGTCCAGCGAGTCTGACGAACTTATTCAAGGTATGCAGGCCTTGCTCGCCCAGCATGACAACAAACTTAAATCCAAGCGTGTCTTAGAGAATATGAAGAGACATGCTGCCCAGGGATACAGAATGCACCAAGCTCCATACGGCCTGAAGAATATTAGAGATGAGTTTGGCAGACCTACAGTTGCACCAATTGAGCCTATAGCAGATAAGATTGCTTTTTTATTAACAGAACATGCTAAGGGTACATTTACTAAAGCTCAGCTCCTACACGAAGCAAGGAAAATAGACCTCAAGCAGTCTAATGGAAAACCCATGAGCTATCAGTTTCTGGACAAGCTACTAAGAAAGCCACTATACGCTGGCCTAGAGCAAAGTAGTCTTACTGATGACCAGCCCATACCAAGTATGTTTGAAGGTATAGTTCCAGAGTGGGTTTATCACACAAACCAAGCCTTATTAAACAGCCGTAAAAACCATAAGCTAGAGGGTTACAAAAGCCTAAACCCAGACTATCCGCTTAGAAAGTTTCTAATATGTGATGATTGTGGCCAACCCCTGCGTGGTAGTGCATCTACTGGTAGAGGTGGTAAAAAGTATCCTCGTTATCACTGCACAAACCCTAGTTGCCATAGTGCATTTACTCCCCCTGAAGGCATACATAAACTCTGGATACAACACTTAGGCGATATAGAGCCAAATAATACCCGCCTGAACCTTCTACAGACCATCATAGTGCGTGTTTGGCGTGATGAAGTGGATTCTATGCGTTTTCGTCGAAACAAGCTCAGAGAGCGTATAGATGTGTTAAGCGAGGAAAAGCTTGATGCTGCCGAAAAGGTTGTAACCGGTGAACTCACGGGCGAAGAAAAAACAGCTTTAGTGAATAGGCTAAAAAAGCAGATTGGAACCATGCAGGGTCGGCTCGTAAAGCTCGATAGAAAAATAGGCACAAAGGAAGAGGCTATTGATTTTGCAGTTAACTACATCGGTAACGCTCAAAGATTGTGGGAAGGTGCTAGTCCAGAAATGCAGCAAGTATATCAGCGTATGATTTATCCAGACGGCTTACCATACAACTTTAAGACTAAAGAATTTGGCTCCGCTAAAATGAGTCACCTTTACACCTTAGCAACCATCAAAAAAGACTCTTCAATGTCCGAAGAGTCCCTATTGGTGATCCCAAGGGGAATCGAACCCCTGTTGTCGGGATGAAAACCCGGTGTCCTAACCTCTAGACGATGGGACCGTTTAGGCCTGGTTATCTTAACATGAGAGGAGTTAAATTAAAATCCCCTTAATCTCTCTTAAGGGGATTTTTAGAGCGGTCAGTCATAGCTCTATATAAATTTGAACTTATATCCAAATCCTAGCATAAAATGTGTTATTTTGCTAGTGTTTGTCCACAGATTAAGTTCAGGCTTTTTTAGAACAAACTTCGACCGAGTTTTCGAGCACGGTAGAAATAGTGTCCAATCGTACCAAGTACAGTAGCTATGCCGGCTACAGCAAAGATGTTACCCGGTCCAGTGTTGACTAACGCAGGAGGAGTTACTGGGTGATTTGGGGTAGTAATTGTAATCGCTGCACTGCAGGTATTGCTAGTCACATTACCTAGATTGGTTAAGACAGTAGCGGTAATTGTATAGTTGCCTGAGTTTGGGTATGTATATGATACTGGGAAGTTAGTTGACCCATATGTATTTACTGTGCCATTACCAAAATTAATGCTTGTGCCTGAGACTTGCGCACTATTTGCCGTGTAGTTAACGCTATTAATTGTTACCTTGTTACCGTTAACAGCAGGTGTGGAGAGCGAATTACAGGTTGCTGGAATGGGGACAGGGATATGGCAACTGACCTCTTCCTTGAACTGCACATACTCTGTTACGGATGCGCCCACATTACCTACGTTAACACCCGTACCACCTATCGTTACACCATCAGGAAGATTTTGAATTAGATTATCGTTCTGATCAAGTAGCTGTGTAGTACCGTTAACGTAACTTAAGGTTTCAGCTGAAGCGAAGTTTACTGTTGTAAACGCATAAGTAGTAGATGGGTCACCATTAGATGATATTATCTGGATAGTAGATTGGTTACTAGTTAGTGCTTCATTAGAAATATCTGCCTGAACATTTACATTGTTTACGGTAGCACTACCTGGGTTGTATAAGCGAACTCTGTATTCAAGCACATCGCAAGCCTGAGCAGATGTAGTGTTACTAAAGCTAGTTTTCTGTGTTAAGTCTTCAGTTCGGTAGATATCGCCACCATTGATTTGACCATCAGTGAAAGCCATTGCTTGGCCTGTGCCGACAAGAGTAATAGCTACAATCGAAACAAGCGCTATACCTAGTTTACTTAGTGTTGTTAAAGTTTTCATTTATATAATATCTCTCCTATAGAGTTATTTAACGTTAAAAACCACTGTCCTGCTGAGTAGCAATTACAAATTCTACAGATTCAGGGGTAGCATTGCCATCAGTTGCTACCGCAATAACATCGGTCTGGCCTACGTCGGAACCGTTATAGAACACATCGTCTATATCATCAGGGTTTCCATCTGAGTCTTCATATCCAGTAGGTGAAATATTGCCTTCGCCGTTACCCTGATTTTGGGAAATTGACCAAGTAACATCAGGAACAGTTCCGTTGCTTGCAGATACATGTACGCCTAACAGTTCACTACTTTTAGGGTAAAGTGCCTCAGCAGTACTGTTTTTGGTGATGTCAATAATCACTGGAGTATTTGTAGGAGTGGTGGTAGATGTTGGTGAAGTTGTAGAAGTCTCACTACAACTAGCCCGAGTAACAGCTTTGCCTCTAGCTTTGAAGTTAGCTTTTATAGTAGCTTCGTTGACGGCGGTATTTCGTCCTCCAATCACAAGCTTGTTTACATTAGCTTTTGCGTCATCTTTGGCAATTAACTTGTCTGTACTTTCTGCTGATGCGTGAACCACAGCAGTATATGTGCCAGTTTCTGAAAGCTCTGCTTCCGAATAGCAAGAGCCGTCTGGAGTTGAGGCTATAGCTTTTGCTGTAGCATCTACTTTTGCAGTTATATCAACATATGCAGTTGCTATATATTCATCTTCTGCTGCGGCAGAACCAACTACTCTGGCCCCTGGGTGAGTTTCAGCTTTAGGAGGAGTCTCTCCTACTATTACGGGGTTACCGCAATCGGTATCTTTAATACCATATTTTGCATCAAGACCTTTCTTTTCACCGACTTTAATATAAATCTTTCCATCCGGTTGTTCGGCTGGTTTCATGATCTCGCGCCACTTACCAGGTACCTCAGAAGTGGGAACCAAACAAACATCTACTTCAGACCCGGAAAGGTCTCGTCTATAACCTATTTTGCCAGTTTCGCCATTAACCCATCCGCCAACCCAAGCATTAGCGCCAGAAATCCATTCACATTCGCCTTTGACGGCAGCGCTCTTCTGCTCAGCAGCATTTGTCCAGTGAGTATCAAGAAGAAAGGTTTGCCCTGAGCTGACTGTAGTTGTAACAGTTTCACTTTGGTTGGTATGTTCTCTGCTCAAGTTATCTGAAATTATTTCCTCGCAAGAAGTAACTCCGTTCTTGGTAGTACATGTTTCGACAGAAGAGTGTGGTTTTACAGAGGTAGCACCACTAGATTCAGAAAATCCGAAGGCTGCGCCTGTTATAGCTAAAGTTGCAACGAAGGTTCGTACTGCATGGGACTCAGCTATATAATCAAATGCTCTCCTAGCAAAATTTGCTTGTGATGTAGCTTCTACTTGAGGAAATGGTTCCATTAACAACTCCTGTTCTTAATTTGCATAATTAATAACTATTTACTCCACCCACACTTTCGAGTTTTGACAGACATACGAATGTGTTATGTCGTTAACAATATCACAAGAATAATACTTTGTCAATATTATTATGTACTATGTTAACTGTAAAAATTATTACACTATTAGGCCGGGTTTTATACAGGAGATAGTTCTTTTTTCTCTTCCTTAACGGGTATAGTACCCGGTTTAGGTGTTAGCTTGGCTTTGGGGAAGACAAAACCAAAGGTACTGCCCTTGCCTTCGGTGCTTTCAAATATGATAGAACCACCTTCTGCAATTACCACCTTTTTAGCCATGAATAGTCCAAGACCTGTTCCGTCTGGTCTGGCCTTCCGAGCATTACCAGCTCGATAGAATTTTGTAAATAGATGGTGCTGTTCGGCCTTGGGTACGCCAATACCGTTATCTTCTACTCTAAGTTCAATGGTGTTTGGGTTATCTATTAGTCTGACTGCAATTTTACCGCCGGCAGGCGTGTAGTAGATGGCATTATCTACGAAGTTCATGATAACCTGTCGGGTCTTAGTTTCATCCAGTATTAATGTTGGGAAGGATTTTGGCTTATCGTAAGTTAGGTTTAGAGATTTAGATGAAATTGTTTCATCTAGCTGGCTTAGTTCTTGGTCAATAATATCTGCAAGGTTAACTGGACTAGGATCAATGATGAATTTACCGGTTTTTAGCCTAGATACATTAAGCAGGTCAGCTATTAGATAGACCATTCGTTGAGAACTGAAGAAGGCTTGTCCTAACATATCTTTTTGGGTTTCAGAGACTTTGCCAACGTCACCGTCCAGTACCATGCTAAGGTAGCCTTTAATACTAGTCAGTGGTGTTCTAAGCTGGTGAGAAGCCATAGATATAAAGTCGTCTTTGGTTTCGTCTAGAGTTCGTAGTCTATCGTTAGCTTTACGTAGTTTAACTGTTGCTTCATCTACCTTTTGCTGCAAGGTGATGTTAAACTGCTGTATTTCTTCGAATCGAAGGGCATTTTGAAGTGCAATCACTAATTCGTTGGCGATAATCTCAACAAGCCCTAAGTCTTGAGAGTTGTATAAATTGCCACTCTTTTTGGGCCCAAGGATTAGATATCCGATAGCCTCATCCCCAGTATGAGACGACACCTTCGCAACGACTGATATATTGTAATGCTGCAGGTCTGTTTGAAGCTCTATATACTCTTCATCTAATGCATCGACGAAAATGAGGCCTTGTTCGGTAGTGCTCAAAGCTTTCTTAATTAATTTGATAACCTCTTCAGTTACGACTACACGCTGATCTGTTGTGACCGTCTGACCAGCCACACTCCCAGTTTTCAATATTGTAAATTCACAGTAACTAGATTTAATGGTGTTTGCCATTAATGTAGCGCTCCTTCTAAGAAGCAATCTCATATCATAGGTTGACACTAAAACTTTATTAAACTCATCGAGAAACAACTGTGTATCATAAGCATCTCGATAAAATATCTTGTTACTTAATCTATCAAAGAACTGCTTTATGGGCTGGAATGTAAAAGACAGAAATACAGCCATCACAACATAGAGTAATTCCTGGCCAGTAGAGACTCGCCTTAAATTAACAAGATGTGAAAGTATACCAAAGAGCACGACAGAGTAGATGGCCGCTAATGCAGTTAAGGTAAGTACATAACCCATTGTCCGAGCTACAATTAGTCTGATATCTAAAAATCCATGCTTTATCATGGCGTAGGCCACAAATAGTGAGAAAACAAGTAAAGAGAAGCCACCAAAATCCACGTATTGCGAATTAACTTTCATCAGTGTAAGAACATCGCCAGTAAAGACATTTACTACTAATGCAATAGTAATGCCAATTAAAACAAACTTAATTTGTTTCTTTTGACGTAGGTCGGCCCTCTTATGTTTCT
Source organism: uncultured bacterium (assembly GCA_963762395.1). GTDB lineage: Bacteria > Patescibacteriota > Saccharimonadia > Saccharimonadales > UBA4665 > JAJZKE01. The sequence continues at coordinate 213,503 of CAVXKL010000004.1, read as the reverse complement.
TAAGTAGGATACCTATACCTGACAACATGTAGAGAATTCCTACCACGTCAGAAAAGGTATAGAGAAAGCCTACATTCTGAGGCTCAGCACCATAACTTGCAATTTTTACAGACGATAACCCAATAGGCGTCAGCAATAAAACAGATATAATAACCATGGGTAAAGAATAGATAATTTGCCTTTTAATATTGACTTTTGCCTGATACGGGAATACGAGAGCAAAGTAATAAAATAAAAGAAACATTAACTGGCCGAAAAACAAAGCAAGCCTTAATAACCAGAGGGCAGAGGTGGTATCATGAGTTATATCTGCTAGGAATAAAAAGAGTAGCCATAGTGCCACAAAGACATTAAGTATCGCGTAAATTTTATTTCTTATATTACGAGCGTTGAGAGCTACAAAAATGCTTATTGACACAATACCAATAATTGCAGGAACATAAGATATAAAGTTTACTTCCATTATGTTTATCCTTAGCCAAAGTATATCATAGGATAAGTAAGCGTTAACTGAGCTCAATGATTGTTAAATATCCAAATTTTTCGAAGTTAGACATAAGCCACAAACAAGAAATAAAGGCCTTGGTAAGCCAGTTTCCACCCTACTCGGATTTTAATTTCACTAGTCTTTTTTGCTGGGATATAGACGGGACAACCGAGATATCTGATCTTAATGGGAATCTAGTTATTAAAATGGATGATTATATAACTGGCGAACCTGTCTATTCAATTCTTGGGAAACAAGATGTTGATAGGTCCCTCGCCGTTCTGCTAAATCTTACCCCGAGCTTAAAATTAGTACCAGCAGACGTTATAGGCTCAATTCATTTTCCGTCTAGTTTTGAAGTTGCCGAGGACCGCGATCAATTTGACTACATATATCCTCTTGCAGCTCAAGTAGATCTAGCTGGTGGCCATAACAAAATTAAACGCAATAAAATAAGTAAATTTGTACGCACTTATCATGAAGATTTGTCACTCAAAAAAATGCAGTTTAACGATCCGACTACTAAGCACGAGGTGGATCAGATTTTATTGGGCTGGTCATCGGAACGTCACCGTAATAATGATGAGGTGCGACGCGAAGCCGCTGCGATAGAAAAGCTCCTTAGGTATGGGGAGCACCTTACGCTGGTCGGTATCAAGGTTTTTTTGGCCAATACTTTTGTTGGTTTTTCTATTAACGAGATAGTTCAAATGGACTATGCTATTTGCCATTTTCAAAAGTCTATTTTAACTTTTGAGAATATCGATGTCTTCCTATCGAATCTGGTTGCAAAAGAGTTAAAACATTTCGGTTGTAAGTATGTCAACTGGGAACAAGACCTTGGTATTCCTGGTTTGCGTAGACTTAAGGAATCCTACATGAACGAGGAAGGTTCTTTCCTAAAGAAATATACTATTACGAATAAGCTAGCTGGCTAGACGTAAAGCTTTATATTCTGTAACAGATATAGGATTACCTATTGGCTGAATCCTGCCATAATTACCATGATTGATAGCGAATGTGACTAGTTTTGGTATATATTCTGCACTAGTTTCAGTACATTCAAATGTAATAAGCGCATTAGTACCCCTTCCGGCATAAAGTTTGGTCGTAAGATCTATGACAGGTAGCGAATATGCAGATCCTTTGGCTTTCTCATCCGAAACAATACCTGGGAAGATAACTATATTATTTGTGTCATAATACTCCTGATAGTTGTCTTTGTAATATTGTCTATTGAACCATGGGCAATGGTCAAAACGTTGAACAAAAAAGCAAAGAGTGGTTATGGAGCCATTTACACGATTAACTATCTTGGCTACTTCTGGATCTGCCAGAATATCTAATAAATCTTCTTTGGTAAAGCCTGCATACATTGGATGTCCCTCGGTTAACTTAGCGAATGGGTTGTTGTAAATCTCCCATATCTTATCTGCATCTTCTCCTTCTATGACGTCTATGAGAGCAACTCCATCATTTTCATCAACTGATAATTCCCCGCCTTCAACAAGTTTTCGATATACTTCCCTTAGGGGTGGGCCTTCCTTAACTTCCGTAACGCCATTGAACGTAATGGGTGCAACGAAGACCTCACCAGTTTTACGTTTTTCACCATTACCAAGGTTTTCAAGTAAATAAAGACCAGGGTATTTACTAGCTATACTCTCTAAAACGCCATCTGGCTGGCTAATATACTGATCTGTAAAAATAATTGAGCCACTATCCAGCCTTTGCCTAATAGCATCTTCTATTAATGCTTGCGACTCTTCAGAACTTGGTATGGGTGGATGAGCATAATAATAAACCTCCTCACCCTCACCGTAAGTTTCTGTTAGTAACTTCGTGTTATACCACTCCAATTCTTTAACTGGAATTAGTAGGGGTGCATAGGTCTCTCCCCCTTTTCTCCTGGACTTATACTCTATTAGAACAACTTCAGGATTCTTGAATGCTTTTTCTAGATCCTCGCCATAAAGCCCTATCTTAACCGCCTCGTCTTCTTGGTTGCGAAAGGCCTCATAATTATCAAGCGATTTTTCAATTTGTTCCTGTGTAATAGAATTACCCTGGACTATTTCACTAACCGTACCATATCGGTCAGCTAACTCAACGCTTCGAGCAGAGGTAATCTTTCTAATCCAACTTGGCATTGTGAATAAGGCACCAGTTATAAGAACCCCGGCAGAAACTTTTTCTGGAATACTATTAACAGCTTGAACCCCCATTGATGTAAGAGCTCCTTCTACAGCAAAAACACCGGCCAACCAAGTAGCTGTTATGAGCCCCTGACGTCTTGCCTCTATAGAGGTACGCTCAGGTCTTCTGCTTTGCTCTACTGTCATTAATGCCGGCGTACCAAAAGTCATTGCTATACCAGCATCAACAATCGGTTTAGTAAGTCCTTCATCTTCTGGTAGAAAGTTTTGTAGTCTTTTATTAAGCCATTTCAAAAACTTTACGCCGTTTGGCCTGATAATTAGACTACTGGCTGCTATTGCTCCCCCACCTTCTACTAATAGCGTGCTACCACCAAGAACCACGGCTCCGGCTAATGGGTTACTGTGAGTTATAGTATTTGCAGCCGCAAGGGCAGCATAACGGGAGCCTTCATTAGTAAAGGGGTTTACCTCTACCGCTAAAACTGCTTTTCTTGTAGCGTCTTTGACTTTCTCTAACAGGCCAACCTTTTCTGGCACTAAATCTACTCCATAACTCGCCGTTGTTGCCCCTGGGTTATCATGCTCAACTATTCCTACCAAATCCTCTGATATGGGTAGATTAATGTGTTCAGGTTCCGCGGGAAGTGAGGATGTCATTACTCAGCTCCATTATCCCAACTCTGAGATTTATATGCAGCTACAACTAGCGCACAGACAGGATGATGTGTACAGGTTTTACCAACTACCTTCATCTTTATTTCACCAAAATCTACATTGCGTGTAGCCATTAAGGCTTCTAGGCTTTGGGTAATGTCTCGTCTTACGGCCTCTTCACTGTTACCATCATGCTCTACAAATAGCCCCTTGCCAGTTTTCTTGTCTTGCACCCAACCAATCCCAGCCCAAGCTTCAACGTTTGGCGTATCTACCCTTGATTCAGCCATGACTACATATAGTCTATCGCCCCACTCGCCTGATGGCCTGTCTAGTTTGTCGCCATCATTATGTATAACTACCTTCGTTTTGGCAGGTATAACAGAACTGAGTTTTATAATGTTGTAGTTGGCCACACCGGCTGCATTCAGAGCTGCATCAAAAGCAGATAGCTTTGTAGGACCCGTGCCTAAACCGCTTGCTACGTGGACATTCATATGTTTTTTGCCTTCTTTTAGTTAAAAGCACTCGCCCGTAAAGTCTCCCTTACAAAACGAGTGCTTTTATTCTTCTAATGTACTAAAATACGGTATTAGAATACTATTAAAGTGGTAAAATGTCAAGCATAAAGGGTAACAAGAAAATGAAGATAGCGGTTATAGAGGACAACATCTCTATACAAGAGCTATATGTGTTTAAATTAAAACTCGAAGGTTTTGATGTCAGGACCGCAAATGATGGTGAGGCTGGCCTTACTATGATCAAAGAGTTCATGCCCAATTTAATACTGCTTGATATTATGATGCCCATTAAAAACGGTGAAGATATGCTTGAGGATCTTCGTAAGTTTGATTGGGCTAAGGATATAAAGGTTATTATCTTAACGAATATTTCTAAAGATGAGGCACCGTCTAAATTAAGATTGCTTAATGTCGACAGATATATAGTCAAAGCACACTACACCCCACAGCAAGTTATAGATATTGTTAGGGAAGTACTGTCCAGTTAAATTGTAAAAGAAGTGAAGTTGTCTTAGGATTAAGATATGCCTAAAAACGTGAAGATAGCTATTATTGAGGATGATCAGGCCATTAGCCAGATGTACCGTTTTAAGTTTGAGTCTGAAGGCTATCAGGTTGAAACGGCTGAAAACGGTAAGGTCGGCCTTGAACTGGCCCAGTCCATGAAGCCGGATATTATATTACTTGATCTTATGATGCCTGAGATGACCGGTGACCAGATGTTAGCTAAGATGAGAGCAACTTCCTGGGGCAAGGATATTAAGGTTATTATTCTTACTAATATGGGTGAACAAGAGATTCCTGATTCTGTTAAAAAATCAGGTGTTAGCGGTGTTATCTTAAAAGCTGATATGACGCCAAGACAAGTTGCCGATACTGTAAAGAAACAACTCGGATAGCTAAAGATCCACTAAACTGGCATAATAGCTTAAAGTGAAAATAGCTATTTTAGGTTATGGCATTCAGGGTCAATCTGTATATGAATACTTTAAAAATAAAGATAACGATATAACTATTTGCGATAGAGACACGGCGCTGGACTTGCCCGAGGGTGTTGACAGTCAGATCGGTGAAACATATTTGAACAGACTGGATAAGTTTGATCTTATTTTTAGGAGCCCTAGTATTTATCCTTCTGAGATTGTCGCGGCTAATGGCGAGGCAATACTAGATAAGGTTACTTCTAACACCAACGAGTTTTTAAGGCTCTGCCCAACAAAGAATGTCATTGGTGTAACTGGTACAAAAGGAAAAGGAACTACTTCAACCTTAATTACTAAAATGCTTGAAGCTAGTGGTATAAGAGTTCATCTTGGTGGCAATATTGGTATACCGCCGCTTGATTTATTGGCTGAGGATATTAAAGAAGAAGACTGGGTGGTTCTAGAGCTCGCTAATTACCAGTTAATTGATCTAAAGTATTCGCCGCATATCGCTGTTTGTTTAATGGTAGTGCCGGAACATTTAGATTGGCATACCGACGTAGATGAATACTACCAAGCTAAAGCTAGGTTATTTGAACATCAGACTAAGGATGATCTGGCCATCTATTACGGCCTTAATGACAACTCTAAAAGAATTGCTTCTACCTCACCCGGTAAATTAATACCATTCTTTAAGTCGCCTGGAGCTTTAGTTGCCGGCTCAAACATCGTTATTGAAGGCACGCCAATTATTAGGATCAGTGAAATTAAACTAATCGGTAGGCATAATTTACAAAATGTTTGTGCCGCTGTTACGGCCGTCTGGCAGATAAATCAGGATATTGAAGCAATGGCCGATGTTTTAAGAGAATTTAGCGGCCTTCCCTTTAGACTGGAGATTATTAGAGAAGTTAACGGTGTTAAATATGTTGATGATTCATTTGCTTCAGCGCCATCTGCCTCCGTTGCCGCTATTGAGGCTATTAAAGGACCAAAGATTTTAATACTGGGTGGCATGGACAGGGGCCTTAATCTTAAAGAATTAGCTAAGGCAATAGCAGATAACGCTAAATATATTAAAAAGATACTAATTATTGGTCAGTCAGGCGAAAGATTGGCTAAAGTTATTGATGGGTTTAATTTTACTAACTATGAAGTCCTTGGAACGGATAATTCAATGGAAGATATTGTCGCTATGGCAAGTAAGATAGCTACAGAAGGAGACAGTGTTATTCTCTCCCCCAGTTTTCCTAGTTTTGATATGTTTAAGAACTTTGAGGATCGAGGACTGAAGTTTAACGAGGCAGTTAATAATCTGTGAGTAAAAATAAGACATTTATTTTTAAGTACTATATCTTTGATAAGACATTAAAGACACTTGAACTTAAGTATGCTTATTCCGATGGAATAGAATTTAGTGAAAACTACTACTTTGATTTTGACTTCGCAGATTATGACGACAAGCAGTTAGATAGAGCTCTTGAAAACCTGCTGCTAATTGCCGGTGTTTCTTACTTTAAAACCTATAACCCTAAAAATATTGAGCTGTCACTGGGAAATCTAACGGCAGATGAGACGGCTTTTTATAGCCAGATATATGAAAAAGGTTTAGGTGAGTTTTGGTTTGTTAACGAACTTGATCCAAAGAGCAAGGTTAACTTCCCGGTTAGTTCTAAGCATAAGGATGTACTAGACGGCGGTAAACATGACTCAATACTGGTTGGTATTGGCGGCGGCAAGGATTCTTTAGTAACTGTTGAGTCTTTTAAAAAAGCAAGTGTAGATTTTATGACCTGGAGTTTAAATCATCGTCAGCAGTTAGAACCATTGGTTAATAAGACAGCTACAAAACATGCTTTCGTGGAAAGGATAATTGATCCTAAGCTCATTGAGCTTAATGCAATGGGAGCCTTAAACGGCCACATACCTATTTCAGCCATTATATCTTCGGTTGGGGTAGTCGTTGCCATCTTAACGGGCAGACGTGATGTAGTTGTTAGTAACGAACAAACGGCTAACGAACCAACGTTAAAATACAAAGGGGTTGATATTAATCACCAGTATTCTAAGAGTCAGCAGTTTGAACAAGCTTATCAAAGATTCTTGAAGAATAGTTATGGTGAGTCTATTAGATACTACTCATTCTTAAGACCAATGAGCGAGCTTTATGTTGCCGAAGTGTTTGCATCAACCGGTTTTAGCAAATATAAGGGCGTGTTTTGTTCGTGCAATAGAGCATATACGCTTCATTCAGACCATATATTCTGGTGCGGTGAATGTCCTAAGTGCGCCTTTGTCTTTATGGTCTTAACACCGTTTATTAAAAGATCAGCCTTAGAGAGTTTGTGGCATGGCAAGAATCTTTTACTTGAGCCGAGCCTAGGGGAAACATATAGACAACTTCTTGGAATCAGCGGTAATAAGCCGTTTGATTGTGTCGGTGAAATCAAAGAAGCAAGGATAGCTATGAAGCTCTGCTTTAAAGAGTATCCTGGTCTTCGTAAGAAATATGTCTTTGATCTTCCGACTAGCTATAACTATCGGGCACTTAAAACAAGTGAAATGCCGATAGACATTAAACCACTCTTTAATAACTTTATTAAAAACTGGCAAGACTAGTCAGTTTCTGAATTATTAAATGTCTGTAAAAATATCATAGACTGCTACCTAAATTTGAGCGTAATATATACATACTTATAATATTTTGGGGGTTACAATGAGTTTAACAGCAACAGATCTTTCGGATATTAGAAGTATTCTTAAAGAAGAGCTAAGACAAGAACTTGACCCGATAAAAGGTGAATTGAAAGCCCTAAGAAATGACATTAAAGAAATATATAAAATGATTGCTCAATTACAGGGTTCGACTATAACTGACCCTAGGTTCAATAAGTTCTCAATTGAGAAAAAGCTCTTAACTTTAAACGCTGAATTACTGAAAGCTGCTAGACAAGTTGGCGTAACTTTGCCTAGGTAGTTCGAATACCTTCTCTCTAGTGCTTGTTCTTACGTTTAGCGGCCATGATGACATTCTCAAACAGGGCACAGACTGTCAATGGTCCGACACCACCTTTTTTAGGGGTCATTGTTAAGTCATAGCGTTCATAAAGTGATTCATCAACATCACCAACTGTTTTACCTTCTTCGCTAGCTACACCGGCATCAACAACAACTGCCCCTTCTTTGATCATGTCCGAATATAAAATAGCCGGACTACCGGTAGCTGTTATAATAACGTCCGCTTCTAGAGTCTCAGATTTCAGGTCGCTTGTTTTTCGGTCAGCTACAGTCACATTGATACCGCTATTTTTAAGCATTCTTTCTAGTGGCAGGCCAACAAGTTTACCCCGTCCTATTAATAGAACGTTTTTGCCGACTAAATTTATATTATAGCCGGCTAAAAGCCACATGATGGCCATTGGCGTGGCTGGCTCAAAAGTAGCGTTCTTACCCAGGGCATCAACATCCTTGTTCGGGTCAACTAGATTGACTAGTTTTTCAGTTCTTTCCGGGTCTTTAATTGGCAGCTGAATTATTATGCCGTTAACTGACTTATCTTTATTTAGTTCGTTAAGTTTAGCTGGTACTTCCTCTTGAGAAATGTTATATACATTAACTTCGACGCCAATGTCCTGACCGTATTTTTTCTTAAGTTTAACGTAGACATTAATAGCTGGATGATTAATCGTTAAGATTATGGCCAGTTTGGGTTTTATGTGATGAATTGAATAAAGAGCACTAACCTCCCCGGCTTGTCTTTTTTTAATAAACCCGGCTAGTTCCTGGCCATTGAGTAATTTCATGAATGTTATTGTACCAGAGATGAAGTTATAGACAGTAGCTAGATTTAGGGACTATGATGTCAAAGAAATGAAAAGAGGTGTATTTTTCATAGTTATAGCGGCTTTATGTTTATCTTCCCTGCTCTTATCATCTAGTCCTGCTTTTGCCGATAATCTAACGCTTAATGATCTATCCTGGCCTAATTGCAATGAAAGAATAACCAGCTTAAGTAGTAGTGGCATCCTTGGCGTTAATGACGGATTAGATTTTAGTCATAATCCTTGTTTAGCTCAGGAAAGCCTGCTCTTTCACAACAACTACTCAATCTATTTAAATACTGGCTATCCGGGCAAAAGTTATGCTCTTATGTTTAAGGACAGTCCAAAACACTGCCAGATAAACAATTTAAACTGCCTGGCATATAACTTTGGATATAACGACGCTGTTTATTCGATGAAGTACGCTTGGAGTCAGGATAGTCATAGCTTTGTTTGGTGGCTTGATGTTGAGACTGAAAATAGCTGGACCAGTAGTTTTAAACAGAACCGAGAAGCTTTAATTGGTATGATTGCCGCTATCCATAAACATGCCTTTATGCCAACTATTGGCTTTTATTCTTACCCAGGTCAATGGCAATCAATAACCAATAACTGGATAAATTTACTGCCAGCTTGGGTTGCCACGGCATCTGATTCAAAGCAAATGGCTACCAGTTATTGTTTAGATAGCTTTAATGGTGGGCATGTATGGTTAACTCAATACACTAAATACTTAGATTCCAACTATAACTGCCTTAATCTTAATATTAATGTTTTAAGATAAGATGATCTAGTAAATAGATCATTTTTTTGTTAGAGTAACAAATCAGGGGCCATTAGCTCAGTTGGTTAGAGCACCTGCCTCTTAAGCAGGGTGTCCAGGGTTCAAGTCCCTGATGGCCCTCCAAAAGTTGCTAACAGATCAGAATTAATCTCTAAGTTATAAATGTTGTTATTAGGGCTTCGTTCGTATCTGTTAAAAAGTTCGAGTTCACCGTGGGGTAAATTAGTTTGATATACTACCAACATGTCTAATAGCACTCAAAAAGTGACTAAAACAAATAAGGCATTACTAGCTCTTGTTATTGTCGGGCTTTTGGTTGGAATAGGTTTATTGGTACTAGCAAAATATATGCTAACAAACTATACGTATTCGCTTGCGCAAACTCATAGGTCACATGTAATAAACGTTTCAGGTAAGATAGTGTTGGCTCTTAGTCTGGTTATACTAGTTGTTTGTGTTATCAGATTACTCATGAGTAAAGACCCGTTCGCGAAGACAAGTAATAAAAATAGTCCGTAGCTCGTAGAATTTTTGTTTAAGTTAACTCTACTTTAGCTTTTAGTACGCTCTGTATTGGGCTATGTGAGGATTGTTGCTCGCTTTCATTTTCGACGCAACAGCATGCACGATGGCCCTCCAAAAGTTGCTAACAGATAGGAATTAGTCTCTTAGTTGGAAACGTTGTTTTTAGAGCCACTTTCGTATCTGTTAAAAAGTTCGAGTCCTTGGTGGTGTATGACTGACTTTAAACTTATCACTTACCTTTATTTTCTGCTTTTCTAATTTTTTTATATTCTGAAAAGGTTACATAAGTCTTAGGGTCTTTAACCTTATCTACAAACAATACCCCATTTAGATGGTCTACCTCATGCTGGATAACCTGTGCCAACAATCCAACAAAATCTTTTTCGTGTTTTTGAGCCTTATTGTCTTGCCAAACTAATCGTATTTTTTTATAACGCAATGCTTTTCCATATAATTCTGAGCCACTTATGCATGCTTCCCACATGCTAAATGTTTTACCGTAATACTTAGTGATAACAGGGTTAATTAAATCTATATCTAGCTTTTCTATATTTGGGCGAGTCGGAGTAGGCTTTAGCCCAACCACCACAATTGCTACTCCTTTGCCTATTTGTGGTGCTGCTAGGCCAATACCGTATCGTCTTTTTTCAAGCGTGTAACGCATATCCCTTAGTAGATCTTGAGTTTGTTTAGATAAAATCTCTTGTCTGTTTAATTCTTTTGATGGAATTCTCAAAATGGGGTTTCCGAACTGTGTTCTTCTATAAAGTCGCATGTCCCATAAGCATACCACTAGACTGCAACGATAAATAAGTTATGGCTTTCTTGAATCTTCGATGCAACAGCATGCACGATGGCCCTCCATAATGGTTATAACTTAATTGAGAGAATAAGTACTTAAATCAACGACTCTAAGGTTGCCGAATAAATCAGAGTTAGAAGAAGCAAATTGACCTAATTCCTTTACAGTTTGCTGTTCGTTTAGTGACAGTACTCCACTTTGAGCATGAGCTGTTTGTAGATCTTCTACAACTTGTGGAATTATTAGATCAACTAAGTTTAATGCACTAATTTTAATATCTGTGTATTCAGAAGCAATTTGCCAATAAAAGGTGCTTTTTAAATAATTAGCTAATCCTTCTATTGAATCTGGGTTAATGCCATTTTCGTGATATTCTAGAGCCCCATTTACCACAGAGAGTTCTTCTATTAATAAAAGGGCGGTGTCTTCGCTTTCATCATCTAAATCAGATATGTCTATCGCTAGCAGACCTTCTTCGGTTAAAAATATGGTGGCACCACTTGCAGTAAGCCTAGCTATGACCGCGTCTCGATGTGTGCACAAACTGTCAGTATCATATCTTATGGCATAAAGTATACCGCCACCTGGATCTGGACTATCTTCACCAAAATTAAATATGTTCCATAAATTAGACTCAGGGCAATTTGTCATGCTAATGAAAATATGTCATCTCTTGTCTTTTTGCAAGCATAACTTGAACCCTAGTAGATATAACATCACCCTGGCCTTCTATAATAGCTATACTTATTTATTTGTAAGATAATGCTGAAAGAAGTCCGAATAATAATCACTTATTGCGGTGGACCCATTATTCTAGACAGTATTGTCTACAATAGCTTGTAGCAATATTTAGTAACTAGTAAGGGGGTTCACTCATGCCCAAGCGTCATGTGATTCGTCCAGATGTTAAAGCCCAGATCCTGAAACGGCTCAAAGAAGATGGTGTGCCAGTGACTCGGTTAGCTGAGGAGCATGGTATCTCAACCAAAACTATCTACAACTGGCTGAGCCGGGGTACTGTCAACAACCAGCCAAGCTTACTGGCGTATGCCAAACTCAAGAAAGAAAACCAGATGCTTAAAGAATTGGTCGGCAATCTGACGCTCTACCTGGACAAAGAGAAAAAAAAGACCGCTCGCTGAGGCAACCAGGCCACACCGTATGAGTAAAACAAAGATTGCTCAGCAGCTTGGCGTTGCTCGCTCCACCCTCTACTACCAGTCCAGACTAGCCCTTAAGGATGAGCAGCTCCGGCAGGATATATTACAGATACTGCACCTGCATCCCAGCTATGGCTACCGGAGGTTAGCCATCCATCTGGGTGTCAACAAGAAGCGGGCTTTACGTGTCATGCAGCTCTATGGCATTAAGCCCTACCGCCGCAGGGGCAAGAAGCCAGTCTACACTAAAGCACCAAGTCTGGCAGATGCTGAGCTGCCGAACCTCATAGCTGACTACTTTCCCATTGCGCCCAATGATGTCTGGGCCAGTGACTTCACCTACATCCCATACGAGGGCAGGTTTATCTATGTAGCCACCATTCTGGATCTGTATTCCCGGCAGGTGGTTGGGTGGCATGTATCCAACCGGCATGATACAGCACTGGTGGCAGCAGCTTTTTACGATGCCCTGGAGCACCATGGAAGACCTAGGATATTACATAGTGACCGTGGTAGTGAGTATCTATCTCAGATCTACATGGAGCTGGCTACCAACTGTGGTATTAAGCTGAGCTACTCAGCCAAAGCCCACCCATGGGAGAATGGCTACCAAGAGAGCTTCTACAATGGCTTCAAGGTTGATCTGGGAGATCCAAGCAGATTTGTTAGTGTTGGTCAGCTCACTGAAGCTATTCACTTACAGCTCTACGTTTACAACCACTACCGTATACATCTGGCCCTGAAGATGGCCCCGAAACAGTATCTTGCTAAGCAAGTTCAGTTAACAGCTGTGAGCTTGTAGACAAAGGTGTCCGAAATTTGGGGTCCTTGACATAAGTTATCTTGGACCGACTCTTTGCGTAGTCCATAATAGATCATCGCCAGTATTGCACCGATACCGGATATAATTAAAAAGAACTTGTCCGAGGCAATTACCAGTGACATAAGGCCGACGCTTAGCCAAAACTTCTTCGACTGCGCATGCGGTGACTTGATTAGATTGATTAAGGCGTATATGAAAACTAAGTATTCAATGTTCCTTGTGGCTAGCATTGCCATATTCACCGGCAAAAGTACGCCTATTTTTGGTTCGGCTGGGATGAGCATTAAAACTGACGCCAGTCCAAGAAGAATTGTACCTAAATAGAGGGGTCTCTTTTCTATTTGCCTTAATATTCCAACCAGTAAACCTATGGTAAGAAGAACTATAAAAATGGTGCCGCCAATTAAACCTGCGCTGCTGCCGCCAAGAAGGCTAATAACTAAATAGACTGGCCACTTGAGTATAAATGACTGCTGCGATGACAGTATGGCATGGTGAAAAGTCTGAAAATTAGCCATTAATAGGACAAAGACTGATTGACCTTGATTAACCGACTGAACTTTGGCACTTAAAAAGGACCAGAAAATAATACTCGAGGCTAAAACTAACAGGGAAACAATTAGGTAAGTATTAGCAAACTTTGTTGATAGAATAAGCTTCTTAAAGTTTTTTAGTTGACGACCCATTTTCTTTCTATTAAATAGGCTGTGTTTTTTATTCTTCCATTTCATATTATTCGTTTATTGATGGTTGATTTTGTTTAAATAATAAACGGTAAACCGCATAGTTCCAGACAGTGCTTATAAGTATGATCACCGTCCTTATTTCATAAACTTTAAATGTTTTACTAAAATAACTTACCGCTAGTAGTGTAACTATATAGTTAAAACTTACAAGTAGACCATAAATAAATATTTGCAGACCAATTATATGCGGTCTTTTTTCGTGATTTTCAAAGGTAATATATTTCTGTGCTAAGAAGGCGACAATTAAGCCTACCCAGAAACTGATAGCTACTGAGTGAACTGGGCTGACTTTCAGCCCGTGATGTAAGCCAAAGAGAGTGGCCATTTCAATTAGATAGGCGAAGCCACCAACAATTAAATATCGCATTAGTCTATGTTTTAGAAGATTCACCTTAATTCTTCTCTATTCCGATACTGTTGTCATAGTCGATAACATAAAGTGGTCGGTTCTTTGATTGAGCGTAAGTTAAAGATACGTAGAGCGACATTATGCCTTGAGACGTTAGCATTATACCAACTAGAAAGATTATTAGTATTGCCAGCATTGCTGTTCCGGTAAATTTCCAAGCAAGTGGATCACCTAAGATTAGTTGCTCTATAAAAACAGTTATTCCGAGTAAAAACGATAAGACAGAGATTATTGCTCCGAGATAACCAAAAAAATATAGAGGTGCATTACTAAATCCGACATAACTGTCAATTGCTAGTTTAATAAGTTTTCTTAAACTATAGCCTGCCCCTCCATAAAGTCTAGGATTTGCATTAAATTCTATATAGTCAGTTTTAAAGCCTAACCAGTCTATTAAGCCACGATTAATCCTATCAACCTCTTTAAGTTCTAAAAAGGCGGTGCGGACAGTTTTATCTATAAGGCAAAAATCCGTAGAACCAGGAATTAGTTTCTGTTTAGTTATCATATTAAATGTCTTATAGAACAAATATGAACCGGCCCTTTTAATTAAGCCTTCTTTCGTATTGGAACGCTTTATACCGACAACTACTTTATTGCCTTTGAGCCATAGACTAATAAACTTTGGGATTAGTTCGACTGGATGTTGACCATCACCATCAAGAAGCATAATAGCGTCACCTTTGGCAAACTTTATTCCGGCAGCTACTGCACTTTCTTTACCAAAATTGCGAGACAGCGGTAGATATTTTATACGCTCATTGGCAGTGATAAGATGCTTAATTACTTCTATAGTTTGATCTCTGCTGCCGTCATCGACATAGATTATTTCATAACTTTTAACGTCAGACTTTTTAAGGATGCCCGCGAGAGATGTATGAAAAGTGGGTAGACCTTCGGCTTCATTAAATATAGGCACAACTACAGATAATTCGATTTGATTGCTGGCCATGATTTAAACTGCCGTATTAATGAGATTATTATATCAGAGACATGGGGTTTGGCAGTTAGATTGCCAAGATAGGAAAACATATTATTATTTCCCTTTACTAGACAGCTTTTGGTGGCGGCAATTTAAAACATAAACTTTGAGTGTTTTTTCGTCTTATTCTAAGGAGTAAATCAAAGGGCTAGTTTAAGCATAGTTATTACTACGTTCAAACACTTCAAAATTAAAGGTTTGGTTGTTTTCTTTTTTAGGACCATCAAAAGACTTTAGTTTGAAACCACTAAAGCTCGGGAAAAACTGATCACAGTTAAAGTCTGATTCAATATTTGTTAGGTAAAGTTCCTGAGCTTTTCCTATTGTTAGGGCATATATACTTTCACCGCCTATTACCCATAAGTCTTCTTTAAGGTTATTAAGGAACGATTCTAGATCGTTAACCAAGACTGCGCCGCTTGTTAGCTTAATCAGTGAATGTGACAGGACATAATTATTTATGCCAACAGGTGAACCATTGAGTGTATTAAAGGTTGTATGACCCATGAGAATATTACCGCCAAATTTAAGCGTTTGAGCTTTAAAATATGCTCTGTCAGAAGGTAAGTCCCAAGGTATTTGGCCGTTTCTGGCAATACCACGCCTGCTGTCTATAGCGGCAATAAGTCTGATCACTTTTTAAGACCTTCCCTAATTTGAGCGATGAGATAGAATGAGCCAGTCAGTATTAGATTTTTGGTTGGTGAGTTTAATAGTAATTTAAATGCTTTTTGGTTATTTGGTTCAATGGTGATATTTAAGGTACCTGTCTTTTTAAAAGCCAGAGCAATATTTTCTGGCGCGCAAGATTCAACCGGTAAATCTTGAGAGGTTTTAAAGGTCGTAATAATAATTTGACTAGCAATATCTTCAATTAATGGTAATGCTTTTTGATATGCCTTGTCATCTTTAAAGGCCATAAGAACTGCTGCTTTTTGACAGCTAAACATGTTTTTATAACTGGATATAAAAGCAGCCATTTTCTGGTAGTTATGAGCTCCATCCATAATTACCAAATGACCATTAGCCTTAGATATATCCATCCGGGCCGGTACTTGGATTTTCTGGGAGATAGCTAATTCCCGGCCATTTAGATCTCTAAGCGAGTCCCTATCTCTAATAAAACGGTAGACATAGTAAGCAAGTAGCCAGTTCCGCTTTTGAAAGTCCGGCATTTTATTGAAATCGTCCGTGTTACCATATAGGGTTTTCTCTTTTTCTTCGCTGGTTTGATAGAGTTTAGCGCCGTGTTCTTTGACCCACTCACTAACTGCATCCATTATCTCTTCGTTTTGTTTATACATAAGTAATGAATTATTTTCGTGGACGATGCCTACTTTTTGGGCAGTTATTTGTTTTAGGGTATTACCTAAAATATGCATGTGATCAAAGCCTATATCGGTAATTACACAGACTTTATCTTCCCTTTTCATAATGTTAGTTGCGTCAAATAAACCACCTAGGCCTGTTTCGATAACCGCGTAGTCAAGTTTAAGTTTAGCAAAGAGCCAGATTGAGAAGGAGCAGATAAGTTCAAAATATGAAGGTTTGATGCCGCTGGAATCGACTAGGTCCAAAAACTCGCTCAGTTCTTGGCAGAAGATCTTATCTTCTAGAGGCTGATTATTAACCTGGGTCCGTTCAGATATTTTATCTATGTGGGGAGAAATAGTCATCCCGACGTTATATCCGGCAAGTGTTAGTAGCTTTGATGTGTAGTAAGCGGTTGATGTTTTACCGCTTGTACCAGCAATGTGGATAGCCCTAATCCTGTTTTCCGGGTTACCTAAATAGGCCATTAAGGGTTCTATTCTGTCAAAAACCGTATCACGCCCAGTAAGTTGTTTTACTAGGGGCACATAGGGCCTTAAGGCCACCTTAACATCATCTAAAGTATTTAGTGTCCGCTTCATATAGATTCTTTTATCTGATGAGATAGTATACGCTTAATATACCTTCGGCTCAGTAGCTTTAGTTGCATACTAATTAAGTTAATCCAAGGGATATATAAAAGTCTATTGGCAAAATGCATAAGAAAAACCTTTTTCATAAAGGATATCTCAGGTTAGAAATTTCAGGAAGTGAGTTATACTGGGAAACGAAAGTGTGAAGAGATGTTCTCTATAACACTTAAATAGTTTGCTCCCGTGGTGAAATGGATATCACAATGGTCTTCGGAACCATTATTGGGGGTTCGAGTCCCTTCGGGAGTACCAAACAAGAATTCAGCCCCTAATATAGACTCGACTAGGCTTTGATATTTTGGTTGTTTTTGACATAAATTCTTACCAATAGATTGAAATGGGTTCTAATTCATTGAGCCTTTTAGTATAGACGCATAAAACGTTAATCTTACCTACTTGCATAAATAATTAACGGTATATTGACATTAATACGTTAATTTAGTATACTTTAAATATGATCAGTGCTTATAACCGAAATAGAATTACTCGGCTCAAAAAAGAGTTCGAGCAACTTAGAATTGGCAAAGATTCCCTACTTACTTTATTAGAAAAGGCCGAGCTACCAGAATTAGTATATAACTCTAACGCTATCGAAAACTCTACCCTATCGCTTAAAGAAACGGAACAGATATTACTTGAACTTGAAGTCTCAAGAAATGTAAGTGTGCGGGAATTATTTGAAGCTAAAAACCTAGCTAGAGTTATTCAATATTTGCAAGATAATCAAAACTTCGAGCTCAATAAAAAGAATGTGCTTTTGTTACACCGAATGCTTATAGGTGGTATTGACGATGAGATCGCTGGAAGATTTAGAAGAAGTGGCGAATATGTCCGTGTTGGAACGCATATAGCTCCAGCCCCAGAACATACTGAGCAGTTACTTGATGATCTTTTGATTGAATTCAAGAGCGCGGATAATAGTTATTTTATTGACCGTATTGCATACTTTCACTTGGAGTTTGAGCATATTCATCCATTTGTTGATGGTAACGGGCGTATCGGCAGAGTACTGCTAAATTTACAGCTTAAACAACTTGGCTATCCATCAGTTATTATCCGAAATAAGGGCAAGGTTGATTATTATTACCCTGCATTTACTGAATACCAAGAGCTCAAACATACTGGTCGGTTGGAGTATTTAGTTATGTTAGCAACTATAGAGTCCTTAAATAAACGTTTAACGTATTTGCGCGGGCAAAACATAGCAAAACTTACTGACTATGCTAAGGCAAATAAACAATCCATAAATGCTCTTATCAATGCTGCTCGTCGGCAAACAATCTCTGCCTTTCGAGAAAAAGGTGTTTGGAAAATTGGGCTATAACTATATTTTTGAATTTGTAGCCATATCCAAATCTTTGGTAATAGCGATTCTGACTCTCGGACTACGATATACCACTCTTATGCATATTTTATATCTGGTACAATAACAAATGAAAAAGTAAAAATAATAATGTCCAGATATCATCGCCATAAACGTATTAATAAAGTACATACACTGATTGTTAAAAAAGTACTTAAACCAAGGTTGGTTGATAGACTAACTTTTATAGTTGCCGTACTGGAGCCTGTTATAACATTCCCCCAGGTATATGTAATCTTTGAGAATAAGACTGCTGCCGGGGTGTCGTTATTTACATGGGTTGGCTACGAAGTACTGACCATTATTTGGCTATGGTATGGCATTGTACATAAAGATAAAATGATTATTCTCTATCAAGGGTTATTTATGATTGTCCAAACTGGTGTAATTATTGGGGGGTTATTATATGGAGCTAAATGGTAGCACGGATGGAATTGCCTTTGTTACGCTATACTATCAAGCCCATACTTAAACTTCTGATATATTGTAATCATGTTACCTAAAGACAGATTTAAATTAATTCTCTCCGTTTATATAATTCTAGATAGAGATGGCAAAACGTTGCTTTTGAAAAGAGCTAATACTGGCTATCAAGATGGTAATTATGGTTTAGTTGCTGGTCATGTTGATGGTAATGAACCTGCATCTAGGGCTATTTGTAGAGAAGTTTATGAAGAGTCAGGCTTAAAGTTAGATCCCTTAAAAGTGAAATTAGTTCATGCAATGCATCGAATAGAGGAAGATGAAAGGTTTGACCTATTTTTCTCTATAGACAGATGGGATGGTGAATCTTATAACAAAGAGCTTAATAAAAGTGATGGTATAGATTGGTTCCCCTTTGATGATTTACCTAATAATACTATTCCATACATTAGGCAAGCCCTAGATTGCTATCGATCAGGCATAATATATTCCGAATACGGTTGGAATAAATAAGTTCTTACTTCTTCTAGTTCTCTGTACCATAGACTATTGACGAACTAATGTGTCTGTGGTAGATTATTCTTTTACTTCTAACTAATAAAAGGGAAAATAACATGAGTTCAATTGAGAGTGGATCGGATCTGCCATTAGATCTGCAACCAGATCTGCCAGATCTGTCAACAGTAACCTTTAGAGACCCAGTGGGTGGATTCCATGCTATCTCGCCAGAAGAGGTAGCAGCGATGGAAGAGGCAGTAGAGGCAGTAGAAGCAGCAGCGGGCTTTATCCCAGAAGGTGGGCCTTTGCCTTTCGACGATCGGTCTCGTAACTTAGGGCGTGGTGCGCTAAGATTTGCGGATAGAATATTTGATTTTGGTGATCTTCCTTTGATTTCTGGAAACGCTCTAAATCATATGCGTCAACAAGGAGCTGAAGTCAGCCATAAGCGAGACGATCATAGGCGGGGCAACCTTGGGCAGGTAAGATTCTCCATAGGTCATACACGTTATTTATAGAAGTCCTGTTGTAGAGTTATTTGTAAATTCTTGTATTGCTATATACTTTGTTAGTAATCCCGAAAATATTGATTCTTCATCAAGCCTGTGCTTATTGTGAAACATTTAATTGTTTAAAAACTAACAGATATAAATACATTAATGATATAATTGCCACCAATGGCAGATTCCTTTACCGCCACAGATGAAGTAGATGTACCAAAACCAGATAAATGGCCTGGCGCTTTTAAGTCTTTTATGATTGTCAAGCCATATATCAAACCTCAGATCTGGAATTTTGTGTCAGTTATTGGCTTATCTTTAATAATCCTTATACTTTTAGAGATCGTTTTCAACATTGTTTTTAAACATACTTCTACAACTACTTTGTTAGACGATCTCTCCAGCATATCAATTAGTGCATTCATATATGCGGTTATCATTACTATGTACTTTGCCTGTTTAAGAGGTGATAAATTTACACTCCAAACAGCCATAAATTATGGTCTTCAAAGGCTTCTTAAGATGATCGGTCTGATTTTTGTTATGTACGTTATTATATTGGCTAGTATTATACTTTTGATAGTTCCTTTCTTCTTTGTTGCGCCTAGAGTCCTGCTAGCACCTTATTATCTAATCCTTAACGACTGCACCGTTGGCGAAGCATTGGCTGCCAGTTGGCACTCAACAAAAGGCAAGTTAGGAAATGTTTACGGCGTAATAGGCATACAGCTACTAGTAGCCTTAGCCTTTATTACTATTATTGGTATACCGTTTGCCATTTACTGGGGAATTATTAACTCTGGCTCTTTTGCTTTGCTCGCTCTTTATTTGTCGCAGGCAAAAGATAAAATCGATCTAGTAAAAACTTAAGTCAGTTATCTCTGGATACTCCATCCTAGGTTCAATTAGCTTATTGGAAGCTATATAAATTAGGTTGTGAGGGTAGAAATATGTCCTATCTGAATCAGTTGGGAAGACCTTAGCATAAGAAAAGTATTTTTTGTATGACTGGTGCATCTGAGACAAAATCGAACTCTCATGAAGATCGGATATGACATTAGCCGCTAACAGGCCATTTGGATTTAAGGCTTTTAGCAACTGCTTAGCAAACTTTTTTGATAGGATTTCATCTGGTATCTTGTTGCCGTTATAGGCATCTACTAGGATAAGGTCATATTTGTTAGAGGTTTTTGTTAGATAGTGCAACCCCCAGTCATGGAAGATTTTTATTCGATCAGTCGGCTTGAAATTGAAATACTTAGTAGCAATAATGTCTAGTTTTGGGTCTGGTTCAATAATGTCAAGGCTTATGTCTTGATGATTATTAATGATGTAACTTGGCAGCGTATATACACCACCGCCAATTACCAATACCCTATTCGGCTTTATGTTTTTTATTAACTCACTCATTGAGCGGTTATATGCAAAAAGTAAGGTTGACTCGTCGTCTAAGGGTAGACCTGATTGAGCAGTTTTAAACTTACCGCTATAGAGTATCCGTGAAGGTCTGCCGGTATATACTTCATCGACAATTTCATACTCATCTAAGTCTGTGGCAACCCTATAAATTACCTTGCTGCTGTTATTGTCCATCAGATTTATTAGTATACTAGGCTACTTTTTAATCAGTGTTTGCTGGCCTGGGAATTTTTTAGCGCTCTCATATAAATGAGCGAGTAATTTTTCTATTGTCATTTTACATATTCCATTTTGGTTAATATTATATAGCTTATGCTTGAGAGAAGTAACTGTAAGTAAGAATTTTTACGATTTTAGTTTCTTGCCTTCAGAATTTTTGAATATTTATATCTAAGTATAACTTTTTGAAGAGTCTCATATACCTGCTCTGCTTGTTCGTAGCTCATCCCTATCTTAGCGACTGACACTGGCTGTTTCTGACCGGCAACTTGCTTAAAGTTAAGGACCAAACCGTTTGGATCATAGTGTATGTCTAGTGAATCTGAATAAAGAGTACGCTGCTCAAGAGCGAGAAGCATGATTACATTTTTAGTTACACCGCCAGCCATTAACGGGTCAGTGTCTTCAACTATTAGATCTTCGGTGTTATAGCCAGCTAGTGACCATAGCTGAAGAGCATCGTGATCTTCTATATGATAATGGTTTATAAGCTGTTCTAGAAGTTCCTCGCCAGGTTTCTCTTCACCGGCTTCAATTTTATTAAGCAGTTCTTCGTCTATTTCTACAGCACCGCAGACTTCGGCAGCTGTCCGGTTATAGTTATGCCTTATTCTCTTAAGACGGAGACCTAAATTCCTGTATGGCGCATTGGGCCGGTGTGTATTACTCACTAACAATATATTACCGTTCACAACTTGCTAGTGCAAGGAATGTCCGGCTTCACGTATAATGCCTTTATGGACTTACTTAGGGATGTTAGTTTAGCTGAGTATTCGACCATGGGACTAGGTGGTAGGGCTAAATATTTAGTATCTATCCTTAATCGTGATGATCTTATAGAAGCCCTCAGCTTTGCTACTCAAAATAAACTGCCGGTTTTAATGATTGGTGGCGGCAGTAATATTATTTGGCGCGATGAAGGTTTTAATGGCTTATTGCTGGTAAATAATATCCGAGGTTTTGACATTGAAAATGAGGACGATAAAGGCTCAGATATAGTAATTGGGGCTGGTGAAAAATGGGATCTGGCAGTCGATAGAGCTGTTAGTTTGGGTTTAAGCGGTATTGAATGTTTAAGTTTAGTGCCTGGTAATGCTGGCGCCACGCCAGTTCAAAATGTTGGTGCCTACGGCCAGGAGATATCTGAGACATTAGTCAGCCTTGAAGCTTATGACAATAAAAACAAGACATTTCTAACCATGCTGAATGATGACTGTGATTTTAGTTACAGAAACAGCTGCTTTAAAAAAGAGCCAGAACGTTACTATATATTATCTATTCGCCTGCATCTAAAAAAAGAACAGATAAAACCGCCGCTATATAAGACACTCGAACAGTATTTAAAAAGCCATAATATATCTGATTTATCCCCCAGCAGTATTAGGCAGGCAATTATTAATATTAGACAGTCTAAACTGCCTGATCCAGATAAAATACGTAACTGCGGATCTTTCTTTAAGAATCCAATAGTTATAAAAGAAAAGTATGAAGAGCTTCAAAGCCAATATGAGGGCGCACCTGGCTGGGAAACAAGTGATGGACGGATGAAACTTTCTGCCGCCTGGTTAATTGAACAGGCTGGTTTTAAAGATTATACCGATATAGAAACAGGCATGGCTACTTGGAAAGAACAGCCGCTTGTTTTAGTCAATCAAAGCGCCAAAAATACCGAAGACCTGCTTCGTTTTAGAGATAAAATTGTTCGTGCCACCAAGGACATGTTCGATGTCGAGCTTGTCCAGGAACCGCAGTTGCTGCCTTAAGATGGCAGCGGATAGTTCTTGGCAAATTCTTTGATTTCAGCCCGTATTTTAGCTAGTTTCTTATCATCAGTGCTGGCCGATATCGCCTGATCTATCCACTCCGCTACTTGGTCCATTTCCGTCTCTTTTAAGCCGCGGGTAGTAAGAGCAGGTGTACCCAAACGGATGCCGCTTGGGTCATATGGCGGTCTTGGGTCATACGGTACTGTGTTCTTGTTAACTGTGATACCGGCCTTGCCTAAAGCAACTTCTGCTTCTTTGCCGGTTATCTTTTTGTTGGTCATATCAATTAGCAGTAGATGGTTGTCTGTGCCGCCAGTGATTAGGTTATATCCTTTGTCGACCAGGTTAGATGCTAGACGCTTAGCATTTTTAACTATTTGCTGACCATATTCCTTAAAGGCCGGCTGAGCTGCTTCATTTAGAGCAACGGCGATGGCCGCTGTTTGATGGTTATGCGGGCCTCCCTGAAGACCAGGGATTATTGCTCTATCTATTAGTGTCGGTAAATTCTCTTTTGTCCTTTCAACTGCTTTTAATGGATTGGAAGGATTGCCGTTACAAAGTATCAGAGCTCCTCTTGGACCTCTTAATGTTTTATGCGTAGTAGTCATAATAACGTCGGCAATTCCAGCTGGTGATGGATGGGCGCCAGCTACCACTAGACCAGAAATATGGGATATATCGGCAATTAGCCAAGCATTACAAAGATCGGCAATCTGCCTAAGCTTCCCCCAGTCAAAAATTCTTGGGTAGGCTGTTGCACCGACAAATATTAGTTTAGGTTTTTCTTTTGTGGCCATGTCAGCCATTGCTTCGTAATCTAAATAGCCATCCTTCCCTGTCTTATACTGGACCGAGTTATATATTCTCCCGGAAAAGTTAACTTTAAGGCCATGGGTCATATGACCGCCAAAGTATAAAGCCATTCCCATAATGGTGTCGCCTGGATCAACTAGAGCAAAATAAATGGCCTGGTTAGCAGGTGAACCAGAGTAGGCCTGAACGTTGGCATGGTCAACACCAAACAGCGCTTTAGCTCTATCACGAGCCAGATTTTCAACTTTATCGACAACTTCACAGCCGCCGTAATATCTTTTCCCTGGATAGCCTTCAGAATATTTATCTGTTAACCTTGATCCTAGAGCTTTTAGAACTTCACCAGACGTATGGTTTTCGCTGGGAATCATCTCCAGACCTTCACTCTGTCTTTTTACTTCTTCGTTAATTAGTTTAAAGATTGCTTGATCTGTCATCATTATTCCCCTCTTTAGCTATTATTGTATCCCAGGAACTATTTATTCCCAAAATTCCAGGCTGGTAAATTATCTTAAAGGCGATATAGTAGAAGCTGTAGTAACAAAAACAAATATTGTAAACATATATCATTTATGGTAAATTCATAGTCTATGCCATCATCAACTAAGAAAATTGGTAGCCTTATTTCTCAGATACGACAAGAACGCGGCTTATCACAAGCGGAATTCGCTAGACGACTTGGTACCAGCCAATCAGCTGTAAACCGCATGGAACGAGGTAATCAGAATTTAAGCATTGATACTTTAGGCCGGATTAGTGACGTTTTAAACAAGCAGTTAATTAGTTTGAGTGGTGAAGCTGTCAGCCTTAGAATTGAAGGCGGCTATAAGCTTAAGGGTGAGATAACGCTTAAAACTTCCAAGAATGCAGCCGTTGGTCTTTTATGTGCCAGTTTACTTAACGAAGGTGTGACAAGGTTTAAGGCCTTCCCCCGAATTGAAGAAGTCTATCGGATTATCGAAGTACTGGAAAGTATCGGTGTTTCGGTTAGGTGGTTTGAAGGCAATGATATTGAAATTAGACGACCTAAGAAATTAAACCTGGAAAATATGGACACTCGTGCTGTTACTCAAACGAGGAGTTCGCTTATGTTCATTGGTCCATTAATCCATGAGTTCACTAACTTTAAGATTCCTTATGCCGGTGGCTGTAAGCTCGGAACTAGAACCATCCAGCCCCATCTGTTTGGACTGGAGGAGTTCGGCGTTAGCATCGTGGCCAGTAATAATAACTACCACATTGACGTAAAGAAAAGACCAGTTGATAGGATAACTCTTTATGAACCAGGTGATACTGTTACCGAGAATATTTTAATGGCCGCCTCTAAATTTAGTACCGAGACTGTTATTGAATTCGCCAGTGCCAATTATGCTATCCAGGAAGTCTGTTTATTCCTAAGGAAACTAGGAGTAAGCGTGAATGGTATTGGTACTACTACATTAAGCGTAAAAGGTGTGACATCTATTAAAAAGAATATTATATACGCTCCTAGTGAAGATCCTATTGAAGCAATGTTCTTTTTGGCAGCTGCTGTTACAACAAACTCAAAGATTACCATTAAAAGGGTGCCGATTGAATTTATGTCAGTCGAGCTGCTTAAGCTTGAAAAGATGGGACTCAAAGTAACCAGAAGTGACAGATACAAGGCAAACAATGGTTATACCGATTTGGTTGATCTGACCGTATTCCCTCATGACGGTGAACTTAAGGCTTTATCGGATAAAATTCATTCGCTGCCCTACCCGGGAATTAATGTTGATAACCTGCCCTACTTTGTGCCTATTGCCGCTTGTGCTAAAGGGAGAACTCTAATCCATGACTGGATGTATGATAACCGGGCCTTATATTACACCGAGCTTACTAAGATTGGCGCTCAGATAGAACTAGCTGATCCTCATCGGCTCTATGTAATTGGTCCGACTAAATTTAGACCGGCTGATGTTTTCTGCCCGCCGGCTTTAAGACCAGCCTCATTACTACTTATTGGCATGTTAGCAGCTGATGGCATTAGCACGCTTAGAAATGTCTATACCATAAACCGTGGTTATGAGGATTTGGCTGCTAGGTTGAATGTTTTAGGCGCTAAAGTCACTGTCGTTCACGATATTGGTTAGTGCAGTAAGGCCAGTATTGTCAGCACTTCCAGATTTACTCTGACTATTTATATAGCTGGCTATGAGTACCGACCGCAACCAATAGTGCCACTTCATTATTGATTTGTTTATAATGCACCCTCCAATCTCCGCCGAAGCTTATAGAGCGATAACCCTTCCATTCGCCAGTTAGAGGATGATTATATAGGTCTTTATGGTAAGGTTCTACTTGAAATAGCTTTAAGCTAGCTTTGAGCCGTTTTTCTTGAGCTGCCGGTAGTTTAACGACTTGTCTCTGAAATGATTTATGGTAGCGGAGCTTCATAACCATTAAGCTTTTAGGCTGTCTCTTTTAAATGTCTGAACATTTCATCAACAGAATCAAATTCAGGTGATATATTGCTACCCGTTCTAAGGTCTGCCTCAACATCTCGCATTATTTCTTCTAAAAAGGAGGTGGGCTCTAGAGTCGTACTCAGGACTATCTTACGGTCCCTCAAAGCTTGTCTAACGAGCAGATTAACAAATGCGGTAGTTGACACACCTAATTCAGCAGCAAAAGACTTAAGTTCGTCTTTAGTATCCTCGTCAGTTTTAACGGTTAGTAGTGTATTACCCATGATGCATACATTGTATATCTATTGTATGTGTATGTCAAGGACTAAATGGTGCGGGATACCGGAATCGAACCGGTGCATGTAACTTGGAAGGTTACCGTACTAACCATTATACTAATCCCGCATGTAAGCTTAAGACATTATATATTATCTTAAACTGATAGGTATTATCTAGTTTAAACCATTTGTTAATTGTCCGACTGACGGGTGTGGTCTGCTTTTTTTGACATTGACTGGCTTTCTTATGGATATTCTGGCAAGACCGTTGGCGGTAGGTGTAACACGTATAAAAGTATGGGTGCTATCACCAAAAAGCAGTCTAGTGTTTGTGCCAAATTGGATAAAAGTTGAGGCTAAAATTGCTCCAATAACTATAGTCCCCAGCAATAGATAAAAACCAAGGTTACTTCTTCTAGTCATTCCATTGCCATCCCGACTCCAACGAACTTAGATCAGTTGAAGTACCGTTAACGGCATGGATAATATCAAAGAAGTTATCACCGTTTGAAGGAACATAGTTAGTAAGAAGGACTGTTTCTTCGATAACGGCGGCATTATCGCCTGCGTTATTTGCCTGGATATAGTAGGCTGGACTGCCAGCAAATATAGCACTTGCCTGCTTGGTAATGGTGAAGCCATGCAAGTTTTTAGTAAAATCTGTCTCGATAGCTTGTTTTGAGAAGCTGGTAAGATCTGAGCTGGTGAGCGCTGTAGACGAGGCTATAATTTTATATACGTCAGATGAATCAGCCATGTCAGTACCGTTATATACGTTTAACGTACAGCTGCCTTTTGGATTATTTACATTGAGCACAGTATTAAAGGACAAGCTATAACATGGCGTCTGGACACTAACTTCAGCCGAGCCGTTAGTGGTTGCGGCTGGCTGGCTAGAATCTAAATTAAACCTTGGATCGTGAACTATGGCATTAACCCAAAAACCAATACCGACTAGGATAGCTAGAACAGAGACAATTAAGCTGGCTATCTTTAATCTTTTGTGAGTTAAGTGGTAACTCATAGTAACCAACACTATGCCGGAGATACCTAGGCCAATACCCAAGATAGGTATTAGCATGCCACTGCCAATCCCCAATATTCCGAGAGCTAGAGCCATCGCTCCCCAGTGCTGTTTATGATGGTTAAGAGGAATAGCGTAAGACGGCGTATTGGCAGTCGCTAATGCAGCCATTGGAACTGATTTGGCATCATTAGCAGGACCGTTTGAGTATACGTATGAAGCATTTCCCTGCGGCTGAGGGTCAGATACTAGCTTATATCCACAGTTTCCGCAGAAAGTAGCTCCCATCTCTACGGACTCATTGCACTTAGGGCAGAGTCTTTCTTCTGGCATTTTTGTCTTCTTTTAGGTATTGCCTAGTTGTTATTTAAGCACGCTGGCCGCAGTGTGTGCAATAGAGATAATGCTGGCTGTTTCTAAAGCCACATGTTCGGCAGTAGAGATTATGACCAACTGCTGATAGTCCCATATCCTCATCGTGATCTTGGGCTCTGAAGTACAGGTTGAAGAAGTTAGCACTTAAAGCAATCGTTATGATGGTTGACATGAAGGTAAATAATGTCGTTCCCGAAGCTAGTCCGAAATCATAAAAGCCATGTAATATTACAGCTAGTACAAGTACGGGCCAGATAGTAAATGGGTTCTTTTTAGCTAGTTTAGCTTTAATTAGATAATATCCGGCCATAGAAGTTATGGCAGCGTGGAATATAGGGGTCATAATGAGCCGGCCTAGGCCTGACTTAGCACCAAATTGCATTGTGTAAAGTATGTTTTCAGGTAGTCCGAAACCAAGACCAGCAATAGCAAAATAGATAATACCGTCCTTGTGTTCATTAAAGTATTTTTTAGGGAATAGAATTATAGCTAGAGGCAGAAACTTTAAGCTCTCTTCAATCAGCCCTATTCCAAGAAAACTAACTAGTAAATGTGGCAGAGGATTACCGGTTCTGGTAGCACTTAGTGGTATAAACTCTCTTTCAATAAATGCAGCAGCTACTGCGCTTAAGAGACCGAAGCCAGCTGCTATCCATAGAGCACTAATTGGTTCTTTCTCACCTCTGTCGTTTCGAAGCAAAAAGGTAACCAAGGCTACAGCCAGGGCAATGAAAATAAGTATTAAAATGAAGTCGATCACCATGATTTTTGTTTTTAGAGCACCTAAACAGTAGTATACACTACTTTATTAATGTATAATCACCCCTGTTAGTAAGTTTGCCCCGATAGCTCAGTTGGATAGAGCAGAGGACTTCTAAGCCTAAGGTCGTAGGTTCGAATCCTACTCGGGGTACCATTGCATTTAGCCAAAATCAGATTGTGAAAATACAAAAATGGTTGCTTAATACTTAGGCAATGACATGTTAATAACTGTCGACCCTTTATCGTTAGGCCTATTGATTAGTGGTACTACTCGTTGCGCTACCAGATGAAATACTACCCGTCTGGTATAATTGGGTGCCACTTGAATTATAGATAGTCACTTGGGCAGTATCTAGACCACCATATTCCATCAACGCAGAATAATTTGTAGTACCAATAGAAAAGTTAAAATTTAGCGTAAAGGTGCCATTGCCACTTATTGCCCCTGGATTAACACTACTTTGATTAATTATTATGCCACCACTTGATATGTTATTGGCTTTCATAAAACCCATCACGGTGTTTTCAAATACTTGCACCTGCTGAGTTGTTAGGCCGTTATTTATTAATGCATCAGTACCATCAAATGTTGGTGGTTGTTCAATGTCAGCTTTTGTTTGGTTTTGCAGTATCTGATTAGTTTGTGATTGTGATAAATCATTTGGTAGTTGATAAATTGGTTTGAAAGATATTGTGCTGTTTTTTATAGCTTGGTTAGAGGTATCACTAATATATCCAATAGTTATAGTGTACGTATTATTTTGACTCATAATATTTTCAATGTTGATGGTCAGTGTTTTGCCATTAATTTTGTACCTACCGAGCTGAGGATTTTCGCTAATATTAATATTTTTTGTTGACAGATTTTTATTGAAATTAATCTTAAAGTATGGACTCACTGTTGCTACATCACCTTCACTTGGATTTGTGCTGACTATATGAAAAGTTTGATTGTAATATATTGCCCAACCAATAATAACCAATATTACGGCAACTAATGTGCCAGAAAGTTGCTTCAGTCTTCTTTTAAATACTGCGTTATCCATTAATTTTCCTAGTTTGGTGAAACATACCCTATTATAGTATCGTTGCTGTTACCCCAGTAACCGTCCATTGTTTCGGTTGAAACAATCGATTCACTAGGCGGACTTCCCGGAGTAGATTGTGGGGGATCGGGAGGATAATCTTGCGAAGTACCGCCTTGCTGATCTCCGCCGATATAGGTGCTGACTCCTCCCGAAGAGGATATAAACATATTTATGTGACCTTCGGGACGTTTAGGAAATGAGTGGATAGCAAGATCTCCGGGTTGAGGGATATAACCACTACCTGCAAGATGGTAGCTGAAATTTCCTCCTGACTGCTGGGCAATTGATATAATCTCTTTTACTCCTGCGACTTGCCAATTAGGGTCGGCCACAAATGGGTAGTCGGCTTGGTTATATATCCAGCTAATAAAGTCGGCACACCACTCTTCATATTCTCCTTGTGAATAATTTAGGTAGCCTGCATTGGCGTAAGGGAAATTATTTGTATTATAACCTGGCTGAGACTGCCAAAGTTGCAATTGAGCCTCAGCTAGACATACTAGTTCTTGCCTAAGATTGGAATTAGAGACTGAATTGTCTGTTTGGGCACCTGATGATGTGGAAGAATTACAGTTAGCGAAAATAGCACTACCGCAGTTATAGCTGACGCTGGTACTGTTCGTAGAACCACTATTGTTTGATGACCCGCCATATGACGTTAAAGCCGTATTAGCATCCGCTACCCTCGTTGAGTAATCAGTACCATTTTCATATTCCTGCAGAGTTGTCCCTGCGGGCCATAAAGGTGGAGATATGGGGCCTTCCCCGAAACCCTCAAGAACTGCCAATACCCCATCTGCTGTTGTATTAGTTTGTTCAAGAGCTTTAATGGTGGGAGGTGAATTACGTATAAGACTAACACTGTTTAACTCATCCCAGACTATGGTTAATTGAGTTCCCAGCTCATATATTGGAGTTGTGACCCCATATTGTTGAGCCTCGGTTAATACTTTATCCCCTGGGGTCCATTGGGCAATACCCCAACCAACTTTTGGGCCAGTTACGGTAGATGGGTCATCGGTATTACCTCCAGTTTGAATTACTGTCGGATTCATAGATGACTCAACCATTAGGTTGCCGACGATTGATGCTGCTTGAGTAGCGCTTAGACCTTGACTGATAAAATAATTATATGCCTGCTGTTCATAATCACTGCCGGTTAAGATTGTTGAAGCCCCATTATCAGTAGTACAGCTGTCGCCAGGATCATAATATTCGCTATTACCATAAAGACTCTGTTGTTCAGATGGTGTAATAGCATCGGCTATTGCTGAAGAAAAGAGCATTATGCCAATTATAACTAGTGGTAATATCCTATAGATCATTGGTCGTTAGTTAAACTCATATAATCACTCATTACATGTGTGTCCAGTAGGTATTGTCTATAGTGTCCAACATCATTATTGACTTGGCCTGAGTTTAATAGAAACTTTATACAGTTTTGATCACCAGCATTATCGTCGAGGTTTAAACAGTAAATAGAAGCTACTGTCTGATCATTAGGCATATCGACATTGTTTGGCGAAGCGCTTGTATAATCATACATTCCTATTGCTCCACAGTTATGATCAGACCCAGGATCACCTTGTGCGGGCATTGTCGGGTCAAAGCTAGGATTATCCTCCATTATTTCAGCAAAACTATCAACATAACAATGTAGCAAATCATTAGTATTAGTATCACCTTGTACACTATCTTGATAGGTATTGGGATTGCCTAGAGCGGTTAGTCTGCTGACTGAATTACCATGATAACTAACGTCCTGCAATAGATATTGCTCATTTGCAACCGGATCGTATTGATTAACCTCGCCATCATTAAAAGCATATTGGACGATGCCGTAAGGTTCCCCGGGGTTAGTAGGTGTGGTTTGAGCATACAGTTTAGGAATAAATAAAGAGATGAGACTACGTCCAAGGATTGACGGTAATGATGAGAAAAAATTCGCTATGTTGTAAATATTTGCTGATACACCTATTGGTAACTCGTTAACAATATGTGATGTAATTGAATTAGGATCACTTAATGCAAACATCCGATCTAAAATAGGTAATTGCTGGTATTGTACTGTCTCGGCTTCGCTAGCTTCACTATACAGATTATCTGCGCTTGTATTTGTTTGCGGGTTAGCTCCGAGACGACGACTATAGGTACCAAATGCCACATTCAGTCCAGCATCAGAGTTATTTAACCACTGGGTAGAATTCTCAGCACCAATCAAGCCCACCGGTGTAAAATATTTAAGTATGTCAGGGATTACGATTTTGCTTAGAGTCGCATTAAGTGCACCTCCTAGGACTGTAATACCTACTTGTGTAGCGCCGAAACTAAAATCATCTGCAACAAACTGACCCACTCCCATTAAGCCTTGAATAAAGCCACCCGCAGCTCCCGTTAAAAGAGAACATGAAAAGCTCGATCCTGGCAAATCACTGTTAATCTGGTTAACAATATCTGTCCCTTCGTTTTTAATTGGTAACGATGATTCGTCCATCGGTACACCACCTTGACTTCCGATAGCACTTTGCCAACCAGCAGATGCTGCGAAGGATTGTGAGTCTGGATCACCTGACTTGGCATCGGGATTGCCGCCCAACATTTCCATCATCTTATTATCTGAATTCCCGGATAACTTACCGCTTTTTAATTCGTCCGCTAAACTAATAAGAAGAGTTCCATGTCGTATTAATAATTTCAGGATTGTTGGTACTCGCGACTTGGAAGCACTAGATGCTGCATTTTTTACACTACAAGCATCAGTCAAAATACTACTAGCTAAGAGTGGCGAGTTTCCTTTTATTGCATCTTCTCCTGCCGTTAGGGCACTTGCTTCTGAACCTCCGTTAGCTAAATCAGCTTCCTCGGCTTTAATACCGTTCCCTACCTGCCCACTGTCAGAAATTCCACCATTCACTTCGTTAAGTACGGCCTGTGAGGAATCCTTTGGTGCTGGTTCATCTTCATCAGTGGTAGCAGCATTAAGGTCTTCTTGGTTCGCTCCATTTGCTAACTTATCTTCAACACTCTTTTGAAAATCTTCTTGCTCAGTATCAGAAAGTCCACTCCAAGAAGACCCTGCTTGATCTGTTAAAAATGGCCTGAAGGACTCAATTTGACCCACATCCCATTCTGGTAAAGCCGTTTCTAGATCGTCAAATACTTCTGGATCAGTCGCAACTTTATTGGTGATATTATTATTATCTGAGTCGGTTAAACCTTCAAACGCTCCATCTGCACTTTCCTTTACATTGATACCGACTTTTGCCAGATCATCAACTACCGTTGGGTTAGTTGTATCGAAGCTGTCCATTGAAGCCTCAAGATCGGCTCCACTCGCTTCTTCTTTAGTGGCAGCATTACTTTCTTCTTCAGGAGTTTTCCCCAGATGACGATTGATAATTTTTTGAAATATATGTTGTGCAGCTTCTTTCTCGAATTTCATTTCAACTTTGGATTCGTACTTTATTAAAGTTTCTTCAATATGTACCAGTTCATAGGGGATAAAAGCTGCAAAACCTAGAAAGACTAACAGTATAATGAATCCACCGATACCTCCGCCAAGTAAAAATTTACGGTTACCCTTGACTGCACTGGAGGTAAGAGCAGCTAATTTGTTTGTCCTACCACCCTTTTGATTTGATTTCCAAAAGTTACCTTCTAGATCAAAATTCTTATTTTCAACAACTCCAGAGCCTGAGGCACTTGTACTATTTTTCTCAGCATTTAGCAATTCCGAAGGGTTCATTTTTGACGATGACTGTTTACCGGCATTGGCAGACGACGTGCTGTTTACTAGACCATTGTTGGACGTGCCTGCCATACTATTTGGTAAAGTTGGTTTAATTAATTCTTTACCCGTTAAATTACTATCTTTATCACTTTCTGGTGTGTGTGCTTCGTCGTCGTAAACTGCTAGAGACATCTTTTTCTTGCCAACTTTACATTAATTAATGTTTTTGCTTCGCTGTTCATTTTTTCAATTTACTAACACGCTCCTAATTTACTAAAGATCTTATTTCAAATTTACACCACTGGTATATATACTTGACGAGCCATCTGTGTCAGTGATAGTTTTGGCTAGACCGCGTGGACCAGGAACCCCGGGAGGAGGTGTTGGTGTAAATATAAGCTCTTTCTCCATTGTTGAAGCATCCTTAAGGCGTAGTTCCATGGCTCGATCTTTTTTAGCTGCTTCAATAATTGGTGCGGCTGCGGCTGAAGCACCTGAAGCAGTAACCTGAGGAGCACCTGCCTCAGCTCCAGTTCCCGTTCTTGGAATAAGGCCTGGTATTGTTTGCAGTTCGTGAGTAGCAGCATCAAATAATTCATAAGTCATGGCTAAATCTTGTAAATCTTGTCCACTTGCGTTACCTTTGACCGCTTTCATCTCCAAATCACGTTGCTGTTTAGCGGCTACTGCCCAGTCTTTAGCAGTTACCTCACTAAGTCTGAAAGATGGTCGAGATATATTGGTGTCTTTCAGAAAGTCATGGTATGCCTTACTATTCGTAGCCATGTCTGTAGATATGACTTTTCCTGTTATTTTGTTTAATGTAGGCATTTCATAGCGAATTGATCCATGCTGACCTTTATGCTGGAATGTAGCACCTAACCAGTTCCCTTTAATTTGTTCCTCAGTCCAATGCTGTTCTTCGGCGTTTTTATTAAAAGCAAACTTCATAGCTGCTTTGTCGTCATCTGTTAAACATTTATAAACAGTATAGTTTAGTGACTGGGTGATATCGTGCTGAGAACCACCATATAAAGTTTTCCCCTTATCATAAAGTTGCTTAGAAATTTTCACACCTTTAGAGTTAAAATATTGTCTACCCGTCCCTCCTACTGGTTTGCCATCAGGCCCTTCTTCAACTGGCATCAGTGAATAACCAGCACCAGCAAAGACCAGAGAGTCATCTCCGAAGGTGGTTATGTCTTCTCGCCTACCGGCAGCTGCCTTGTTGTAGCCAGCGATTCTAGCGTCTACGTTACCAAACAGATCAGCAGTCTTGCTGATTGCACGCCTGGTTCGTTTCCTAATACCTTTACCCTCATAATTCCTACTGCCAACTGCTCTATATTGCTGCTCGGTATATTTCTGTCCGAGGCGGCGCGTAACTTTATTTCTAAGACTAGATTCACGATTTGGATTACCTTTGATAGCTTCTGTAGTTTTCTTGCCTATATTAGCCACAGCCCCGCTTACACTGCCAATTATTCCGCCAGCCATCTTGAAAGCAAAAGGAATTAAAAATAGCGGTGCAACTCGAGCAAGCACACCCATTAATTCACCTAGCCAATCTGGCTTGACACCTAATGACGACATTATGACAGCCGTCACATTGCTCATAGCAAATACAACTGAAACTATTGGGTAAACCAACAGAGTTTTAAATAATAAGTCCCACCATTTTTTAAAATACTGTTCTGTGTTAGGCAAAGTATAAAGAGCAAAAGCTACTGGAGAAATCAAGATCAGAAAGATTAATATTCCTTGTCTTATCATTAGCGTAAACAAAACACCCAATACAGCCATCAGTACGGGTAAACCAACAAATAGGGCTATGGCTGCTATAGCCTCGCCACCTCCTGCCCAAAGCACCGCTCCGGCTCCTACCAACCCGAAGAACCCAATTCCTCCAGCAAAACCATTAACGGATATCTTCCACTCATTAGGGCTTTGAAAAGGTTGGCTTATTAGACCGTTAATTCCCTGACCCAGAATGTTTGTAATGTCGACAAGTGCGGCAACAAAATATATAGATAAATTGATTAATATAGCCGCAACAAGGATGCGAGGTAACATTCTTTTGACTGTATATGCTTCCGATACACCACCACCTATTGCTTCTACTATCACAGCGGCCAATAGAGCTATGACAAGTATTATGTTTCCAAATATTCTAAAATTCGACCAAATAGTATAGGTGTGAGTATCGTCCTTTTGACTGGGGTTTAATACTATTGTCGGTGATTTAAGTAGTTTATCTACAACGTTTTCAAGAGCATGTTCCGCATTAGCAATCTCATCAACAGCAGCGCAAAATATCCATGACAGTGGTCCTCCGCTTGATTCACAACTGGGCCCAGTACTACCATTATTATTCCCCCCTCCACTTAAAGCACCCGCATTCGTTGATGTTCCTAAATGTAAGGAAAAACTGCCATCTTTATTTTGGGGATGTTTTGAACAAGTAGCATTAATAAAGGATGCCAACTGTCCTGAAACTTTAGAGGATATACCGGATTCCTCAAAATTACTTATACAGATATTATTGCTATCTGGTTGGCCACTAGCCTGGGGACCATTAATGTCATCGTCAGCTAAACTTACTACACAGCCTTTCCCAGCACCAATATCTGATGGCGGCACTTCCTTGCTACCATAAAGACCACTTGAACTATTAGGCGTTATCTCCCACAATGTTGCACTATTGGTTCCGGTAACAACTATACGATCTACGCATGGAGGTTGTTCACCACTACTCAAATATATTTTTGAATTACTAGAGTCCTGCGTGAATGTATAGTAGGTATTACCATCGGCCCGATAAATAGTACCGCTATCTTCATAATAAACTATGTCGGCATTGCTATCGTCGCCTATTGTAAAAAAGTTGTTAGATGTTAAATTATCCGGCGCACAGCCGCCGTTAGCTGTTTGATAATTTATCGTGCCCCGAATAATAGCCGTACCAGGTTGATAAGCATCCGCCCCAATAACTGATTGTTGGCAGGTATTGTTATCGAAATATTGAGTCGTATTTGCTGTTTTACCGTATTGATCCCAGTCTTGAATGCACGCTGGATCAGTTAGTGTCAAGTCGGTTGTGATGCTTGTACCGTCACTTGATACATTAGTAACAGTGCCACTTATAGTGCATTCATTCACCCAATTTAGTGTAAAATAAAGGCCTGGACTAGAATTACCACCAGGAGCAGGAACTATAATGGCTGAGGCTATTGATGATAATGGACCAATCAGAAAAGCTATACTAATAACTATAAAAAAGAGTGATGCAATAAAGTAACGTTTCATTTGTTTATTTCTCTCGAAACATATCCTTATAAATATAGCAAAGTATAAGCATTATATAAAGTGTTTAGCGTCTGGTTTGAATTGTCTAATCTTTGTGTTTAAATAAAAACGATATGGATCCTGACAATACGCCACAAGATCAACAGCTTGCTGATGTTAAGAATCCAGTTAAATACTCTGGTATGTCAGGCAATGAGATGTACTGTGCTAACCTGCTCGGGTATAAGGTTGGTGATTTGTTAGTTGGTAACAGTGTTTTTGCCATGGGTTTTATTGGTTCAATGAGATCAGGAGTCAGATCATTTGTTGGCGGTGAGATTACAACTATCACCAACATGATTGCTGAAGGCAGAAGGTTGTCACTCGAACGTTTTAATAAAGAACTAATTGAAGCTAACGGTGTTGGTGCTAGCGGTGTAACATCAGAAGTTGTTTTCCACGAGGGCAATATTGAATTTTTGTCTGTTGGTTCAGCGATGTGCCAAGATCAAGGCAGGCCGGGCAGTTTTACTACCTCAGCAGATGTTCAGGAACTGTTTTGCCAATGGGATGCCGGCTATATGCCAGTCAGCTTTGTTTTTGGTAATGTTGCTTACTCAATTGGTTTTGGGCGGAATCTGTTTGGCTCAGTTAGACAAATGGCGAGGGGTGAAGTCAAACAGTTCAGCAATGTCTTTAACACAACTAGAAATTTAGCCTTAGAGCGTATTGTTAATGAGGCAAAGGCTGAAGGAGCAAATAGCGTTATTGGCATTGAAACTAGCATCATACCTTTTGGTAGCGGCGTTCAGGAAATGATGATGTTAGGTACTGCTTCGGTTAATGAATCTGTTGGTCCACTAGCAAGTGCTGTTGGTGGAGTAACTACTTCTGACTTAACTGCCCAGGAAACTTGGAATGTTGCCAAGCTCGGTTATGCCCCAATGAAGTTATTAATTGGTACCTCTGTCTATTCTTTAGGTATAGCCGGTGGTATTAAGGCAACGCTTAGAAACCTTGTAAAGGGCGAGATTGATGTATTAACAAATCTAATATATGGAGCCCGTGAACAATCTTTAAACAAGATTCATAGCCAGGCTGAAGAGATTGGTGCAGATGATGTCCTAGGTATTAAGACATACATATATAACCTGGGAAACGGTCTAATTGAATTTTTAGCTATTGGTACGGCTGTTAAAAAGGTTAATGGTATTGCTACCCATTCAGACCAATTGCCACCACAAGCAATTATTCAGGACAAAGACACCTTTTATGACACAGCCAATGTGCCTTATGGAACTAATCTTCAAGTCAGCAACCTTCAGCCCGGTAAGTTTAACTAAGCACTGTTGACTATTATTAACTGTTATGTTATCCTGTACATATATGTACAAGATAAATGAACTACTTAAACTCGATAGGACCCTCTATCACAGCCGAGACCTCGCTATTTTATGGGGCGTCAATAATAAAAATACTCTTTACACAACTATAAAACGTTATGTTAAAAAGGGTATTCTAATTCCGGTGTTTAAAGGGTTATACTCAACTGTGCCAATAGAACGGTTGGATAAAGCAGCCCTAGGACAAGCCATTGTCCACCGCCCGGCCTATTTATCTACCGAATCAATCCTTTTTAATCACGGCGTAATTAATCAGACAGTTTACAAATACACTTTTGTTAGCAACCAATCAAAAGAAGTAACAGTAGGCGGTATCAGTTATTTATTCCGCCAGTTAAATGCCAAGTTTTTAAGTAACCCACTTGGTATTGAACAGCGGAATGGTTATTTTATTGCTACTCTAGAAAGAGCGATTGCCGACATGCTTTATTTTAACCCTAAATATCATTTTGATTTTACTGATGATATTGACTGGTCTAGAGTGAAGATGATCCAAAAGGAGGTTGGTTATGATAGATCTTAGACCTGAAGATAGCCTGCATAAATCTTATTTGAACCGCATACTTATTGAGATAGTAGATAATCCACCGCTATCTCAATATCTAGCGTTTAAGGGAGGAACAGCGGCCGCCATGCTAGGTTATTTAGATAGATTCTCGGTCGATTTGGATTTTGATCTACTAGATAAGAGACAGATTACGGTACTAAGAAGTGAGTTCTTAAAGGTTTATAAAAAGCTTGACCTAAACCTAGTCAAAGAGTTTAACGTGCCCTTGTTCTTTCAGCTAAGATACACCAGCAATAATCCAAAGGAAAGAAACACCATCAAGGTTAGTGCTCACGATCTAGTAATTGCCGCCAATGATTACGCTGTCCAGAATTTAAACGAAATTGATCGATTGATGCGATGTCAGACTATTGAAACGATGTTTGCCAATAAACTTGTAGCTATAACTGATAGGTATAAAAAACATAAAACAGTCGCCGGACGAGATGTTTACGACATACACCATTTTTTTACCCATGGATACAAATATAAGGGTGCCGTCATAAAAGAACGAACTGGGCTTGATCCCAAAGATTACTTTACTAAATTAATTGAATTTATGGATGGACATATAAACCAACCTTTGATTAACCAAGATCTTAATACTTTATTACCCAATCCTAAGTACCAACAAGTCCGTAAAGTGTTAATTCCGGAAACAAAGAACTTTCTTAAAAGCGAATGCCAAGACCAGTCAAGGTTGGTATAGTAAGATCCTAGATATAACCATATTGCTCCTTAGGAGTTATATAAGATATAATTCGAAGTCACGTGGTGCCTGTAGCTCAGTTGGTTAGAGCGCCAGTTTGTGGAACTGGAAGTCGAGAGTTCAAGTCTCTTCAGGCACCCCAAGAATAACTATCGATCAATGATAATTTTAGAAAACATGCTTAGATAATAATTTAGTAAAGTGTGCCACCGCCTAATTAATATCTAAGGTGATCATGACTTCGCTAGGACACTTGCTATAGCAAATGCAGCTTGAATTTCATTATCTAAAACAGGATGAGGAGGCAGAGCAGCAGCTGTTAAATCTATATATGTACCATTTACATATACCTGCACAAAGTTTTCATTATTAAATTGGCCCGGAACAAGAACGCAACCGCCAGGGGTGGGTTCAGCGATATATGGAGATGGGCTGCCACTAGCCTCGTAGACTGCAGTATCACAGGGATTGGTTTGTCCTGGTAGAAGAGATGGTTCTGTCTCATCAATATATAAAAGAGCATAATCGCCATCATATGGTACAGTTCCAAGGTATGAGCAGACTTTGGAATTATTTACCTCGCCACAAGATTGTAATTGCATTGTTTCTCCCATAATCACGCTAGCAACAGCTGCAGAAAAATAATCAGGAACAGGTTTGGGATCACTTATGGCAGTGATGGCACCAGGCTCACCTGTACTAGTATTACTAGTAGCAGTTGTAGCACCAGACTCACCTGTACTTTTATTACTGGGTTTGGGTGTTCCACAGCCAGCCACAGATAACCCGGCAGCTGTTAATGACAGCGTCGTGAATAAGGCCATAGACCAACGCCATAAAGGATTTGATTTCGTTCGACCTCTATCATATGGTTCAACACTGTTTTCTATACTCATTTACTAACCTACAAATTAATATCTATATTATACCACTAAAAACGAAGGTTAACAATAGTTTACCCATGAGTTTCCTATTAGAAAAAGTTCTAATGCCTTTACTAGGCGAACCCAAGTATAAGTATTATCGACTCTGTTTTTTGAGTCTTTCTTTAGATTAAGATTATCAACCGAAGAGACAGCAACGTTTGATATAATTTAGGGAACGTGCATCTAGAGGATTAATTGAAAAAAATAGGTAAATTTATCTGGCAGTGGAAACTGTTTTCATTAGCTATTATTGCATTATTGGCTTCTCTGCCCCTATATTTCACCGGGCTTCACACTGCAACATATATTATCTTAGGCACAGTTTCACTTATTGAAGTTATTCCTTTGCTTTGGGAAATGATTACAGATTTAAGAAGCGGTAGTTATGGTATAGATATTCTAGCCGCAACGGCAATTGTGGCAGCTGTTTTTCTTAGACAATATTGGGCAGCAATTGTCGTCGTTATCATGCTTACCAGCGGTAAATCATTAGAAGACTATGCTGATCGTCGGGCACTGAGTGAACTTAATAACCTTTTATCTCATGCGCCAACATCCGCCCATTTAATTAAAAACAAGAAGCAGGTCGATGTTAAAGCCAGTGAAATTAAAATTGGTGATGTCTTTATTGTTAAGCCTGGTGAATCAGTGCCGACTGACGGCGTCATAATTAGTGGCCAATCAAGCTTTGATGAATCTTCGCTTACCGGTGAAAGTATACCCCTGTCTAAGGGTGAAAAAGAATTACTGCTTAGCGGTTCAATTAACTTAGATAGTCCGGTAACTGTTAAATCGACCGCTTCGGCCCAAGATAGCCAGTACCAGCAAATAATTAAGCTGGTCGAGTCAGCCGCTGCTTCTAGGGCACCATTTGTTAGGCTGGCAGATAAATACAGTATTCCGTTTAGTTTAGTCGCCTATGCCATTGCTGGCAGTGTATGGGCCCTGTCGGGACATGCTATTAGATTTTTGGAGGTTATTATTGTAGCTACGCCCTGTCCGCTGCTACTGGCAGCACCAATTGCCTTAATCTCCGGCATGAGCAGTGCCAGTCGATTAGGTATAATTGTAAAGACTGGTTCTGCTCTTGAGCAGTTAGCTCAAGCAAAAACTATTGCTTTTGATAAAACAGGCACTTTAACATCAGCTAAGTTAAAGGTAAATAAGGTGGTTAGCTTTAATGGCTTTAATAATCAGGATGTCTTAACCTATGCCGCCAGCTTAGAACAGTTTTCTAACCACGTTATTGCTAAGACTGTTATATCTGAAGCCCAAAAAGAAAAGATGAAATTGGTTAAGGTTAAAGGCCTTAAGGAAATAGCTGGGTTTGGTCTTAAGGCAAGCTTAAAAGGCCAGACGTTAGTTGTTGGCCGGGCAAGACTGCTTGAGCAGGAAGGCATAAAGCTGCCCGGAAGTCTAAGCCGCACTAAACAAGCAAACACTATTGTTTTTATTGGATTAGCAGATAAGTTAGTTGGCTATATTAACTTAGTAGACCAGATGAGGCCTGAGGCCAATAAAACATTTGAGTCTCTGAGAAAACTAGGAGCTGAACACTTCTTATTGGTTACTGGAGATAACAGACAGGTGGCTGAAAGTGTCGGAAGTTCACTTGGCATTAAAGACATAACGGCCGATGCACTACCGGCAGATAAATTAAACACTGTTGAGAATTATCCGGATAGACCAATTGCTTTTGTTGGTGACGGTGTTAATGACGCTCCGGTATTGGCTGCCTCAGACATTGGCATTGCTCTTGGCGCTAAAGGCTCAACTGCTGCCAGTGAATCAGCCGATATGGTAATAATGCTTGATGATTTAAGCCGAGTGGCAATTGCTTACTCAATCGCTAAACACACTTTTAAGATTGCTCGCCAGAGTATATTATTTGGCATTGGTTTAAGTGTTATTTTAATGATTGTGTTTGCTAGTGGTCATTTCTTACCTGTTTATGGCGCAGTCCTGCAGGAAGTGGTTGATGTGGTTGTTATCTTTAATGCCCTAAGAGCTCATACTACAAAATACGTATCTGAAACTATCTAAGAGCAATCGCTATTAGAAGTGGCACGAATAGGTTGTCTAGACCAAGTATTGATATATTTTCAAGTGCCGTGGCTGTTAAGGCTAAGATAAGAAAGAACAGTAGATTAGACGGATGAGTAGAATGGGCATGGTAAACAGCCAATAAGATAATTAAGGTAATAAAGAAAGTTAGGCTGCCAATAACACTCTTAGTAGAATTAAAGATTTTGTAGCTGTTTCTTTTACCAAAGTATGTACCGAAAATAGGAGCTAGTCCGTCGGCTAATCCAACAGATAGTATGGCAGTGGTATAGATCAGTTTATCGTGGGTTATTAATGCCACGAGTGTAACCGATATGGCAAAAAAGAATTCACCCCAAGTAGTACGCTGGACATTACGCATGCCTTTAGATTGCTTAAGATGGCTAGAGAAATATTCTACGTGCTTAGAGATATATATGCTTATAAAGACAGCCATACCCAGTAGTTCTATATCTATCCAGCTTAAATAGTACGGCCAGAAAGCTATAAAGCAGCCTAAAATGATGTGAACTGCTTTCCGGCTAATTTCATCTTTAGGCCGTTTAATCCGCCACCAGGCTTCATTAATAAGCAGTATCACTAGACCAATTAAAGTTGTCAGTATTAAACGCATCTTAAATAGTATAGGACATCTCTTAACACAAGGTACGAGTCATAAGGATAACTCTTACCCTCTATAGTTATATAAAGGGATTAACCACCGTTACACCATTATATTGCATGCCATTTTGCATGTCTTCGCTATATAGTAGACTGCATTTTAAATCAGTTGCAGCTTGTATAATCAATGAATCATAAAAACTTAATGAATATCGTACATACGTCTTAAGAGCCCTCCTATAGAAAGAGCTGTCAGGGACATGCTCAAGTATTGGTAATAATACTTCGTTTAAAATTTCATTTACATCTGCCGGATTTAATGGTGAGGAAGATTTTTTTAGTGCAATGTTACAGAATTCTTGTACTACTTGCGTACTAACAACCCCTCTATGTTCCTTGATAAGTTTTAGGATCAGTTCTCGAGCTTTTTTAACTTTTACTGGATCACTTTCATCATATGAATAGAGAAAGATATTAGTGTCGATGAAAGCGTTCATTATCGCTCGTTCATTTCTTCACGGTTAAGTCTCTTGCCAATTCTGAAATAGCCCGTTCGATTCCATAAATTATTAAGCGTTACCTCAACATCTCTATTGGATGATTGTTTTTCACTTACATCCTCCAACCATTCTCGAAACATAGTATTCAACGTACTGTTTTGCCCATGGGCAACTTTACGTGCTTTTTCAATTAGTTCTTCTTGTGCGGAAAGTGTTATATTCTTCATATATATAGTGTACACATTATTGTGTACACTGTCAACAGATATTTTGGTCGGGGATGCGGGATTTGAACCCACGACCTCCGCGTCCCGAACGCGGCGCGCTACCAAGCTGCGCTAATCCCCGTAAGACAGTTTATGTTGGT
Organism: uncultured bacterium; assembly: GCA_963762395.1. Taxonomy (GTDB): domain Bacteria; phylum Patescibacteriota; class Saccharimonadia; order Saccharimonadales; family UBA4665; genus JAJZKE01. Next base: position 169,652 of record CAVXKL010000004.1, on the reverse strand, counting down.
CATTATACCTTTAAGTTAACTAATTGGTAGAGGAGTCAGAGCCTGTGGTTGAACCAGTTAATGAATAATTGGAAGTTGAAGAGCCTACCGGGTGGGTATTAGCGAAGTTCTGGCCCAGTATTACTACGAAGTTATCACTTGAATATTGGGCTGCTTCCTTAGCCTCAGCAGAGCCAGAAGATGATGAGACAACAGTTCCAGAAAAAATTGATTCTAGGAGAGATTTGGTAAGCGGATCTTTACCATTTGAATTATCAACAATTAATGTTGGCGTGTAATTACCGATAGTATCGCTAATCGAAACATTAGCGATATCCTTACTTTCAAGTACCAACTGTTCTTGCTTTGCCAGTCCGCTAATATTAGTGCCATTTAATATTTCGATGCTGGCATCTTCTTTAGCCACTGGATTTGATGATGTTAGTCCAAGGAAATATGCTTTAAGACTGGAGTAGTTACCTATTCCAGCCGATGGTATGAGGCCGTCTTGACCTGAAGCTGGATCGAGATAACCAATAAGTAAAGGGTTGGAATTACCTGCCTCGCTGCTGCTATATGTATAGGATCCGAGATTTGAAAAGCTAATGCCCTTTACCGCCTGGTCGAGAGATAGCACATTCTGCAAAGACAGATTGGTTTGAACGTTATTGGCGATAGAGCTAAATAACGAAGTTATCTTCAGGGGATTAGATATAACACCTAGCGAAGTTGCTTTCTTTAGGATGGCTACTACCATTTCCCGCTGGTACATGGTTCTCGTGAAGTCGCTGCTTGGAAAACCGTAGCAGATATCTCCTGAGCCGGCATCACATCTAGCTCTAGCAAGATTTAGTGCTACTTGGCCATTTAAGTTGTCCTCTCCGTTTGGCAACTTAACATTAGTGTAAGAGTCATATAGACCATAAGGATCTGGGCTATTAATATCGACTGTTATACCGTCAACTGCATTTACGGCATCTCTAAAGGCGGAATAGTTTACTAGAGCATAGTAATCCACAGGAATACCCAGGTCGGTTTGGACTATTTCCTGTAGTTGCCCCATGCCGCCATTTGGATAACCAGCCTGGCTAAAATTGGTTACGTCATTAGCGGCATTGATTTTCTGATAAGAGTTAAGCCCAGGTATATAGACCCAAAGGTCCCTAGGTATACTCAGCATAAAACCAGTATGGTTCTTAGGATCAATACTAAGCAGCATTATAGAGTCAGTCAGGTCAGCTCCACTATGCCCGGGATCGTCTGCTGAGTCACCAGCTACCAAGATATTTATCCGGCCACTTGATTCTTTAAGGTTGCTTTGGCTAAATAGCGCATGGACGTCACTAAATATGTTGCCGTGAAAGACCTTATCCAGACTACCTACTAAACGGCTACCAAACCAACCAGAAAGACCTAGGAATATGACGGCTAAAGAAAGGATGATAGTAACTACTTTTCTTTTTACGCTCCAGGGACGTTTAAAGGATTGGAACCTTTTACGTCGACTAGCTCTTTGTCTGTCGCGTCCGACAGACGGATTGGTATAGTTCGAGCTCATATGTATATAATGCCCTATTTAGCTGAGTAAAAGCTATGAGACCGTAGAATTTTACAATGTTTTATTGGTTCTGTATCAAGATAGTCGTCAGCTGGTATTATTAAATAGTCAAAAGCTGACATTAAAATATACTTGCTAGAAACTGTAGCGTAAGCATAATCTAATCGTTGAGTTATAATGTGATTAACAAAATGAAAAATTTCTTCCGTAAAATTTCAACCACTATCGCATCACTAGCCGGTTCTACAAGGGCGTTTGTTCTGGCAATTATCGTAGTGCTTGTCTGGGTAATTACGGGCCCCTATTACCACTTCTCTGATACTTGGCTAACTGCTATCGCCGCTATTACCAATGTAATTATATTTATAATGGTGTTCTCGATCCAAAGTACCCAAAACCGTGATAGTAAAGCCATACATCTTAAACTGAATGAATTAATTAACGCTAATAAGAAGGCTCGTGATACATTTATTGGCCTCGAGGAGTTGACTGATCAGGAACTAGAAGAGATTGATAACGAGTTTAAGGAGATACTTACGAACGTAGAACCAACCCATCCGCTACATAAACTTCATAAAAAAATAACAGAAGAAAAAAGAAGTCGCTTTAATCTGTCTGAGCAAGCTGGACGTTTAGTTGGAGCCTTTTTAAGCCCCTTTACAGATGAAAACAAAGATTGATATATGCTGCTCTAAGTGATAGGCCTGATAATTTCGTATGTGGTCGGTATTCACGGAGGCTCTTCAGACTATTTGAGTATATTATTCAACGCCCTAAATCATCTAAGTAACTATTAGATAGCCTAATATTAAAAGTCGAATGGTTAAAGCCACACGTTTTTAAGAAATTAATCTTCTAAAAGACTTTGAATTAGTTCCTTTGTTTTTTCAACCACTTCATAGGGTGCTCTGTCAGCAAACTCTACTTTTCTAGCATTCCAGTCCAGACTCTTGATTTGGTCAGCAAGGATAACGCCATTAATTTTGTTGGTCTTAATTCGTACTTCGAACGGATATTCTTTTACTTTCGTAGTAATCGGGCAAGCTATCATAAGTTTAGAACTTCGATTATAGCTCTCGGGTGAGAGTATTAAGGCTGGTCTGTTTCCTGCTTGCTCGTGACCTTCCTGAGGACTAAAGTTAAGCCAAACAATATCTCCTTTGTCTGGAGTATACCGAGCTACCATATTTCTTTACCTACAGGTCTGCCCCAATCAACCTCATCGTGTCGATTTTCAGGAGTGATTGCAGCAACTAGCTCTCTTAAAGTTGGTTTTTTATGCTTATTCGGCTGAATTGTAGCACTTATTCCATTACTTATAATCTGGACGCTGCTATTTTCAGATAAACCAAGGTCCTGAATAACGACCATGGGTATTCGAACTGCTAGGCTGTTGCCCCATTTCTTTACACTTGAAATAGTCTTCATTATTATCCTCCACTACCATGATATACAATTGTATATACATTGTCAAGGGTCAATAAAAGTAAGAATTTTGGTCGGCAGACTAACACTGCTGCCGAACCTATTTTACTACAGGTCTACGAAGCGTTACTGAATCACCAAAACTTTAGAGAGAAACTAACCAGTCTAAACCTGTTAATTGAAACACTGACTACACCAAACCATGTTACAGACAAGCAGTTTTTGATATGATTGAGGGTATGCAGAACACTAATAGTAGTAGTCCAAGTGATGTCCCGAAGCCTAAAAAGGACACAAACCAAGATGATGGTAGTCCTGAGCCAAATAAAACTCCACCTCACTACATTGCCCCTGATGGTCGCCCTCATATAGACGACAATGATGATGAACCCAGCACTAACCAACCTCAGTCGTAGTCTTAACCAATAGACTGACGAATCTTTCAGTACGTTAAAGGTCTGGTGTTTTAACTACCGCAGCTGCTAGTGTCTATGCTATCTATTGCCCAAGTGTTAGCGTTCGTTGCTTTTACAGTCATGGGTAGACTGTAAGTTGTTTTACCACCCGTCCCTTGACCACCCGTAGTGTAGGTTAGGTTAAGGTTCGCTGTTACTCCGCTTTCTTTAACACCCTGTGCTATAAAAGAACCATTATTGAAGTCGGCACTACCACTAACACACATTAAGAACTCTCCACCCGTTGGGGTTGTGTTGGTCGTCTCATAATTACTAGCCCAAGCTATAAATGCTGGCGTGAACCAAGTCTTGTGATTATTGATAAACTGTAAGTCTTCTGCTGCTGAAACATTGTTATTTGCCCACTGACTTTTATCCTGTAAGACTTGTCCGCCAATTACTTCGTTTTCGTAATTAGTGTACACATAGTTTACTTGTGAAATGGCTTGGGCAAGAGTCAGACTTGTTGTCGGCTGGGTTGAGGTACTATTGCTGGTCTTAGTGGTTGAGCTGGACGTTGTGGACGCTGTTGGTTTATTGGTGTTGTGGTTGTGGACTACATATACCCCTATAAAAGCAACGATTGCTATGAAAATTAGTGCAAGTAGTATCTCTATTGCGCCGAAGCCTTTTTGATTGTTTTTTAGTTTGCCCACTTGAGTTGTTCCTTTATGTTGTTAAAATCTCTGACCCTAGCATAAGATGAATAAACACCTTTTGCAACAGATTTTACTCAGGGTTGTTGGACTATTCTAGCCATATATTGATTGGTATAATAGATATAGAGGTAATTAAGGTGGCTGCGACACAAAAAACCAGAGAAAAGTTTATTGAACTACGGGCTGAAAATGTCAGTTTTGATAGAATTGCCAAACAATTAAAGGTGTCTAAAAGCACCTTAATTATGTGGGCTAGGCTTTATGAGCTGGATATACAGAACCTACGAGTAATTACCCGTGAAGCCTTAAATGAACGCTACAAGGCTACCCAGCAGCACCGACTACAAATGTGGTCAGAACAGCTTGAGGCTGTCCGTGAGGAGCTTAAAAAGCGTGGTCTTGGTGATATACCAACCCCAAAACTACTTGAGCTAGTAGACATACTAAGTGAAAAGCTAAAAAGCGAAGCCTACCGTATTGAGTTTAAGGGTCAAAAAGTAGTTAAACCGCTTGACGCTGAACTACTTACCACCACTAAGCAGGATACTTGGCACGGTTAGTACCAAAACCAGCCTAAAACTCCACCAGTTTGCACCTTAACAATTTATAGCCTAACACCTACAAAGCACGGTTTAAGTGGGGTGTTTATGGGGTAAAATGGCTTGTTTCAATGCTACAATCGTTGCATGGCTAACGAAGCAAGTACAGACAAAACAAAGAAGCCTCGTAAGAAGCGTACGATAGTCAAATTATCTGAGCATAAAAGACTCGCTGCTGAAAAAGCGGTTGAGCAGCGTATGCAGCAGAACCCTAACATATTCAAGCTGCCTATTAGTAAACGCAATGTTGATGACCTAACCGACTACTTCACTAAACAGCAAGAGAGCCTAATAAAGATTCTGCCAAAAGAAAAACGCCGTTACGTCATCTATATTCGCAAGTCCACTGATGACGAAGCCAAACAAGTGCGGTCATTGGAAGACCAAGAATCTGAGTGTCTTGAGTTAGCCCAACACATGGTAGTTGATATTAAGCCAGAAGACATTATTAGTGAATCTGGCTCTGCCAAAAAGTCTGGTAACCGCCCTATTTTTGACAAGATGGTTGAGGGCTTCAGGCTTGGTAAATATCATGGTCTCATTGCTTGGTCACCAGACAGGTTATCCCGCAACATGAAAGAGGCTGGCGAACTTATTGAAATGGTAGACCTAGAGCAAATCCAAGACCTTGCTTTCAGAACCTACCAGTTTGAAAATAACCCAAATGGCAAGATGTTACTAGGCATTTTATTTGCCACTTCCAAGCAATACTCAGACAAGCTGTCAGTAGATGTAAGCCGAGGCACAAGTGGCAATATTAGAGATGGCAAGTACAACGGCGTGGTCAAAAAGGGCTACTACGTTGATAAAGATTCGGGGCATTTCATACCAGACGGCTACAACTGGCAACTACTCCGTGAGGCGGTGGATATGCGACTGAATCAAGGCAATACTAACGAGGAGATAGCGGACTTCCTTAACGATTCATACTTTAGTGAGCATACATTTGCAGACGATGAGTATAGGGTCGTTAAGATGACTAAAAACAAAGTTGGTAAGTTATTTGAATCTTCTTTTTACTTTGGCTTATATCATCATGGCGACACCATAGCCAACTTAGTGGACTTGTATGACTTCTTGCCTCTCATAACACCTGACGAATACATATTACTCAACCGTGAAGCTGCCAGTGATTTTGGTAAAGAATATGCTGGCAAAGGTACAGCAGCAGCTAGGCTTGACTATGGGCTGCTACGCAACAAGGTAATTTGTGATTTTTGTGATTCCAATATGCAGTTCCAGCACCAAGAGATTAAGCGTGGCAAAAACAAAGGTATGTGGCTCATAAGCTGGTACTGCCGTAACAGGCAATGTATCCGCCACAATGATAAAGCTGCCCTAGAAAAGTATGGTAAGAGGCTGAAGCGAAGTATCAGGGCTTTATATGTTGTACCGCCTATTGAAGAAATGCTCAGGCAGTGTACCAAGAAAAGCGAGGAAGCCTACAAGTACCACATAGATAAACTTGAAGTGAAAGTTGCCCAAGAAAAAGCCATTGCCAAACGCAAGTTAAACGAAGCGAAGACCAGCCTTACCCACAATAACAAGCAGTACGCTAAATATCAGGACTTCCAGAGCAACTACCCCAAAGAGTACGCTAAACACCACGCTGGCAAGCTAGAGTATCACCAGAACCTTATTAACGTAGCTGGGGCTAATATAAAGGCTGCAAATGCGGAGATAGAAAAATTAAAGTACGCTATACCAACACCAGAAAAGTTCTACGAACTCACTAAGTCGTATCTGAAGACACTAAATAAAACTAGGGATTTAGTGGAGCGGGATACAGTCCTAAACGAAGTAGTGTTGAACCTACGAGCTGGTGATGATTGTGTATCTGTTATTAAGCTCAATAAACCATACGATATGTTAGTGGACTTGAGTAAAATATCTACTGGTCGGGGATAGAGGACTCGAACCTCCGACCTCCGCGTCCCAAACGCGGCGCGCTAGCCAACTGCGCCAATCCCCGATAAGAGAACATTATATCAACAGTTTTAATTAATTACCCTTTGTATTTGTTTAATGCTTTTAGCCTGGCCATTTGACGTATCAATGTCTATTAACATGGCATTAAACTGCAACGGTCCATTAACTTCAAGTTCATTACGAACTTTTAGACCGTCTCGCCACCGACTTACAATAACATCCAGCTTAACCCCTAGTGATGAGTTTAAGGCTCCGCACATACCAACATCAGTAATATGAGCTGTACCCTTCGGCAGAATTCGGGCATCAGCTGTAGGTACATGCCAGTGATCACCTACCACTACCGATACCCTTCCGTCTAGATAGTGACCAATGACTACTTTTTCACTTGAGTAATCACCGTGGAAATTAACGATTATAGCAATCTTTTTTATGTCCTTTTCCTTAGCTAGTATTTCATCGACTACTTGAAGCGGATTGTCTGTTTCCCTGTCTGCATCTCGTCCTACTATTTGTCCCAAGAGACTAATAAACAGAACAGGACCATCTTTAGTCATAAGATACTTATAGCCAAGACCGGCAGTTCCTTCAGGATAGTTGGCTGGACGAATTATTGGCTCGCTAGGATCATTCAGTGCGGGTTCGATATCCTTGAGGTACAGCGTCCAATTACCACCTGTGAAGAAATCTATGCCAAGCTCTTTAAGTTTCTTTAAATCTTCGCTTGAGATACCTTTGCCGTCGGTGACGTTCTCGGCTTGAGCACAGACAATATCTATACTTTCTTCAGATCTGAGGTTGCTCAGAATATCAGAGACTGCCTGAACTCCAAGAGTTCCCATTATGTCACCGATATATAGCAGTCTCATCTAAGGCCTATTTAGCGAATTCAACTGCTCTAGTTTCACGGATAACATTTATTTTTATGGTGCCCGGATACTGCATAGTTGATTCAATCTTAGTGGCTATGTCTCTGGCTAACTTAATAGCCGATAGATCATCTATTTGTTTAGGCTGGACAAAGACTCTAACCTCCCGACCAGCACTAATAGCGTAGGATTTTTCGATGCCTGAAAAGCTGTTTGCAACATTTTCTAGTTCTTTCATTCGTTCCACAAAGTTTTCAGCACTAATGTTTCTTGCTCCCGGCCTTGAAGCGCTAACAGCATCAACCACCCTAATTATTAAGGCTTCGACGCTGGTCGCCTCCATGTCGTCATGGTGTTGTTCGGCAGCCAATGCTACTTCTTCTGGAGCACCATACTTTCTAAGTATTTCACCAGATATGTGATGGTGTTTACCTTCCATTTTATGAGTTAGGGCCTTACCTATGTCATGGACTAAAGCAGCATATTTAGCTGTTTTGACGTTAGCGTCAACTTCTTCAGCAATCATGCCGGCCATGTGGGCCATTTCAGTGCTGTGCTTTAAGACATTCTGACCGTAACTTGTCCGATACCTAAGCTCCCCAAGTAAGTGCAGTATCTCTTTGGGTATACCAATAATACCAACTTCCCGGGCAGCATCCTCACCGGCTCTAACAACATCCTTTTCAACGTTCTTTTGAGCTTTTTCAACTACTTCTTCAATGCGTCCAGGGTGGATACGACCATCCTTTATAAGCATTTCAAGAGCCTGACGGGCAACTTCCCGTCTGACTGGGTCAAAACTACTTAAAACAATATATCCGGGTGTGTCATCAACCATAATGTCGACACCGGTAGCTCGCTGCAAAGCCTGTATGTTTCGGCCTTCCTTGCCGATTATTCGGCCCTTCATTTCCTCATCTTCAAGTTTAATTGAAGTAATTGTTCTCTCGGCAGTTACATCACTAGCCATTCTTTCCATGGCCGTTGTGATGATCAGACCAGCTTGTTCGTCAGCGTTTTCCCGAGCTTCATTCTGTAGTTTGCTAACTAGGCCTAAGAGATCATTTTTAATATCTTTCTCGGTCATCTGCATTAACTTTTCGGCAGCTTCATCTTTAGTAAGCTTAGCTATTTTTTCTAGTTTATCCTGCTGTTTAACACGGATATCCCTGATCTCATCTTTGAGTTGTTCGATTTCATCTTCTGAAGCCCTAACCTTTTCTGTTCTTTTGTCTATTTCGTCCAATTTTTTATCCAGTGCCTCTTCACGGTTAACTAAACGAGCCTCAATATCTTTAAGCTCTTTTCGTCTCGACTGCTCTTCTTGTCTAGTTTCTTCAACTGATTTATTTGCTTCTTCCTTAGCTTCATCAACTAATTTGGTTGCTTCTTTTCTGGCTTTTTCTAGTTCTTTTTTGGCATTAGCTTCAGCATTGGTCATACGGTTTTTAGAGACAACCATATTGGCACCAAAACCAACAACAAGCCCAACTATCGCGAATACGACGTAAAGCATACTTCCTCCTTATATAAGGTAAGCTTTTTGAAAGCTCGCTATCACTTCACTAGTTTCTTAGAGTCTTACCTATAAATCTAATAACAATAAAATCTCTCGGATTTGTCGCTTGAATAATATAACGATAATTCCTTAGCTTTAAATATACCTTTTTATTGAAAGGCTAGCAATAAATTCGCCAGTTAGTCATTTCTTCGCTTTAGTGATGTTGGGTTCGGCACCGTAAAATGGGATGACTATTTCATCATTTTTGTTTTTGAGAAGCTTGGTGATACCGCTGCTTAACCAATCGTCTCCTTCTTCGCCGACAATTGGGATTTTAAGACTATAGGCCAAGGTATTTGAAACAGTGAGACCAATCCGAAGTCCCGTAAAGCTGCCCGGTCCCCGAAAAGAAACCAGACCTTCAATATTTGACCAGTCTAAGTCACGTTTTTTAAGCAAATTGGATATTTGAACATGGATTGTTCTAGCTAGATCATGGTGAGCCAGGTATCTTACGTATTCTAGCGTCTTATGGTCATCAAGTAGCCGGAATTCACTTTCAGGTTGGTCGGTTTTAATTGCTAGGATGATCATTTCAGTCCTTCCGTCAAGTACTTTAAGTCTTTGGTATATTTAATGGTTAAATCACGATTGTCTTTAGCCGGCGATTCAATCCGGATAACAATGTGTTCTTTAGGAATAACATTCTCAACTACTTCTGGCCATTCAAGAATGATGACACTGTTTGGATTATCCATTACCTCCTCGAGTTCCCGACGAACAATGCCCGGCTCACTTAAGCGGTAAAAGTCAAAGTGGTAGATTTTGAATTTTAAGCATTGGTATTCGTTACAGATAGTAAAGCTCGGACTTGATACTAGATCCCGGCTGCCGGCACCTTTAGTTATTCCTTTTGCTAAAGTAGTTTTACCACCGCCAAGGTCAGAGATTAGCTCAATTATCTCTCCGCCTCTTAGGTTGGCGCCTAGTTTATGACCAAGCCTGATAGTCTCTTCGGTTGTTCTAGTGGTTATTGTTACTTCATTCATATTATTAGCCTACAAGAAGTGTAACTTAAAGTAGCCGTCTTTGTCAGAAGCGGTATACTTAAAGGGATGTTAATTTTAAGCCATGATCTAATAAACAAAAAGGTTTTATCTCTTCGGACTAATGCCCCGATTGCTACAATCCTAAGGCCAATAATTAATCCTGATAATCTTAAAATTGAAGGCTTCTATTGCCAGGACAGATACTCTAAAAACCAGCTTATTCTACTTGAACAAGATATTAGAGAAACCCTGCCGGCCGGCTACATTGTTAATGATCATGATGTATTAAGCCAGCCAGAAGATTTAGTCAGGTTAAAAGAAATATTGGATATTAGCTACGATCCTATGGGCAAACAAGTCGAATCATTATCGGGAGAAAAAATCGGTAAGGTGCATGATTATGCTGGTGAGATTGAAACTATGTATATCCAAAAGATTTATGTCGCTCAACCGATATATAGGAACTTTAGCGGTGGCAGTTTAATAATTGATCGTAGTCAGATAAATGAGATTACCCCCAGAAGAATAATCATTAATGACAGCATTGAAGCTGTCCCAGCCCAGGCTAAAGCCAGTGTTATCTAGTATTTATCTGTCAAGTAACTTAAGGCCCTTTTAACATCGCCGTAGTTAAAACCGTTTCTAACAAGGTACTGCATTAGCTTTAGATCATCTTGGTATTTAGATTGACGCCTTTTTATTTCAATTAGTTTTTTCAGGTTTTCTTCATCGGATATCTGGTCGTTATTTAAACTCCTGGAAATAATATCTTCAGCAATGTGTTTCTTTTTAAGCTCATAGGCTATTTTTCTTTTCGAAGCTGGTGAAACTAAAAATTTGTCGTGGATGAAGGCTTCGACAAATCTTTCGTCGTCAATTAGGCCCATTTTCTTAAGCTTAGCGACAATTACTTTTTGCTGGACTGGGGTTGCTCCTTTTCGTTTTAGGTACTGCCTTATTTCATCCTCACCTCTAAGACGGGCACTTAGATATTTAAGAGCTTTTAAATAAAGTTCATCATCTTTTGATAGGTTTTTTATTTCCTGAACTTTTTCGTCCGCCATCTCCTGGCCAACATTAAGACCAAGGTCAAGAATAGACTGGCCAGATAAAAAGAGCTTTAACGTGCCATCTAAAAAGACAGCAAACTTGTCTTCTTTACCAGCCTTGGCGATCCTGGTTATCCGCATTATTCGTCTTTAGAGGCTTCAATGGTAACAGCTTTTGCTAGTTCTTCCATGAGCTTAGGATGCTCACTTAAATAGCTCTTGGTTGCTTCCCGTCCCTGGCCAATCTTTTCACCTTTATATGCATACCAGGCACCAGATTTTTCAACTATGTCCCTGTTAGCAGCAAGGTCTAGGATATCGCCCGATTTAGAGATGCCTTCGTTATACATGATGTCAAACTCGGCTTCTTTAAAGGGCGGTGCAACCTTATTTTTAACAACCTTCACTCTAGTACGGCTACCGATAACCTTGTCGCCCTGCTTTATTTGACCAATACGTCTAATATCCATTCGGACTGAGGCGTAGAATTTTAGGGCATTACCACCAGCGGTTGTTTCCGGATTGCCAAACATAATACCAATTTTCATTCGTATTTGATTGATGAAAATAACGGTTGTTTTAGAGCGGCTAATAACACCAGCTAGTTTTCTCAGGGCCTGGCTCATAAGCCTGGCTTGCAGTCCCGGCAGCGAGTCACCCATATCGCCTTCGATTTCAGCTCTTGGAACAAGAGCGGCAACTGAGTCAATGACAACGACGTCAACAGCATTTGATCTAACTAAGGTTTCAGCTATTTCAAGTGCCTGTTCACCATTATCTGGCTGGCTTAACAAAAGATTATCTATATCGACACCAATTCTTTTAGCATAGGATGGGTCAAGGGCATGTTCGGCATCAATGAAAGCAGCAGTGCCACCCATTTTCTGAGCTTCAGCGATAACATGCAGAGCAGCAGTTGTTTTACCGGAGCTCTCAGGACCATATATTTCAATGACTCGGCCTCTTGGCAGGCCGCCACCCAACGCTAAGTCTAAGGATAATGATCCGGTTGAGATTGTTTCCACTACCGCGTGGGGTGATTCACCTAATTTCATGATCGATCCCTTACCGAATTGTTTTTCAATTTGATCTAAAGCCAGACCAAGAGCTTTACTTTTTTCTTCACGAACCTTGTTGTCACTCATAATTCCTCCATCAAAAGATACTTGTACTATAACTGAATTAGCTGTAATAAATAAACTGCCTACGTTTATACCGATTTAATAATTGATCTGTCACCAAGTTGCTATTTTCTAAGCAAGATTTAACGATTAGATCTTATATTTTAAGGTTGCCTGCTTGCTTATATTAGACTTATGGTAATAAAATGTATTAAAGATGAGTTAAAGAAAAAGGTTAAATGATATCCCTATATAGAAAAGATGGTGGTTTTACAGTTATTGAACTTCTAATCGTTATTGTTGTTATTGGCATACTTGCGGCCATTGTTATCTCGACATACAGTGGCATCCAGGTTAAGGAACGTAATTCTAAGAGACAAACAGACATTGTAGCTATCCAGACACAGCTTGAAGCTTTCTATAGCCAGAATGGTTATTACCCCTCATCAAAAGATATAAATAACGCCAAATGGCGGGACAAAAATATGCCGAATCTCAATCCTTCAGATATGATTGATCCTTCGTCATCAAACCAGAATGCAGCTGATGCTTCCCTAGCCCTGTTAGCAGCACCTAAAGTCTTTTCTTACCAGGTGACAGATAGTAATGGTAATTCTTGCGAGTCGGTTGATACAAACTGTGCGAAATATACCCTGACGGCTACCTATGAGGGTAGTGTTAACGGCCAGTCGACTTACGTTAAAAAGAACTTAGATTAAGTTAGCTTTAACTGCTCTATTCCCTTTAAGTGTTTAATCGCTTTAGGGGTTACTTTTCGGCCTCTAGGTGTTCTTTCAAGGAGGCCAATTTGCATTAGATAAGGTTCAATAAAATCTTCGATAGTGGTCCGCTCTTCAGCTGTTATGGCAGCTAATGTTTCAACTCCTACCGGTCCGCCGTCGTAGTGGTCAATAATAGCATTTAATAGACCCCTGTCGACTGGATCAAGACCAATATCATCAATCTGAAGAAGTTCGAGAGCTTTAGAGGCAATATCTGGGTCAATGATACCGTCACCATTTACATCAGCATAGTCCCTGACTCTTCTTAGCAGACGGTTAGCAACTCTTGGTGTCAGCCTTGCTCTGCTGGCTAGAATTTGCGGTGCTGACTTGTCTATTTTTACTTTTAAAATCTTAGCTGATCTTTTAATGATGGCTTCTATTTCTTGGGGTGTATAGAAATCTAGACGGTGAATAATACCAAAGCGTTCTCTAAGCGGTGATGCTAGCGAACCGACTCTAGTGGTGGCACCAATTATGGTGAAGTTGGGTAGATCGATCCTAAGTGAACGGGTACTTGGACCCTTGCCGACCATAATATCTAGCTTAAAGTCTTCCATGGCTGAATAAAGTACTTCGGCAACTGAACGATTAAGCCGGTGTATTTCGTCAATAAATAGAATGTCTTGGTCGTTTAAATTAGTTAAAAGACTGGCTAGATCTCCGGCTCGTTCTATAGCCGGCCCGGATGTAACTCTTATTGGGGCTTTCATTTCATTAGCAATAACATTGGCCATAGTTGTTTTACCCAGTCCGGGTGGTCCGTAAAGAAGAACATGATCTAGCGGTTCATTTCTTTTGGTGGCCGCATCTATGGCTAATTTCAGGTTTTGTTTTAGACGTGATTGGCCGATATAGCTGGCGAAATATCTAGGCCTTAAGGTTTCTTCTAAAACTTTGTCTTCTTCATCACTATCAGTGTTTGTTATTCTGTCAATCATATTTTAAATTATGCCACTTAGACGAACTTTAGTCACTTATTGGCACCTTTTAGCGCCAGGTTTAAGCGTTCATCAACAGGCAGGTCAGGATCAATTAGTTTTAACAAACTAAATGCTTCTTGTTCGGTGTAGCCAAGGCTAATGAGAGCCTGCATGGCTTCATCCGACTGATTAATAACGCCGCGCAGCACTAAATCTTCAGCATCTGATGTCGCTACCAGGCCAACCTTATCTCTAAGTTCAACAATAACTTGCTCAGCTGCTTTTTTACCGACACCCTTAGCTGACATTAAAAGGGTGATGTCGCCTGAAGCAATGGCTGATCTAATCCTGGTAGCTTTACTAATACTTAAAATGGCTAGGGCTGCTTTAGGGCCAATGTTTTTAACGCTAATCAGCAGTTCAAACAGTTTTTTAGATTGTTCGTTTGTAAAGCCGTATAGATCGTAAGCATCTTCCCTTATACTTTCATGGACAAACAGCGTATATTTATCGCCGACTTTTAGTTCTTCAAATTCCTGCGTCGAGATAAAAAGCTCATAGCCGACGCCATTAACATCCAAGACTACCGAGTTTAATGACTTATTTGTTACCTCTCCAGTTAAACTTGCAATCATAGTAAGTAGTATAGCTTAGAACTCTTTCATCATTGAATGGGTAATAGCTGCTGCCAGAGCATCGGCACAATCATCAGGCTTTGGTATTTCTTTTAGTTTTAAGATGATCTTAACCATTTCCTGGATCTGCTGTTTATCTGCCCGGCCATAGCCAGTCAGCGACTGTTTGATCTGCAAGGGGGTATATTCAAAAATATCTAGCTTGGCTTGCCTGGCACAGAGTAAGACTACGCCCCTGGCTTGGGATACGGTCATAGCTGTAGTGACATTTTTCGCAAAGAACAACTTTTCAACTGACATAACGGTCGGTTTTGATTCTTTAATAATGTTGGTCAGTTCCAAATATATGATTTCTAGTCTAATAGCATCTTTTTCCTTAACGGGTGTTCTAATAACACCGGCGTCAACCATTTTTAGATTGCCTCCAACAGCGTCAATCACACCAAAGCCAAGAATGCCTGTGCCCGGGTCAATACCAATAATTCGCATCTTTTTAGCCTAACAACTGTTCGTCTATATCAAAATTAACAAAAGTATTGGTCACGTCATCAAGTTCTTCAAGAGTTTCCATCAGCCTCATTATCTTGTCCGCCGTATCTTTATCTGTAATCTCAACCACATCTGTTGGCAGATAGGTAAGTTCAGCTTCAATAATATTCAAGTTGGCATCTTTTAGATTGTCTCTAACCTTAGATAACTTACTCGGCGGACAATAAATAACTGTCTCATCATGTTCGCTTACGACATCGTCAGCACCAGCTTCAATAGCCGCAAGTTCAATTTCATCGCCTGTACCTTTTAGACGAATCAGACCTTTTCTTTCAAAATGGAAAGCGACAGCACCTCGTTCAGCCATATTGCCGCCGTGTTTAGTAAAGGCTACTCTAACATTTGGGTATGTTCGGTTTAAGTTGTCTGTGGCTGCTTCAATTAAGATGGCCACACCGCCTGGGCCATAGCCTTCGTAGGTTACTTCTTCAAGCTGGCTGGCTGACTTATCCCGAACGCGGTCAATCGATCTTTGGATATTAGCCGTCGGCATATTAGCCGATCTTGCTTTATCTACGGCAAGTCTTAGGGCAAAATTAGTTTCTGGATCAGGGCCACTCCTGGCAGCAACCGCAATAGCATTACCGAGTTTGGTAAATGTAGCGCCACGGGCGGCATCTTTAGCACCCTTCTGGCGTTTAATTGTTGACCACTTTGAGTGACCGCTCACGGTTTGCTCCTAATACTTCATATATTTCTTAGTATGAATTATACCTTGCCGGCAATATCTATGGCGAGTGTAAGTTAATTTAGATTTAATTTAATTTGCCCTTAATCTGTTTTATTTACTAAATAACGCTTAAACATATACTATATATTTAGGGACTATATGTTGGTTGCTTTTATTATCTTCTTTGCTATCATGGCAGCGTTTTTTAATGCTGAGTCTGCCGTCATACAGCGATACCAAGCTGGCAAGCCTGAATCCCATGAGTTATATAGGTCAGATTTTATTAAAGGTTTGAGTAAAAACCCCAAGTGGATTGGCGGTGCAGGCCTTCAGGTCTTAGGTTTTTTCTGCCAGGCAGCTGCTCTTAGAAAAGGCTCACTAATTGTAGTTGAACCTTTGCTGACAATTGATTTAATTTTCATGATGCTTATCCTTCACTCTTCTAAACATGTACCGGTTGGTAAACGTGAATGGGCAGCTATTTTAATGATTTGTTCGGGTCTTGGCTGTATGTTAGCTAGCGCTAATCCGGTGGCTGGTAAAAAGCCGTATGAGCTATCCAGGCTTACTTTATCGGTTATGATTATTGGCATTATCATTCTTATTGGCATATATTTCATCAGGCGAATCAAACAGAGTAGCTATAGGGCGTTAGTGGCAGGAATTGCCGCTGGTTTTAGTTTTTCTTTGGTAGCTTCTTTTACTAAAATTGTTACCGGGCAATTAGACCAAGGTTTAATTTACGTCTTTACTAACTGGCAACTGTGGGCTCTCTTAACTGTTGGTTTAGTATCAGTTATTATGGCCCAGAATACTTATGGATCCGGACCGGTAGCCGTATCCCAGCCAACAATGGAGATTATTGAACCGGTTGTTAGTATCGCTTTAGGTATTTATCTATTTAGTGATATGGTGAATCTTGATCCCATTCATCTTTTCTTCGCAGCTATTTCGGCAACTGTTGCTGGACTGGGTATTGTGATTCTGAGCCGTTCAAAGAAATTGCAAGTACTTGAGATTTAGTCCATTAATTTTAGACTGATAGTAAAAGATAAGTTATAGTTAATGTAAGTGATAAAAGTACAGCATCTCAGTAAGAAGTTTAATCAGAAACTAGCGGTTGATGATATTTCTTTTCAGGTAGATACCGGCAAAGTAACTGGCTTTTTAGGCCCTAATGGCGCCGGTAAATCGACAACTATGAGACTGATGTTGGGTCTGGATATTGGTGGAGGCTCAACTCTTTATGACGGCAAACCGCTTTACTCTTACGACCAGCCTTCTAGGGTGGTTGGTATTCTTTTAGAAGCTAAGGCCTTTCATCCAACCAGAACAGCCAGAAATCACCTTAAAATATTAGCTACGGCCGGTAATATTCCCTTGAAGCGCGTTGATGAAGTTCTAGATATTGTCGGGCTTAAGTCTGAAGCGAAAAACGGTCCCGGCAAGTTCTCCCTTGGCATGGAACAAAGACTGGGACTGGCTACAGCACTGTTGGCTAATCCGTCTTATCTACTTTTGGATGAGCCGGCTAATGGGCTGGATCCTGAAGGCATGTTTTGGCTTAGAGAGTTTCTAAGGTCTTATACGGACAAAGATCATGGTGTTTTTGTTTCATCACATTTACTTAGTGAAATGTCCCAGCTAGCCGACAATGTAGTAGTTATTGGCAAAGGTAAGCTATTAGCTGACAGGCCGATGAAAGACTTTATTGTCAGCAATGTTTCAACAACTGTCTTTGTGAGGGTTGAAGACAATGATAAGCTAGCAAAAATCCTAGATGCCCAAAACATTAAATTCTCAAAGTCTGATAATGGGCTGGAAGTAATTGGTGTTAAAACCGATAAGATTGGTAAGATAGCCTCTGAAAATAAGCTGCCTATACTTGAGTTGTCGACTAGAAGTGCCTCACTTGAAGAAGCCTTCCTTGAAGTGACAGCCGGCAGTGAAGAGTTCGCCAGTAAGGGGGACAAAAATGGTTAATGAAATAAAGGCAGAGTTTAGAAAAGTCTTTAGCGTCAGGTCAACCTATGTCATGTCAGCGATAGCGCTGCTCCTCGTAATGTTTTTTGGTTTTTTCGTAGTTGGAATGCATACTCAGCACGGCAACACGTTTAGCCCAACTTTCTTAAATAATAAAATCTCCGGCTCTATATCGATAGTTACATTTTTTGTCGGTCTAGTCGGAGTACTTTTGGTCACTCATGAATATCGTTACAACACGATAACCTATAGTCTCACGGGATCCAATAGCAGGAGTAAGGTCTTCTTCGCTAAGATTTTAACAATAACTGCTTATTCGTTGCTGTTTACTGCGGTTATTGCAGTTCTGGCGCCGTTGATGATTTCCTTTGGCGTCCATGCCCACGGCATAAAATTAGTGCCCCAAACCTTTTATTACCGGGATTTGGCATGGCGCTGTTTATTCTATGGCTGGGGCTATGCAATGATTGCTGTCATTCTGGCCTATATTATCCGGAATCAAATCGCGACTATAGTCACCTTATTAATTGGTCCGGATTTAATTGATGGGATCTTGAGCTTATGGCTTAAGAAAAATATCGTTTATTTGCCTTTCGATTCCCTCCAAAACGTTCTGGGTAGCGCTAGAAATAACCTGGCTAACGCTCAGGGTTCTATAACTCCATTTCATTCTTTGCTTGTAGTCATGGCCTATCTGATAGTTGGCTGGTTAGTTGCCTGGTACCTCTTCCTTAAAAAAGACGCTTTATAGCTTACTGATAGAATATTTGTTATGTTTTTATTGCTACGTTTTAGTTGGGCATTTAGTTATACTAATGTATTATGCTATTTCCCCAACCAGCATTAAGAAAAGTACCTGAGATAACAGCATTTTTCTGGATTGTTAAGCTATTGACTACTGCAATGGGTGAAGCCACTTCTGATTTTTTTGTATATAAATATAACCCTTATCTTGTGGTTTGCTCAGGAGGATTAGTGCTGGCAATCGCTCTAGCAGTTCAGTTTTCTGTTCGTAAATACAATGCTTGGATATACTGGTTTACCGTTGTCATGGTAGCTGTGTTTGGGACAATGGCTGCCGACAGCATGCACATCCAGTTGCATATACCCTATTTTGTTTCGTCTGTATTCTTTGCAATTATTCTAGCTATTGTTTTTATAGTTTGGCAGAAAACCGAGAAGACATTGTCAATTCACAGCATAAATACTCGTCGCCGCGAACTGTTCTACTGGCTAACAGTTCTATCAACATTCGCCCTGGGTACGGCTGCTGGTGATTTAATGGCTACCACAGCAGGACTTGGTTACTTTATGGCTGGTTTACTTTTTGCAGGTTTATTTGCCATACCCGGAATTGTCTACTTTATAACTCGAAGACACGAAATTTTATGGTTTTGGATAGCTTATGTATTAACCAGACCGCTTGGAGCATCTTTTGCAGACTGGACTAGTAAACCGCGCCGCATTAGTGGCCTCGATTATGGAGATGGCCATGTGGCTATTGTTTTGACTATAGTAATTGTTATCTTTGTAGCCTATCTGGCAGTTAGCCGCATTGATATAAAAAAGTCCAAGAATAGCTTGCATCTAAATATCTAGTGGGATTAGAACTCTCTAAAGGATACGAAAGTTCCTAGTACACTAAGAACTAGGAACTTTACTGTGGAGATCCTACTGGGAAGCTATTGCAACTAAACTTAGGGAAAATAATGAACTATTTATTACCTCTTTGTAGTTCTCTCATTCTCGCTTCGTAATTCTTAAAAGGCTTAAGGCCAACCGCTCGTCGTCTATTATCAAGTTCATCTATGTCTTCAATAGGACGAGGGCCGAAGAAGTCACCTCCCTCATAAAACTGTGTTCCGTACAGTTGAGGATAACCTTTACTAACTCTTACCCTGTCTTCTAAATAAGCTAGATTGGCAGGATTTACTTCATTATCTGGCAAGGCCTTCATAAATTCTAAACATCTACTTTGAAACTCTGGATCATGATCAGCGTGCTGTGCAATTAACCATGCTGCTTGAGACGCTTCTTCGCCTACTAAAGAAATGGAAGGCCACCCTTCCTGTTCTACTAGCTTGCGTAAATATTCAGTATTATCTTTATCTATTTCGCTGTCCCACTCAGCTTTGCCTTCCTTGGCAGATATTCGCATCTTTTGATCTTTGCGTGATCTTTCCAAAAGTTCTTCAACAGCTGTTTTTCCCATATTATAAGAATAACAGATTGAGAAATAACATAGGCTTGATCTAAGACCTAATAGGATAAGAACTTTTTAATAGGTATGATTGATGCTCTAAAAACAACAACCTTAACTTCGGAACTAATTTTCATCTGTTGAATATACTTGGAGGGCTATAAGTAACGCTGTTGTAACCGAATTGAAAGAAAAACCAGACTTATTTATATTTGCGACAAGCAATAGTAGCTAGTAACCAGCCAACAAGGAAGAATAGAAACCAAGTAGCCAGCGTCCCAAGATGAGGTGGGCTACCTACCAACCAGTGAAATATGAAAACAATAGCCCATACCACAAATATCACTACAGTAAATATCCAATATGATTTCGTAATGTGCATATGACTATATTATAGTGCAAAAAAAATAATGCTTATAGTTGTGGAGACTCGTATGCAATGCTATTGCAACTGAACTACATAGCAAATCTAACGACTTTATTTGTTCGTTAACTCAAACCGGATTATCTTAACGTTTGTTTCGGGGCCGACTTCAGTTTTGTAGTATTTGCTATAAGTAGCATATATGTCTTCATCATTATCAAATATTTCATGTCCGGCCTTATCATCGTCTGTCAGTTCTTTGAATGGTTTCTCAACAATCTCAGTAATTCTAGCTGTAGCAAATGGCTTATTCTTTACGAACACTTGCAATTCAATCTCATCGCCAACGTTTAGGTCCTTATCATCAAATAACCGCCAGGTTGAATTCTTCTCACCAGAAAGAACAAGTGGCACTAGATAATCCCTAAACTTTACTATTTTCATACTCAAATAATACCAAATTAAAACTCCCCACTAATGAGGAGTTTAAACATAAACGGTGTGGAGGTTTTACTGTGAAGCTATTGCAACCAAGCTTAAAGAAAATAAGGAGGTATTTATAGTTACTTTTGTAGGGTCATGGTGATGGTTATGTCTATTGAAATTAAAACTACTAAATCTTCCGTAAAAGCATTAGAGACATAGAATAGTGTTTAATAACCCGGTTATTAAAGTCAGCTTTAATAAGCTTCTTCATCTCTTTAAGGAACTTGTCACTCTTTTCTTTTGTTAAAGCCAGGGTAGAAGAATAGGTACTAATTAAATCTATGTAATCATTGGAAGCATAGGTGATTACTAGGGGGAAACAGTCAAAACTAACTAATTTGAATAGCTTAGTATCCAGGTCACTAGTTGGCTTTAGGTCCTTTTCGTCAAGTAAAGTATGGCTTGGTATTTTCTTACTTGGCATGTATCTGTCATAGATTGATTGAGTAGCCTTAAAGAAACTGTCATCTTTAATGCCGCTGACATGATTAGTCTGGATTTCCGCTAAGTAACCCCCTGGTTTCAATATGCGAAATGTCTTTTTATACTTAAACTCTGGCTTTATCCAGTGAAAAGCAGTAGCCGAGTAAACAAGGTCAAAACTCTCGCTGTCTAGTTTGGCGTTCTCAAAGGTATCGACAATAATACGGACATTTGAATATGTTCTAAGTCGTTTCTTAGCAATGTTAGCTAAGTCCTCACCAAGCTCAATAGCCAGTATGTTATAGCCTCTCTTTGCCATTGGAATAGTTGCTTGACCGGTTCCCGGGCCGATTTCTAATATTCTGGCGTCATCAGATAGATGAGAGTTTCTTATTAGTGTATTGAATAATTCTTCTGGATAGAGTGGTCGTATTTTGTCGTATATTTTTGCTAAGCTATTAAAAACTGCACGGTTATTTATATCTCTGTCTACACCTTTTATTAAAGTTGACTTCATATGACTAGAATAATACTAAATCGTGACCGACCAAAACGTAAAGTTTCTTTGACCACTTAACCATAACCGTATTGGAGGTCCTACTGTGAAGCTATTGCAACCAGACTTAGAGAAAATCCTACACTATTTATTACGAACTTTGCAAGCAGTAACTCTTTAAGCAACTAAGCTTAAACCAAGGCTTATCGCTTTTTACCTGCCTGTGTGGGATTAGGGGCTGTAAACCTTACGGTATTGGCTTGGCGTAGTTCGTTTTGATTTAACTTATTAGCTTCGTTAGTAACTTCACTCATGAGTTGTTTAATTTGAGCTGTGGCATGATTACAGGCCACCTTACTTAACTCCCGTAGTGTAATGCAGCCGTCAGCCGTTGGGTACGAGTGGCTCATTAGCATAGGAACTACACCCGTAACCTCAAGCTTGCCGTCAATTTCAGTAACAACCATGCCAGTCTTATACTGCTCATACGCATTAACCGAGTGTGCCACGCGCTTGCTTCGTAAATCTATAAAGGATTGATGTGCCTCTAATGGTTCGCCATTTAATCCCTTATAAATAGACGGGTTCAGCGAGATACGTAAACCGCCAGCAAAGCATCTAGCATAAAATACTAGTGCTGCCACCCATAGAGCCTCTAGATTGGGGTCTGGGTGCTCACCCTTTTTACTCGCGGCATCAATCCCGCCTATAAGCATTTCCAGCCAATCTATAACCTTTTTCAGGTCTGCTTGGATAGAGTGCCATGCTGCTAGGTCGTTGGATTTTTGGGTATTAAGCTCTTTTAGTGGCATACTTTTGGGATTGCTCATGCAAGTTTTTTAAGCTTATTCCTAAGTTGATATTGCCACCATCTCAACCGACCAGACTTCTGCCTGTACCAGTGATACTTTTTATTTCTAGCATCAATAATTTCAATCAACCAGAGATGCTCAAGGTCTAGACCCTCTTGAGGTTTAACATAAATAGTCGATGGGTTTTCCTCTGTTAGAATACGTGGTCGCTCACCTGCCCAGAGTAAAGCTCTATCCCAGTCTGGTAAGAACCTCATGCTCACATGTGTAATTTTTGCTGGTCTTTTGCCTTTGTTTGTAACGCTTATAGACACCTGGCTATCACTTACACTCCCACCACCAACAATCATCATGTCAGTTTGAAAAGAGATTTTTAGCCTGCCTCTATCATTCAAAATATCGTTAAGAGCTTTTATACCTACAAAGGTTGCAACGATAGCCCCATACCAAGCTACAGTTGAAGCACTGACATCAATTCTTATTATTGGCATCTATAACCTCTACTGATACGTATTTCATAATAAGCGGGTCGTTGTTCGGGTTGTAATGTTCGCTAGGCTTGCAAAAGCGGTAAGTCTTATATGGAACTCTGTATTTGCCTCGTTTGCCAATCTTACCCTTGAACTTTGCAAAAAACTGCGGTCTGTAGGCGGTATCATCGCCAACAGGGTCAACATATTCTATCCACTCATAAGGCACTACACCAATCTCAAACACATTGAAGTCGGCAGGTTTTTTAGTTTTTTTCAACGTCAGATTATCGTTAGCGTCTAAATACCCCTCGTGTATGGCATTAAAAAACTCAACTCCATCATAGCTATAACCTTTTAGTTCGGCAGCTTGGTATGTGTAGCCGTACCGATTTTCTTCATTGTTATGTGGGTAATCCTTTTTATAACGCTTGACGTTGATGAAC
Organism: uncultured bacterium; assembly: GCA_963762395.1. GTDB lineage: Bacteria > Patescibacteriota > Saccharimonadia > Saccharimonadales > UBA4665 > JAJZKE01. The sequence goes on along the minus strand of CAVXKL010000004.1, from coordinate 146,220 downwards.
TCTATTTTGCTGTTATGACCTTGGCGTATGTCGGCAAGTAGTCCGTCAACTATTTTTCTTATTTGTGCGGCACTGAGCATTTCATCCCGAAAGGTTAGTCGCTTTGATAAAAAGTAAATGTTGTAGGCGATGAAAACCGATACAAGCACACCAATTATCGCAATAACATCGGATATAGTCATTCAGTTTGTTCCCTGATTTGGGGTACTTGATATAGTTTATCTTGAAAATCTAAAGCAAAATCTTCTTCGCCTCGTGTATCAGAATTGTAAAACCTCAAGCCCAAACACTTTATCTCTTTATAACCATGCTCACTGACTTCTTTTAGATATTCTTTGTAGTTATGTGTATCGCCGTCTTCTGCGTCAAACACAACCTCACTATCATCGGCAAGGCTTATCAAGGCTTCTTCCTTCCAAGCGTCTAGCTCAAGCAAATGACCGCCTTTTGGCTCAATCAAACACTGGTAGTACATTTCACCAGTCTTTACATCGTTTATTATCAGCATATAGTCAGGACTAAACCTACGACCATCTTGTGGGCTAAAGAGCCAGTAATCAAGTTCGTTACGTATCAGGTAAATCTCTGCTCCCTGATACTCATCTTGTAAATCATCAATCTGGCTTGCTACATATTTCACGAAACGCTTTTCCTCGCTTGTACCATAGTTTTCATCGTATGCGTACCAGTTAGCAGACCGAATATCATATTGAAGTTCAGGGTTATCGTGGTCGGACTGTGCTTTCGCACGTTCATCGTTACTCATAAACACCTTTTCGCCAGTAATAGGGTCTTCAATCGGGAATGACATTAGGTAAATGTTCTTTTCTTGACCAAATACCACTGAAAGCGATACTGGTCGGAACTTTTTGCTACCAGTAACTCGTGGCATGTTTATATCAATGGCTTTACGTACCTCTGGTAAAATCACACCAACTAGCAACTGTAATTTCTCTGTTGGACTTAGTTGACCGATGCTTTTACCTTCCTCGTACGTGTATTTTATCTCATACAGTGGCAGGTACTTTTCAATTAGTTCATCAACTGTATTGATACCAACAATATGTTCTCTCAGGTTGTTGAAGCGAAAGAAGTTAGCTTCAGCCGAAACCAATGCTTTACGCATTATAGGTAGGGGGAAGTATTCTTCGGTAATACGAATAGTGTCAACTTTTTGCCCTGCAATGATTTGGTTTTGCTCATAGTCAGACAAGCCTCTTGCATGAAGGTGATATGAGCCAGCTTTTATGACACGATTGAAAGTAGTGTCAATTTCATCATCCTTCGTCTTGGTTCGCTTTTCGGTGTGGTTTACTAAAACAAACCCCTTCTTATAAGTTTCACTTTCAAGGAACTTACGCTTCATTGTGATAGTTTTCTTTTCAACACCTTCACTGATAATGCCCTCGCCGAGCAAATCACGCTGTAGGTTTTCTAAAAATGTGCCAGTCTTTACGAAGTGATAGACGAAAGTTTCTAATATACGACCTTTATCAAATGGGTCATTGTCAAACTTACGTTTGTAAATATCAAACTCAAGGTTACGACCAGCAAACAGTTTCAACATACTCTCGTTTTCGTCCAGCTTATATGTCTTGGGAAGTTCGTATGGGCAATACCTCGCACCACGACCAATCAGCTGAATATCTTGTAACGATACTTTTTTGGCTTCGGAAATGTCAAAGTGAACGATGTCGTATAGGCTCAAAACGTCCCAACCTTCGTTCAGTGCGTTTACTGAAAAGATGGCACGTATGGTATTACGAGGGCTATCTAGCAGCGGTAGTAGGTCAGCTTTTTCCTTTTTCTGGCTGTTATAGATTAGCGTGTTGCTATGGGCAAAACTGGCACGTATTTCGGACGTAAATGCCTTCAAGCCGTCCCAGTCGCCTTGAGATATAAGCCCAGCTTCTTTAGAGGCAAGCCATTTAAACATGTCGCTTAAAATCTCATGTTCACGATTTTTATTCTCATGACCGAGTTCTTTTAGACGGTTCAAATCATCTGGTCGCAAAGAACCAATTACACTATCAAAGAATTTGCGGTCTTCTTCGCTTTGTGCAATTTTAACTGACTTGATAAGCACAATCGGACTGATAAACACGTCCATTTCACGCTCAGCAAGAAGTCTACGGTATTCACTCAAAGCAACGGCGTTTATAATCAATAGTCGCTTTTGGTCTTCTGTATCAACCTCTTGGTTGTATAGAAACTTAACGTCTTTGCTGTAACCGTCCCTATTGAACTCTAGAAAGTCGTAGCGAGCTACCATTTTGTCTTCGTACTTACTGTGAATAGCCTCGTTTGCCAAATCAACAGTAGCAGTAAACTCTAACAGTACATTTTCCTCACGAGCCTTGACAGCAGACATAACTGCAGTTTCCCAGTTTAGTATTTCATCAATATCTTTCTTACTTTTACTGCGAGTATCTACATTGAGCCTGTGGGCTTCATCAGCTATTACGACAACATTGTTGTTGGCAAAGTCTTCAGCCGTTAGTCCATTTTCACGGTCTTCTTTCAGGTGATTGTATAGTAGGGATGTACTAAAAAACATAAAGTTGATTGAGTTGTTTCCAGCATCCGCCACGCTATCAACCGTCCTTACGTCTACGTTACGTCCATTGATTTTGATACCCTTTGGGTTAAACAAATACTTATCAAACTTGTAGTCGGTCAAGTTCTTTACGGCTTGGTCTTTGATTTGTATTTGGTGTACAAGGAACAGGAAGTTGCGATAACCCTTTTCGTATAAGAATAAAACTAGAGACGCCATCACCAGTGTTTTACCAGTTCCAGTTGCCATATTGAACATTAGGTGTTTAGCACTGGCTCTGTCGTGGTCATAGAGCCATATAAAATGCTTTAACGCACGTTCTTGGTATGCACGTAGTGTTTTGGTTGGGTTTAGGTTGTCGGTAATGTAGTCAGGTATGTTGTACGATTTTGACCATTGCTGGTAGTCGGGGTCGCTTTCTATTTGGTTGAATAGGAAGTTTCCGAGCGTTGCATTGACTTTAGTTTTCTGCCGTGCCATAGAACTTGTCCGTTAGTGCCTTTTCGTCAACTGTTACTTTATGACGTGTATCGTCCATATCGGCATAGTTTAGGTACAGTTGGTTTTCGTCCAGTACATCTGCTAGTTTTTGTTTGCGCTTATCAATATCCAGTTTGCGGAAGTCTTCGTCTTTTTCAAACTCGTTTCGGTCAAACCAAAACTTGAGGAAGGCGTTGTTGCGCATTTCTACATAGATATCTTCCAGCTCAGACAAACTAGTAGCTTTCATAATGCGGTCAACATATTCTTGGTTATATTTCTTGAGTTCAAAATATACAAACGAAACGTTATTGTAATACTTCCTGATAGCATTTTCTAAACGTTTGAACGACACAGTGTTGACATAGTCCATTTGTTCTACGATGACAAACTTACGATTACCACCATCTTCAGCATTTTGAGCCATTACGGCTTGTGCAGTAGTGCCAGAGCCACCGAAGAAGTCAAGCACAATATCAGTTGGCTCTGTACTGATTTGAATAGTGTCTTTAACTTGTGCTACAGCCTTTGGGTAACTAAATGCTTTATCGCCCAATAAGTCTTTCAAGCTATTTGTTCCTGAAGCACCTGAATACTCAGGTCTCAACCATACTGTTTTTGGTTTTTCGCCCTTCATTCTGTCCTTTGTGTAAAGTCGGTATTCACCATCAACCTTACGTGCTTCAATTTCTGTTTGCCACTTTTCTTCAATCATTGCCTTACCCCATCGCCAACGCCTTTCAACACCATCAGTATCTATCGGTAATATCTCAATATACCCACTAGATGATGGCTTGACAGTTGTTATGTCGCCAGTGCCAGAGTTGTAATAAACTGGGTAAAACATAGTGGGTCGGTCTTCACGAAGTGAACCGTCACCACTACGTTGTAAAGCACGTCTTTTATATTTGCCAATATCATCTTCAAGTTGAAAACGCTCGGAATTATCAAACACTAGTTCTTTTATTTCGGCTTTGTCTGCGTTTTTGGCGTAAACAATTTTGTTTTCGTGTGATTGTGAAAAGAACTTGTTAAAGCGTCCCCCTAGATTGTTTACAACAGCAAGTACACCTATTCTATTTTCAAACCCAAAAATCTCATCAGCTAATACGCCCAAATAAAATAACTCATTATGGTCTATGTCTATAAAAATCATTCCGTCTTCAGTCAATAACTCTTTGGCTACTTCTAAACGGTTTTTCATAAACGTCAACCAAGACGAGTGGTTGAAGTTGTTATTGTAGGCAAAGGTGTTGGCATCTGTGCGAGTATTGTATGGCGGGTCAATGTAAATTAGTTTTACCTTGCCAGCAAACTTCTCACGAAGGGTATATAGTGCCAGCAGGTTGTTCCCCTTGATAAGTAGATTTTGTTTTAGGTTACCTTCAGCGTCAAAAAACTCAATTTCGCTGCCAGCAGTCAGTGGCTTTTCGCCGTCTTTATCAATATAGCGGAAGTCAGTTAGTACCTTTGGTTCTTCAAGCGTATCAATATCTTTACTGTCAATTTCCAGATGTAAGAAGCGTTCTTCTCGCTCAACGTCTTCTTTGTTCATACCTGCTTCTAGTACAGTGTCTTTAAAGGGGAAGTTTAGTACCACATCAGTGTCATTTTTTATAAAACTACCCTTATCGTTGCTATATAGCCCTATCTTGTTGCTGTACTTTGTGTATCTTCCTTTTCTAAGCGAGTTATCTGCCATCTATTTCCCTTTCTTTTCCAGCAACTTCATTACATCTTCCTTATGGTAACGTCTATCGCCACGTGTTCCGAAACGAACTGCAATTAAATATCCCTTTTTATCCCATGCTCTCAAAGTGTTAGGATGACAATTTAGCAGTTCACTTGCTTGTCTAAGGGTAAGTAAACGAGGCTGTCCTTTTACAGATTGTGACATACTATAACTATACTCCACTTAATAGTAGAAAATTACAAAATGTTACGTAATTTTGATAACTGCCACAAAGGTTGGCTGAATAATAATGTCCTTATGCGTAATGGTCGTTAGCAAGGAATAAACAAGGAAAGAATAGATGTTTAACTATCCTGTTTCGGGTCGTTAGCAGGCAAAGAACGGTGGATTACTATTGATATGTACGATAAAAAGTATAAAGACTTTAGGGCAAAACAAGAGCAAATTAAGTCAAAGCTATCTAACCTTGAGAATGCTGATGAAACTTACTATCAGACAGTTACGTCTCTGTTACAACTAGCTAGTAAAGCACCTGAATTGTTTAAGCGTTCTGAAATGCTCCAAAAGCGTGAATTACTGAAGCTCACACTTCAGAACCTCGTTTTAAAGGGCGATAAGCTGGAATTTAATCTGTTAAAGCCGTTTGACTTACTCTTAGACTTATCAAAAACAGGTCTATGGCTCCGCCTAGTGGACTTATTCAGTAACAATGAGTTAGAGCTAGATAATCTAATTTTATCACCTACTTTGGCAAAGATGGGAGCAATTTAAAAGTAAACTGACTTTAGGTTAGACAAGTCGTTTAGGTTTTGACCGCAGGCTTTAACGGCAATATAGTCTAGCAGCTCAACTACTTCATCTATATTGCCCCTAAATTCAGGTATTTTCTTTGTGGTATGTAGCTGAGCATTGCGATTGAACCTAATAAAGGATAGAAGCTCACGGTGCATTGGGTGCTTATATTTAGTTGAGGTTATACCTTTGGGTGCTTTACCACGATAGATTTTATTCTTAGATACTTGACCAGCGTCAAAGTCAGTAAAATCGACTATTTTGGGCAGGTGGTTAAATAAGTAATCTAACGAATGAGTTTTGGCTGGGTTTAATTTTGACTTGTTTCTATAGATTTTAGTTAGAGGCTGACTGTTGTCTTTGAGCTTATTGATTGAGTAGCCATTATGTAAGAACACTCCCTTTATAAAGTATTCCACGCCAACGTAAAAAAGTATCTCGCCCTCAATAGGAGTAATAAAGTTTTCCAAGCCTTTATCATGCTGGAAAGGTGTTGAGGTAGTCCGTTTTTTGTTACCTTTAACGATAAAGTAAGACCCATATTTTACTAGGTTTTGGGCGTCATCATGGCTATTAAAAATACCGTGTGAACTATAGAAACTCTGATATTTTTTATCACTCGGCTTAGCCCATAATAAAATTAAACGATTATGCAGAATTGCCTTTTTAGCCACTACTAACCGCCAGTTGTTAGGGGATATAGAGCCTGACTATTTTCGGTAACAGTAATATGCCACGACTGAGTATCATATACGTTTAACTGGACAGGTGTTAAGTTGCCATAATCATTAACAATAGTTGAAAATTCACCTGATTGATATGAGCCATAAGGTTGTGATGAACATACTTCAGGTGATACTGCTCCTGCGGGTAAAGGCTGGTCTGGATGTCCAATAATTATACAGACATTATTACCCCCATGTGATTCGTAAGACGTAAATGAGAAGTTTATCGTATAAGTTGATGTTGTTGGCGTAAACATAGGGATAGGGGTTGAGGTACAAACATTGTTAGTACACCCTAGCCGCTGACCAGTAGTGTCAAGTAGAGTTACTGGTTTCGGTGCTACGACAGGTTGTGGTATTGGCGTACAGCTTGAACTACTAGAGGCGTTTGTAGAAGCTGGGCATGACTCAAGACCAAAATCACCCAAAGTGCCTATTGCAGTTATATATACGGTTGACGCTGGCTGTGTTCCGCCTGGGTCGCATGCTGAGAAAAGGTTGCTAAGAGTTGCAGATACTGAAATAGAATTATTAGGCGGTACACTCTCTAATGTTATGGAGTTTGTGCAGTATGATGGTTCGCTATTGTCGTTACTCCAAGCTACCGCAAAATAGGCACTTTCGCTCGGTTCTATTGTTACCAAAGACGAACCTGGGTCTTTTATGCCCGACAACCCCTCAAACGTGTTGCCATGAACAATGTTGGAAGTTGATGGCGAAACTATGTTGCCTGAACTGGTTTTTAAAACAAAGGTTGGGTAACCATCTAGTGTGCAGGTACTGTCTGAAGTATTGGTAAATTCAAAATATAATCCATCAGCGGTTAATCCTGTTGCAGCACCACCAGCAACGCCTAATGATAGCTGTGAAGATTGACATGATGAACCGCTAATATAGGTTGGTTTAGCACTGACAGATGTTTTAGTTTTCTCAACTTTATTTTGGACTGTTTGAGCGACCTTAGTAGGTAGGTTTGCATGGTTGCCAGCATAATAAGCACTGACACCTGTAGCTACCAGTAACACTGAAGCCATAACTACATAAGCCCTAGTAGTGTGTAAGGCTAACGATACCTTTTTGATAAAACCTTTTGTCTTAATTTTCCAACCCTTACTCATAGCAAACCTTATAAGTACCACTTGAGATTATCGTAAAAGTAAGTATCAACTAAAGCGTCTTTAGGTACGGTAAATTGAACACAGCCATTAACACTTTGACCTGGCGGTATAAGTACATTACCACCACCAAAACATGGAGTGGTTTCGGCTTGGCTATATTGTCCAGTTGAAGTGTCTGAACCAACTTGAGTGTAAACTGATGACTTGCTAACAAATGCGTCAGGCGATTTAAACGGCGTTGAGCCATTATTCTTAACTGTTATATTTACTGAAAAAATAGTATCGCTTGCTGGTAGCTCACCCATTGTTGTACCACCACCAGTGCTATCTAGCGTTATGAGCAGACTGCCATAAGTTTGGCTATCGCCAACGTAATATGAGGGTGTTGGTGTAGCGGTCTTTTTAGCTGGTGTTTTGCTAGTAGGCTTTGAAGTTTTTTGAACAGTGCTTACTACTGTGGTTGAGTGTTTATGATGATTATATCCTAACAAGTAAGCACCTACCCCAACGGCAATAAGTAAAATTAGATAAGGGATAATATACTTGAGCTTACGTTTCATGGCATATTAGACTTTACGTTTCTCTTCTAAAAGTTTCATTACATCTTCTTTACGGTATCTTCTATCGCCACGTGTTCCGAAACGAACTGCAATTAAATATCCCTTTTTATCCCATGCTCTCAAAGTGTTAGGATGACAATTTAGCAGTTCACTTGCTTGTCTAAGGGTAAGTAAACGAGGCTGTCCTTTTACAGATTGTGACATACTATAACTATACTCCACTTAATAGTAGAAAATTACAAAATGTTACGTAATTTTGATAACTGCCACAAAGGTTGGCTGAATAATAATGTCCTTATGCGTAATGGTCGTTAGCAAGGAATAAACAAGGAAAGAATAGATGTTTAACTATCCTGTTTCGGGTCGTTAGCAGGCAAAGAACGGTGGAAATGCTACAATTATCTCAACACTAACAAGTGTTATAACAATCTAGTACAGCCTAACCCCTCTATCTAAGATGATATGGCTGAAAAATCCTGTGAAGAATACTGAGCCAATCGTTCAGATATCTTCACAGGTCATAGCCGGAAACGGTTATGGGGAACGAAAGTTTCCGTCTGGCGGTTGGCTCTGTGTATATTCGCCAGAATTATGCCGATTTAGGAGGCGGCGAACATGTCACTATTCAAAAAAGCATTACACGCTACGCCAGCATATCAAGCAGTTAAACTGGGTACTAAGATAAACCAGCAACATGCAGAACAATCACTACAGCCAGTTGCAGCAGCTAAGACCAATCAAAAAATTAAAAAATTAAGATTTACCCACGCTAAATACTTGGGTGGCCATACTGCACTTGGCCGTAAACGAAGCGGTGACTTAGTGCTAACGGCTGAGGCAATAGGTATAGGTGTTGGCCTCGGTTCGGGGCCGAAACATGCTACCTTGCCGTGGTCTGATGTTGCGAGCGTGTCAATATCAAGTCCGCCTAACAACGTTGCTGGACTTGGTGGTTTAATAAGGTCTCAAAGTATTACTGATATAACAGTCCGAACGAAAGATAATATGTTTGCATATTACCAAGTAGTAGGCAAAGCTAAGCAGGCAGTGCTGGCTAAATCTACAGCGCTGCTACAGGCCGTTGGTGTTCCCTTCAGTGATGACCCTACTCAACAAAGTAGTACAACCCCAACAACTCAAAACAATGATGTTACACAGCAGCTCACACAGCTCTCTAAACTTAAGGAGCAGGGAATATTGACCGAAGCAGAGTTTACCGCCAAAAAGAAGCAGATACTAGGACTGTAATTCTTAACAATCTGGTTCGAGGTGGTAGGCGGTTAGCAGTGATTAAGTAGTGAATGGTTTAGAATGTGGGTATAGGCCATTAGCAAGGAATAAACAAGGAAAGAATTGGTGATTTACTATCCCATTTTTGTGTCGTTTGCAGGGGATTATCAGGGGATCAAAGGCTCTTCGTCATTGCGGTGAGGTAATATAGCGGAAAGACGCAACTGGGCCATTATCAGTGAATAGCTTAGAATGTAGGTATAAGCCGTTAACTGGGATAACTAACTATAGGTATGGAAATGGACAAAGACAAGAAGCCATTAAAATGGCCTAAAGAAAAGCGCTTGGCTGATAAACAAGGAAAATCAACCAAGTTACTTTTACAAGAGGCCATTGATAATAGCCCACTTAGGCAGCGTGCTATTGCTCATGCAGGAACATTTGAGCTGATGCTAAATCACCCGCCTTTTAATCAGTGGGTAACAAAAATCAAAAAGACGTTCGGTATTCCACCAGTGGGCTTTAATCAAAAGACGAATACACTAAAAAATTGGTATAAAAATCTTGATAAAGAAGCATGGGATAAAGAACTCGCAAGCATCTATGAAATTTACCCAAAGGTTAATTCTGTGCTGTTGGCCGAGATTGAAACATATCTCAAATTCAATAGGTATAATAAAACTCCTATTCAGAGCTATGAACTGTTTTACTCACAGCGAGTAAGAGATAAACACAGCGAAATAACAATTAGAATATACTTCCCGTTGACCGACCAAGAATGGGCAAAAATAAAAGAGGGCGTAGATAGATACTTCAATATACTTGATAGTCCTATAAGCAAAAAAATTACTTTCAGTAAGATTAGACAACTAGCGTTAAAAGACAAGCGAGTTGTAGTAGGACCAACCCAGTACTCTACTACTGGCGAAGCAACAGAACTCATGCTAGTCAACGATAATTACCCAGGAATGTCAGGAACAAAAAAAGAAAAAATGGCTAAAGATTTGCCAAAAGAGCGTGAACGAGTTAATGAACTGTTAGCTCATCGGTTAGGCTGGGTCTCAAAAAAGCCATAATATGGCACTAACCTACAAACTAACCGCCAGGCGGTTTATTCGTATCGGCGTACTCTACAACCATGAAAAACATGGCAATGGACAGTCTGCAAGTATCAGACACCAAAAAAATACACGACCTCGGCTTAGCAGCTTGTTTAGTCTCTCTGAATTATGAAATTATAAATACCGATAAAAACTATCGCGGTCGTGTTTCCTTTTGCTTTATACAATCGCCAAAGCTAGAACAAGCTATTGCGGACTATTGGTCAAATAAATTGAGTGTGCCTGCCCGTTTGTATTTTGACAATATCAAAATGCTCAAATCTAGGATTTATAACGGATAAATTATGGACTTCACCACTGCCGATATAAAAACGTTTAAAAAGCTATATGTTAAGCACTTCAACATAAAGCTTACAGACAACTTGGCTAGGGTGAAATTGATGATGTTAGTACGGCAGATGGAAATAGCCTATCAGCCGATTACTAAGGAGCAGGTAGCCAGACTAAAAAATGTAGATGGAAATTTTATCAATGACCAACAACAACCAATCCGATAACTATAGCTTTAGCAAAAAATGGTCGCCAGCCATAGCCGCTCATGGCTTTACGTCTATACCCAACCTGCTACTAAGGCAATATAAATCTCTTGGTATAACTGCCCCAGAACTAAGAATGATTATTGCTTTAGAGCTGCATAGATGGGACGATAGCGAGCCTTTCCCAAGTATTGCTACGCTGTCTAAGCTTATTGGTACTACAACTCGTAGGGCTAGGGCAATAATTACTAGCCTTAACGATAAGAAGCTGATTTTACGCACTATACGTGACCATGAAACTAATAGCTATAACCATGACCGACTTATTTTCAAACTTGACCAGCTTGCTATGTCTAGCCTACCCCCAGGAAGAAAAGTTCCTCCCCGGTGGGAACAAACTAGGCTTGAGGGTAGGGCAAAACCTTCCTCCAAAGAAGACGCAGTTAATGAAAACCCAGTTATAAAACCCAATATTAATACTGGGATGGAAAAAGCTGGGGAAACTTTAACCCGAAAGTACCCACAATTAAACCCTAAAAATACAAGGTCACCCCCTTGGTAAATCGAATTAACTAATAATAATTAACGAGAGGATTAGAAAATGATAACTATGGCTTTTAATATATATGAAGTTAAAGCATTAATAAGTGCCCTAGATGTAAATGAAGACGAGCTATTGGAACTATTTGCTAAAAATAAAGAGGGTGTATACGTAGACGACATTGATGTGTTTGTTGAAAATCACTTATTGCTGACTAAATTGCAGTCAGTGATTGACGAGCCAGCTACTCAATAATATATAATAGAAAGCGTAGACCCAGTTAAGACCCACGAAGTTTTTTTATGCACTTCTGCCTAATTAGGGGCGGTTCTGCCAGAAGCCTTCGTGGTGACTGGGTCTACAGGGACCGTCCCTTTTAGGTTATTAAGGAGAGCGATAATGAAAAGTAACAAAGGCTTAAGATATATAGCTTACGTTCGTAAGTCGTCAGAGGATAAAGAAAAGCAAGAGCTATCGCATATAAGTCAGATTGAAAATATCAAAGAGAAGTTTGGCCACCTAAATATAGTTAAGTGGATGCCCCCTGAAAGTCGGTCAGCCTTTACGCCTGGCAGACCGATATTCGATGAAATGATGGACTTAATCAATAAAGGTAAGGCAGACGGGATTGTAGCCTGGCATCCAAACCGTCTCTCAAGGAACGAAGTAGACAGTGGTGAGTTAACTTTTTTGCTTCGCAGTAAACTTAAAGATTTACAATTCTGCTCATACAACTTTGATAACACACCTGAGGGAATAATGATGTTACAAATCGTTATGAACCAAGGTCAGTACGAAAGCACTAAGCAAGGTCGTGATGTTAAGCGTGGCATGGAAACAAAGGCTGATACTGGCGAAAAGCCCGGCAAAGTTATGCCAGGCTATATGAAAACACCTAAATTAGACGAGAACGGAAAGCCTATCATTCACGGTAAAAAGGTAATAACAGAGACTGTTAACGACCCTGAAAGATACGACATTATTAAACAGATGTGGAAATGGTTCTTGTATGAACGACTTTCACCACAACAGATTTGGAAAAAGGCTAATAATGAACTTCACTATAAGACTGTAACTTACAAATCTCGCACAGATGGCGGTGTAAAGGGTAACAATCCGATGAACTTAAGTATGGTTTACCGTATATTTGCTAGCCCCTTTTACGCTGGACAGTTTTTACATAACGGGGTGTTACATGATGGTAAATATGACCCGATGATAACTTGGGACGAATACAAGTTAGCTCAGGAATTGCTAGGGACAAAAGCTAACCAAAGGGTCGGAACATTTGAGTACGCTTTCGCCAGCATGATTAAATGCGGCGTTTGTGGCTGTCAAATACAGGCTCGTCACCGAACTAAGTTTATAGTTAGTGAAAATCAGTATAAGACTTATGTTTACTATTATTGCTCACGCAAAAGCATGAAGCGACCATGCAACCAAAGTGTCTACACATTAGTAGAGGACGTTGAGCGAGATATTGATGAGGATTTGGCGAAGTACACCATAATACCTGAGTTTAAAGACCTGGCATTAAAGATACTTAGCCGTAACCATCGGATTGAAGCAAGTGAACGTGGCAAGACTTACAAGAGGCTACAGAAGCAGCGTAGAGCCTTACAGGGCGAACTGGACAGCCTAGTTAGCTATCTACACCGAGAATTAATAGATGAAGACGACTATAAACGGAAACGTAGTTTACTCAAAATTGAGCTTAATAGCGTAGATGACCAACTTCGTAATAGTGAACGGCGAGCAGATAATGCGTTAGAGCTTAACGAAAAGGCATTTAATTTTGCTGTTCATGCCCGTGTACAGTTTCAGAACGGTAGTGTTAGAACTAAGCGTGATGTTCTAAGGACACTAGGTCAAAACCTAATTCTTAAAGATAATAAGCTGTATATTGAGCCGAATGAGTGGCTTGTACCCATTGCAGAGGGCTACCCAGAACTTGAGAAAAAGTACCTCTGGGTTACAACTAATAAAAAAGCCAGTTCTAAGGAGTTAGAGCTGGCATTGGCGCCAATAATTGAAACTTGGAGGGCCCAGTGGGACTCGAACCCACGACACCCTGCTTAAAAGGCAGGTGCTCTAACCGACTGAGCTATGGGCCCTTGAAATTACAGATTAACATTATTGTGGTATAAGATAAAAGTCAAGTTAGTACTTTACTCTTTGGGCTTGGCGTGTTTGTAGTGTTTAGTTAAAGGACTGAATTTAGATCGCTGCATTATTAGAAAGATTAAGGCAACAAAAGCACCTATAGCTACTACTGCCCCTTCATACTTGGTTATATCTTGCCATAAACTGCCAGACATAATCTTTACGGCTGTATTCGTTGGCAGTAACGGTATAACTGTTAATACCATTAATAGGCCGCTGGCTATAGCTGGTATCAGGTTGATAGTATGCTTATGAGCCGATACTGTTTTAACATTTAAAAGAAGTATTATGACAACCGGTAGCAGAAGTAGTATTAATCTAACATCACTAAAGTTATTAAAATGTTCTAGGGTTCTTGAGTTGATTAGTTTAGTGACTAGTTTGTTAGTGCTATCAAACTGGCTAACTACATAGCCCATACAAATACCTAGGAATACAAAAGCTCCGTTAACCCTAAGTAGGATTGCCAGTAGGATTGGTAAAACAAAGATTATTAATAGCCAAATATTAGCAGACATGCTTAAGCTTAATAATAGCTGAGAGTGACGCTTTATGCACCAACTTTGTCTTTTTTATGTCTGGCTTTGGCGTTTTGTTCTATGTAGTCAATTATTGAACTGGCAACATCACGGCGGGTAACCTTTTCTATACCAAAACCGGGACTGCAGTTTACTTCAAGAATTAATGGGCCTTTATCGGATCTTACCATGTCAACGCCGCATATAGACAATCCCATAGCTTTAGCAGCTCTTAGGGCTGCCTTTTTTTCATCTTCAGATAGTTTAACTGGGACACCATTACCACCTTGGTGCAGGTTTGATCTAAAGTCACCATCTAAATTTTGCCTTAACATACTGGCAATAATCCGACCATTAACAACAAAAATCCTAATGTCCGCACCGACACTTTCATCAATATACTCTTGGACTAAAAAGCTAACACCTTCAACGTTGAAAGCCTGCATTACAGCTAAAGCTGCTTTTCGGGTTTCAGCTAAGACTACGCCATTGCCGTGAGTACCGCGGGCAATCTTAATAACTACTGGCGGGCCGCCAACTTGTTCAAGGACATCTTCGAAATCGGCTGTTTCGCGGGCAAAGACTGTTTTCGGTATGCCGACACCAGCTTTAGATAAGATTTGGAGTGATCTTAACTTATCTCTTGCGCGGACAATAGAGATCGAGCTAGTGGGCGTAAAGACGTTTTGCATTTCAAATTGGCGGACAATAGAAGCACCGTATTTAGTCAGACTGGAAGAAATTCTAGGGATAATAGCGTCAAAATTAGTGAGTTCTTCACCCTTATAATTAACAACTGGGCGACCACTTTCTAGGGTAACGTAGCATTTGGCATAATTAATCACACTGACCTTGTGACCACGCTTAGTAGCCTCTTTGACTAATCTTTTAGTGGAATAGTTGCCAGGGCCTTTAGACAAAACTGCTATGTTCATGATTTACTCCTACTGGTTAATGTTTGGGCTTATGGGATTTGGAAATATCAACAATGAATCTTTTATTCAGTAGTCTCCGCCCAATAAGCGCAGGATACGACTTTGATTCACGATTAGCAAGTGAAAACTTGGCACTTACTTTTCGGCTTTCAACTACAACGGATATTTTCGCTCTGTACCTAATTTCAGTGTCACCAAAAGAGTTCTTAATTATAACTCTCCTGTAGTCTGTAGTCTTTAAAACTATACCGGTATATTTATCTGAAGATGGCCCGAGTAGACAAAAACTAATCTCATTATCTTTCTCAATAATATTAGTTGCCCAAATGGAAGATCCATCAGCGCCAGTATCTATCTTTGCTGGCAAATCATAAATACCGCCTGCTGGAATACTCAGCTTAACGACACTGCCTATAATCTGGGGTTCTTTAGTCATTTAGGGTATATACTGTAGCATATTTTTATGTACTTGGCAAGGCTATTTAGCGTGCAGAACTCTGGTGAATATTAACCAGATTAAGAGAGCAACAATCAATATTATGGTTATTAGAAGAGGTATAAAGCCATCATTTTTCTGCTTAAGCTTAGCCATTTAAAGGTAATTATCTAACTGTTATACGTTTATGGCAAGTTCTAATTAAAAAGATGGAATTTATTGCCATACGGAGTTTCTTTAAATTGCTCTAACAGCTTTATCTGCTCTCTTGTTAGCTTAGTTGGTGTATCAACTATTATCGTGACGATATGGGCACCGCGGCTGCTGCCCTTTATATGGGGCACACCGTGACCAGAAAGTTTGAAGTCTGTGCCGGATTGAGTACCAGGAGGTACTTTCATTAATACTTTACCGTCAACCGTATCAACATCTACTTCACAGCCTATGGCAGCATCAACCATATCAATATGTTCTTCGCTTAAGATAAGCTCACCTTCACGAGTGAATTTCTTATGAGCCTTGACTCTTACGTTAACGTATAAATCTCCCTTAGGACCGTTTGTTACGGCTTCACCGTGTTCTCTTAAGCGAATAGTAGCGCCATCATCTATGCCGGCTGGTATTTTTAGTTTGATTTGCTGTCTTTTAGATATTATGCCTTTACCGTGACAGACCGTACATAATTTATCCGGTATCTTACCGCTGCCTTTGCATGTCTGACAGATAGTAGCCTGCTGTATGTTGCCAAAGATGGTCCTGGTAACACTTATGACTTGTCCTTTTCCGTTGCAGGTTGGACAAGTCTTTAGTTCATAACCTGGTTCAGCTGTTGTTCCCTTACAGTGTTCGCAGATATCATCGATTGTTAAATTAAGAGGCACTTCAGTACCAAAGACAGCATCTTCAAAAGATATCTCAACTCTGGCTTCAATATCTCTGCCCCTGTTTTGTCTCCTGGTATCTGTCCGGCTATTACCAAAAAAGGTGCTGAATATGTCGCCAAGACCTAGATCACCAAAGTCAAAGTTAATGTTTTGGCCCTGTCCGCCAAAGCCACCAAAGCCTTCAAAACCACCAGCACCGTTGCTACCTACACCGGCGTGGCCAAACTGATCATATCTCTTCCTCTTTTCAGGATCACCAAGAACCTCATAAGCTTCGTTTATTTCTTTAAATTTAATTTCATCACCGCCGCGATCAGGGTGGTGTTCAATAGCGGCTCTTCTGAAGGCTTTCTTTACTTCATCGGCACTGGCATCTTTACTGATACCCAATACTTCATAGTAGTCTCGTTTTGTAGCCATATTTTAACTTATGGGTATTTTACCCTTAACTAACATTAATATTACCAAGAATGGTCTATTTATTTGTCAGTCTTTTCGTCGACCACTTCGCCTTCGATGGAATCATCTTTAGTTTCAGAGTTTTCAGTAGTGGTTTCCTTTGAGGCATTTTCGTACATTTTAGCGCCAATAGGCATGATTTTATCGTTTAACTCTTTGGCTGCTTTTTCTAGATCTTCCTTAGAAGCCTTTTCGTCGCTAACTACCTTTTTAGCGGTTTCTATGGCTTCATCTAATGTTTTCTTGTCTTCATCTACTAGTTTATCTTTATTGTCGTTAGACAGCTTCTCTGCTTGGTAGACAGCACTATCCAGTAGGTTCTTAGATTCGACTAACTCTTTTCGCTTCTTGTCTTCATCGGCATGAGCTTCAGCTTCTTTAGCCATCTTTTCAACGTCATCTTTACTTAAGTTGCCTGATCCCGAGATGGTTATGCTCTGTTCTTTAGAAGTACCCTTGTCTTTAGCGGTAACATTTAAGATACCATTGGCATCAATGTTGAAAGTTACTTCAATCTGAGGGATACCTCTTGGAGCTGGCGGTATACCGTCAAGAATAAAGCGACCTAAAGATTTATTGCCGTCTATCATCTCTCTTTCACCCTGGGCAACATGTATTTCGACCTGTGGCTGGTTGTCAGCAGCTGTAGAGAAGACTTCAGACTTAGAGGTCGGGATAGTGGTATTTCGTTCAATCAGTCTAGTCATGACACCGCCCATGGTCTCTATACCTAGAGACAGTGGTGTTACATCAAGAAGTAGAACGTCCTTAACATCACCCTGCAACACGCCACCCTGGATTGCTGCACCAATAGCTACTACCTCGTCAGGGTTAACGCCCTTCATGGGTTCTTTAGAAAAGACCTTTTTAACCTTTTCTTGGACAGCAGGCATTCTGGTCATGCCACCAACAAGGACAACGGCATTAATATCACTGGCTTTTAGTTTGGCGTCTTTAAGAGCTTTCTCGCATGGTCCGGCCGTCTTATCTATAAGATCGGCAACCAGGCTTTCAAGCTTAGCTCTAGTTAACTTATATTCAAAATGCTTTGGACCATCTGAGTCAGCGGTCAAGAACGGCAGGTTAACATTTACTTCCTGAGCGGTTGAAAGTTCTATTTTGGCCTTCTCGGCTTCATCACGCAGTCTTTGCATAGCTGCTTTGTCATCCGTTATGTCAATACCCTGTTCTTTCTTAAATTCATCAGCAAAGAAGTTAACTAGAACGCGGTCAAAGTCAGCACCACCAAGGTGGGTATCACCATTAGTTGATTTAACTTCAAAGACACTGTCACCTAGTTCGAGGATAGAGATATCGAAAGTACCACCACCTAGGTCATAAACAGCTATCTTCTCGTCCTTTTTCTTATCTTTATCCAGACCATACGCCAGGGCTGCGGCAGTTGGTTCGTTAATTATTCTTCTTACTTCCAGGCCAGCTATTTTACCAGCGTCTTTAGTAGCTTGTCTTTGGCTGTCGTCAAAATAGGCAGGTACAGTTATAACAGCTTCTGCAACAGGTTCGCCTAAGAAAGATTCAGCATCAGCCTTTAGCTTGCCCAAAATCATGGCGCTTATTTCTTCCGGGCTATATTCTTTATCGCCCATCTTAACTTTTACGCCGTTACCGCTTTTAACCATTTCGTAGCCCATTAATTTAATGTCGCGCTGAACTTCCTGGTCATTCCAGTTGCGGCCGATTAGTCTTTTTACTTCATAGATGGTGTTGTCGGAATTAGTTACCTGTTGCCGACGGGCAACTTGGCCAATTAGCCTTTCGCCGTTCTTATTGATAGCCACTACCGAAGGGGTTGTACGGCTACCTTCGCTGTTTGCAATAATCTCTGGTTTACCAGATTGCATAACGGCCATGGCTGAGTTGGTTGTACCAAGGTCTATGCCAATTATTTTTGCCATTTCATTATCTCCATTTAGGTTAATTGTTTAAGTTAATTAGCAGTCATAAGAAGTGATTGCTAGTTACATCCAGAATAAATAATTAGCACTCATAAGTCAAGAGTGCTAATGTATAAATTTTACAACAACTAGATTAATATATGATTTATAATAAGCTTGACCGTTTTAACACTTTGTGCTATATTATGTGTTATGACAAAAGAATCAGACCCAAAAAAAAGTAGCGGATACGGTTTTATCCCCCATAAAGTGGCTGTTGCTGCCCTTCTTAGTGCAGGAGTGATTGTTGGCGCTGTAAAAGCTGGCCAAGAGATTGGTAATATTATAGAGCAATCAGATAATAGCCCTGTTGCTACTTTGACAGCGGATTTAGATAATTTACATAATGGCGGAACAATCGGTTACGTGAAAAAACCAATGGTTGTCTCTTATGAAGGACAGGCCGAAACCGTAAGGCCATTAGTCTTTAAATACGATGGTCATAATTACTTTGCTTATTTACATGCTGGTGAGACTAGTATTTGGAATGATCCTATCGAAGCGGGAATTGCTATCGATGCAGTAATTGGGCCACTCCCTGGAGCTGATACAGATCCAGATATTGTTAGTGAAGCTCATATGAACGCTGAAGGATACTTCTTAAATAATCGAGGGGCTACTCTTCCTAACTTAGGGATAGCCAATCTTGTTCCGGCCGAGCAAAGTTAATCTACTTCATTGATACTTTGACCATAGCATGACGGATTACTTCCCCGTCTAAGATATAGCCAGGTATAAATTCTTCAGTGACTACTTCTTTAGCGCCTTCGCTGCCGGGGTCCATTTGGACCGCTTCATGGTAGCGTGGGTCAAAGACCTCGTTTACTGTCTTTATTTTCTTAACGCCTAAAGATTCTAGAGCTTGCCAAAGTTGCTTATTGACACCATCAATACCCTTGAGCCACTCTTCGACAGCTTTATCTGTAGTCTTTGGCGCATGTTTTAAGGCTCTTTCAAAGTTATCTATAAAAGGCAATAGTTTTTTAATAACTGTCGCTTCAAAGAAACTAGCCATTTTAAGGCGATCTTCTTCAGCTCTTCTACGGACATTGACAGCATCAGCCCGTTCTCTTTGCAGAGCCTCTGTCAGCTCTAGAACTTGTCTTTCTAATTCTTCTATTTCTGGCTGTTTATGGGTTTGTCTCTTCTTAGGATGATCGGCCATTCAATTACTCCCCGTCAAGTAATATTTCTTCCAGTTCCTGACCAACGTGGCTGACAAGGTTCATCACTTCCCTATAACTTTGTCTGGTTGGACCTAATGTGCCAATGTAGCTGCGGTCACTAAAGGGACCACGGAATCGGCTAATTACCAGCGTACAGCCAGCTGAACGACCAATCGGGTTTTCTTGACCAATATAGACACTTAACGCTTCGTTGGGAGCCGCTTCTTTAAGCCATGGTTCAAGATTATCCAATAGCCTTGCCACTTGCTGTACCTGGTATGTATCTATGAACTCTGGTTGATCAAAGAGATTACTGAGACCGCTAATATATAGCTGGCTGCCAATAGTGGCTAGTCCCAGATTGTGTGTCAGTTCTACTAAAGTATCGACGGCGTTTCTAATCATTCTTTCAGGCGCACTGCCGTTTTGGACGCGCGAAGATAAGGCTCTAGCCGCCCTTCTCTCAATATCTGTGTCTAAGTAATTTTCAGGCAGACTGTTAACGTAATATCTATAGCCCATATCTGTTGGTACACGGCCGGCACTAGTATGAGGCTGGGTAATAAAGCCGAGACGTTCCAGTTCAGCCATTTCAGCCCTGATGGTAGCTGAAGATACCTTAAAAGCTTTAGCCAGCAGACTGCTGCCTACAGGACTAGCCACTTCGGCGTATTGTTCAACTATGGCACTTAAGATTCGCTTTTGACGATCAGTCATTTTATTAATTAACCTAGTTTAAATCAGGCTAATTATATCTCTATTAGCACTCTATCGTCAAGAGTGCTAAGAGTTTACTAAAAAGATTTTAATATCTTTAAGAAGCTGTTTGGCTAAGGTTATAGCTAACGGATCCCTTTTGTTATTTACTTGTCCGGTAACTATGCCCTCCACCACTTTAGTAGTCCTCGCTATTTCACCGTTAACCACCGGGTAGTAATAGTCAGTGCTAATAAACTCATTAAGCTCGTTAAGGGCAGTATGAAGCCTGGTTTTGATGTCTTCACGGTCTGTTACTGCACCGTATCTAGACAACAGACGTTTCATTAATTCCTCAAAGCTTGGCGGCAATAAAAAAACAGGGATGACGTTATCAGTCAAGCTGAGATATGTTCTTACGCCTTTAATGTCAATATCGGCAACAGCAATCTTAGAGTCTTTGATGGCTTCTTTGAACTGATCAATCGATGTACCGTAAATATTACCGTGCGTTAAGGCCGCTTCAATAAATTGTTTATGTTGGAGCATATCTAGTGCCTGCTCTTTAGTTATGAAGTAATATTCAACTCCATTTTTCTCCATAACTCCACGATTTGATCTAGGCAGTCTGGTTGTATGAGTTACGATCTGTTTATACTTGCCTGTTTTAATAAGTTCATGCTCTAAAGTATTCTTGCCGGAACCGGCCGGGCCGACCAGTAGCATAGTCCTAGCAGTGCTTAATAAATCTCTAGCTTCAGCTGTAATTTGGTAGTTTTGGGTAATTACTTTAAGATCATCCATATCTTACTGTATAACAAACTGGGCGATGGGCCGCAAATTGGATTTTTAATTAAAATTCAAGCAGTCTGGGTTTTAGGAAGAACAAGCGGCATAAAATAACGTTAATATGGGTGGCTATTGAAACAATAATAACGGCTAAAATTATGTCGGAGGCAATCACTAGAACATTACTGGCAGACGTAGTAAGCAAAGCTATACGAACAGAGAAAGGCAATATCAAACGGAAGAATAAATTAAGATATGGCAGCCAAACAACCAATGCAATAAGCCTTAAGATAAAGTTAATAGCTATCTTTTTCAACAGTGTTTTTAAACTTGATCCGTGTTTCTTATGTAACTCTATGGCTTGGTATATATCGTAGGCAAGTAAATAAATAATAGCGGCAATAATTAGGCTTAGAAATACCGGAGCAACATCTTTAATAAGGTCATTTCCTATTAATGTGCCGTTTAGGCGGCTGTTTGTGATACTGATACCCTTATTAAAGTTCGAGCTAGATAGGCTTAAAATAGTCGGTTTAAAGCGGTTAATAAATATGACGGTAATACTTATAGCTAGACTGGCAACCACGCAGAATACAGCGCTTAGGGCCGAAGGGCTAAGCAGATTAGTAAGAGATCTATAGGTTAAGAACTGTTTTTTATCTAACATTTTTGTTTTTGGTGATGCAAATTGAATTTTAGATCAGCTTCTAACCTTTAGCAAGATTAGTCTTTTCGGAGCATAACTGAAAAAGCTTCAGCCGGAATATCTACTTTGCCAAAGCGTTTCATCCTACTCTTACCCTTTTTTTGCTTAGCCAGTACTTTTTTCTTTCTGGTTACATCGCCGCCGTATAGTCCGGCCGTTACGTCTTTTCGGTAAGAGCTTATGTCCTCGCGGGCAATAATGTGGGCACCGATAGCTGCCTGGATAGCTACTTTAAAGTTTTGTCTGGGTATTATATCCTTTAGCTTTTTCACAGTTTGGCGGGCTAGAGATTCAGCTTCTGAGCGGTGAGCAATTTGAGATAAAGAATCCACTTTTTCACCGGCAATTAGATAGTCTAATTTAACCAGGTCTTCTGTCTTATAGCCGTCAAGGTCATAGTTATATGAGGCAAAACCGCTGGTTATACTTTTTAGCTGGTCATAGAAATCTGTCAGCAGATTGGCAAGTGGTGCTTCAAAGCCAATTAGCGCTCTGGTATCAATATAGCTAATGCTGGTCCTTTTACCACGTTTTGAGACAATCAGATTTAGAACACTGCCAATGAATTCACTGGGGGTAATAACTTCACCTTTTACCCAGGGTTCTTTTATCTCGCTGACCGTTGACGCATCAGGCATTTCTGAGGCGCTCTTTATGTCAATGACAGTACCGTTTGTTAGTTTTACGATGTAGTCAGTTGATGGGTTAGTAACAACCAGCTCCTGGTTGTATTCTCTCTCTAGTCTCTCTTTGACTATGTCCATATGAAGAAGACCTAAGAACCCAATTCTCACACCAAAGCCTAAGACTGGTGAATTTTCGGGGCTAAAGCGCAGGCTTGAATCACTCAGAGACAGCCTTTCAATAGCTTCTTTAAGCCCTTCATAATGTTCGTTAGAAGTCGGGAAGAAACCAGCATAAACAAATGGCCTGACATCCTGGTATCCAGGTAGTGGTTCACTCGACGGGTCACTTGCTAGCGTTACTGTATCGCCAACTTTAGCATCGTGGGTAGATTTTAGGTTAGTTACGATATAGCCTATCTCACCACTCGTCAGTTTATCTGTCGGTGTGTTGCCTGGTTTTAAAACACCAATTTCAAGAGCTTGGCTTTTTGCTTTTGTGGCCATCATCTCAATCTGATCATTCTTATTTATATGGCCATCAAATATACGGATATATAAGATTACACCGCGGTAATCGTCGTAATATGAATCAAATATTAGGCCTCTTGTTTTGTTAGCTGATGTGTCTTTAGGGGGCGGTATTCTTTGAGTTATTTCTTCAAGCAGCCTGGGAACTCCCTGGCCACTTTTAGCTGAAATTAAGCAGATGTCTTCTTCAGTCCCGCCAAGTAAAGACAATATTTCCTTGGTTGTTTTAGGTATGTCTGCCGCCGGTAGATCTATTTTATTAATAACCGGGATAATGACCAGGCCGGCATTTATTGCTAGATAGACATTGGCTAGTGTTTGAGCCTGTATTCCCTGGCTGGCATCAACTACTAAGACTGCTCCTTCGCAGGCTTCCAGGCTGCGTGAAACTTCATAGCTAAAATCTACATGCCCTGGAGTATCAATGAGGTTTAGCTCATGTCCACGGTATTCCATTCGAACTGGTGCCAGCTTAATAGTAATGCCCTTTTCCCGCTCCAGATCCATCTTATCCAGAAGCTGGTCTTTCATATTCCTTTTGTCAACGGTGCCGGTTATTTCCATTAAACGGTCAGCTAAAGTAGACTTGCCGTGATCAATATGGGCAATTATTGAAAAGTTACGAATTAAGTTAGTGTCCATAGAGATGCAACGTATTATCTTATTCTTGCCAGTTTACAGGTTTGGTTATTAACCTTTTTAGGCGGCTAAAGACCGGCCGAACCTCTTCAAGACCAAACAGTGAAGACATGACGACATGGACAGCAAAGGTGACTAAAGTAATTAAGGCAACCTTGCTGCCTAGTACAAAGAAACCTTTGTCGCTAATTTCAAGCGGATAAATAGAGATCATAATAAAGCCGGCGACAACAGTAAAGCCGGTAACTGAAGCTATCCGGATAAGGCCGCTTATAAAGTTCCAGTCAAACAGTTTTCTATCCCGATGAATCATAATGCAAGTTAAAATAGCTACTTCAGTAGCGGCTACAATAGACTGAGCCAGGGCTAGTCCGGCTACACCGTACATAGATGGCCTGGACAGTGTATAGGCAAGAATTATGTTAAGACCGATCGTAAAGACAGATACGGTAAGAGGCGTCTTAGTGTCTTTATGGGAATAGAACCAGCGGGAGATAATGGAGTACATAATGCCAAAGAATATGGCACCAATCATGAAACCAAAGATTAAAGCAATCTGGGAGTTACCTTGGGTATAGATAAGACGGGCTAAATATCCCCGGCAGAAAAAGCCAACAACCACCACCGGTGCCGCCAGCCAGACCATGGCTCTAATTATGCTTAGAAATTCTTTACGGAACAGATCGGGTCTCCCCTGGCTTAGGCGATGGTTTAGTCTTGGAAAGGCAGCCATGGAAATGGTAGTGCCCAGCAGCATTATTGGTGCTGTGCTAAGTACATAGGCGTTGTTGAAGTTAGTAATTGAACCCGAACCCAGACCACTGGCTAGATGCGTTTCAATAACATCTTCTACTTGGTCCATACCCTGGTCCAATGATCTTGGTGGTAAGTTACGAAGGACAGTATGGAAGTCTTTACTATGCCATAAAATTTTAGGGCTCCAATGAAAGTTAGTGTTTAAGGCGCCTATTCCAATTATTAGCAGCTGAAGGATTGCCCCTATTAAGGCACCAAGACCTAGGCCAACTAGACCGATATTATGCTTAAAGACAAAGATAGAGATAATGATAGACATGTTGTATGAAAGAGGAGCTATAGCATAAAAGAAGAAACGGCCTAAGGTCTGCTGGGTTGAAGATAAAATACCGGAAACTGTAAATATGAAGGGGTTGAAAGCCAATAGGCGCATTATGGTAGCGGCAGTGTTGGTTTCAACTGGAGTTAATCCTGGAGCAACAACATGGTGAATCAGCCATTTGGCAAAGATCAATATAATTACGCCTACAAACAGCATGACTACTGACAGCAGGTTAAGTAGCGAATTAGATAACTCCCATACTCCTTTTGTACCGTTTTTGGCGTATCTGTCGGTCAGAACCGGTATTAAGGCTACGCCTAGGGCACCAGCAGCTAGTGTAAAGTAAAAGAAATCCGGGACGTTAAAGGCGGCAAAGTAGGCGTCTGTACTATGTGGCCCGGCAATTGGGAAGTTAGCGTTTACTAGCTTAGTTCTTAAAAAACCAAGTATTTGGCTGGCAAGTGCTGAAGCCATAAGAAGAGCAGCAATATTAGTAATGCTGACTCGGGTTACAGTTTGGCCGGTCTCTTTTGGACTATTCATAAACTACTGAACAGTATAAAAGTTTAAAGGTATCTTTGGTAGGTGTTTTTTAAAGTATTTAGTAAAGAGCGGCAGCACTGGGCATTTTGGAACCCTTTAGAACCTCGTTGACCTCTTTCGCGTCAACTGTTTCTTTCTCCAGTAATAGGTTCTTGAGTTTTTCTAGGTAGGGCAAATTAGCCTTAATAACTATCCGGGCCCTATCACCTGCTTCGGTTATTAAGTTTTCGACTTCATCGTCAATAACTTTAGCTGTTTCGTCCGAGTAGTCCCGTTCATGGACCAATCTATCTAGCATCATGCCGTCATCCAGCTTAAATACTTGATCACGAAGTTTTTTGCCCATACCCTGGTTAACCACCATATCCCGGGCAAGTTCGGCAGCACTTTGCAGGTCATTACCAGCGCCAGTAGTTATTTTATCCCGGCCTAAGATTACTTCCTCGGCTACACGGCCGCCCATACCACGGGCTAACATGTCCTTAAATTGGACTAGAGAAACAAATAGTTTATCCTCCGGTGGGATAAACCAGGTCACGCCACCGGTACCGCCCCTAGGAATAATAGTTACTTTATGAACCGGGTCACTGTCTGGCAGTACATGACCGACTAGAGCATGCCCAGCTTCATGATAGGCAGTAGTCATCTTGTCTGTTTCGGTCATTACTTTGCTCTTTCTTTCAGGTCCTATGGCCACGCGTTCAAAGGCTTCAGTGACGTCTGTCTGGACAATTTGTGAATGACCATTTCTGGCAGCAATAATGGCTGATTCGTTAGCAATGTTGGCCAGATCAGCGCCTGATGAGCCGGCTGTTTTAGCGGCTAGGGCATCTAGATCAACATTTTTGTTTAATGGCTTCTTAGCAAAATGGACTTTCAAAATAGCTTCACGGTCTTTACGGTCTGGCAAACCAATATTTACTCGGCGGTCAAATCTGCCAGGTCTTAGCAGTGCTGGATCAAGAACATCTGCTCGGTTAGTAGCCGATATGACAATCACGTTCTGGCCCTGTTCAAAGCCGTCCATCTCAACTAGTATCTGATTTAAGGTTTGCTCTCTTTCATCATGGCCACCACCCATGCCACTGCCACGTCTTCGGCCAACAGCATCAATCTCATCAATGAAGATAATACAGGGAGCATTCTTCTTTGCTTTAGCGAATAGGTCTCTAACACGGCTGGCACCGACACCAACAAACATTTCAACAAATTCTGAACCGGAAATACTAAAGAATGGTACGTTAGCTTCACCAGCTACGGCTCTGGCCAGCATAGTCTTACCGGTACCGGGAGGACCAATCAAAAGGATACCTTTTGGAATGCGAGCACCGACACTAGCAAATTTTTTAGGATATTTTAGGAATTCAACGACTTCCTGAAGATCTTGTTTTGCTTCATCCGAACCGGCAACATCTACAAAGTTAATCTTGTCTTTCTCGTTACCATACAGACGGGCTCTGCTCTTTCCAAAACTCAAGGCCTGGTTGCCTTGGCCCTGGGCACTTTTCAACATAATGTACAAGATAACGCCGATAGCGATTACAGGGCCAATGGTTTCTAGAATGCCTAGCCAAGTTGAAGAGCTGCTAGTTTCAGCCTCGGCGGTAATATTAACTTTTGAATAATTAAGACCTTCAGTCTTTAAGTTGGCGTTAGGCTCTTCATAAGTTTTAAGGGTTGCCTTTGATTGGCCTTTAACGGTTATCGTTATTTCATTACTGCTAACTTGGAACTTGCTATAGTCGCCAGCATTAGCATTTTTAATAGCCGTTGTAATTGGGATTGTCTTTAATGTGCTTGGCTGATTAAAGGCAGAGTAAACAACTAGAAGCAGTAGGATTATTAAGGCTATAAAGCCGGCGTTTCTCATCCCATAACGACTATTAGGGTTCTTCTGTCTGTTCGGTTGTAAGCTGTTCCTGTCCATAATTGAATTATTATAACTCCTTATATATTATTTGCCTAGCGCTCTAGATGCTCGAGTGCCAAATTGTCTTTTGAAGATGTTATTACCCAGGAATTAAAGACATCAATTTTATGTTTTGGGCCAATAGTTTTAAGCTGTACGGCCAGTCTTTCAATAGTTGGCCGGTCAAATTCATTTAAGCCGTTTTGTCTTAACCAGCTTGCTAAAATTTCTTTGCTTAGTGAGTAATCTAAGCTATTTAGAAATAACCTCGGCAATTGGTTTTCATTTAGATTAACACCTAAAATTTCAGCAATTTCCTTATCTATTTGTTTATTTAGTGCTTGCTGTCTGTCAATTATGCTGAGCATTTCAGCTCTGCTCTTTTTATCTAGTCTAGGAATAATTTGGTGGCGAATATAATTCCTTAAATATTTTATGTCCTTATTGGTAGAGTCTTCATGCCAAGTTAAGTTATGTTGCTTGGCATAATCAGTAATATCTTCTTTCGAATATTTAAGTAGCGGTCTAAGAATATTTTTATTTGAAGAAAGCGAGCTTAAACCTTTCCTGCCCGTACCGCGAATAATATTAATGATGGCTGTTTCAATTTGGTCATCCTGGTGATGGGCGGTTATTAACCCATCGGCTTTTTCTTTTTTAACTATCCCGTTAAGAAACTTATATCTAGCGTTTCTGGCTTCTTCTTCACTGGCCTTTTGACCTAAGTGGCCGACGTCAAAACAGAACTTAAGGCCATAAGTCTTGGCTAGTTTTTCAACAAATAATCGATCATTTTGGGAATCTTTTCTAATACCATGATCGTAATGGGCAACTACAAGGATTAAATTATCTTTTGGTAGATCCGTTAGCAGACTAAGTAGAACGACGGAGTCTACTCCGCCGCTAACCGCGACGACGTATTTGCCTTTTATCTTATCAATCTTCATTATATAAGTGTACTAAAACTATTACGGTTTTGTACTGGTCTATTACTTTAATATAATCATCATACGCGGCGGCGTAGCTCAGCTGGTTAGAGCACAGGACTCATAAGCCTGGGGTCAGTGGTTCAAGTCCACTCGCCGCTACCATTCCGTTTATGCTTAGTCTATTATTAAACTTAGGATCAATAATAAAAATATGAAGAAGAGAAGTTCTGTATTGATAAGCATATTAGCAATCATTGCAGTAGTAATTAACCTCGTCTCAGCTGTTCTGGAATTTAGTGGGGCATCACAAAGTGTAGAGATAATATACGGTGTTTTTTCGATTTTGGCCGCAATTGAAGTTAGTTGGGTTTTTATTATGTTAAGAAAAAGATCATTTCATTCATTGTCCAAAGTACATAAAGTTCTCTTCATTTTAGGACTACTACTAGCTCTATTCGATGTAATTTTTGGAGTCTTTGTTTATTTGATAATAACAGGCCTTGGTAATTCTTCTGCAGGTCTTGGAATCTAGGGGTTTTTAGGAAATACTTGCCTGCAATATACGACTATTCATTAAATGCCAAGTTTTTATTAACTCATTTTTGATTTGGTTCCATTTCGTCCAACTCATGCCTACCATATCGTAATTAGCTCAGTACCTTTGCAATATAGCTGAAATAATGATATAGTATTATAGCTATGTATAAGCGTTCTGAAAACGACACCTCGAAAGAGATTCCCCACCTTAACAGGCTATTATTGGCTGTGATACTAGCTGGTTTAGCCGTAAGTGCATGTAACGCAAGCGAAAGAACAGAACACGATGTTAAATCAAACCCAACTTCAATTACAGCTGAAGGATTGTCTTCTGCCAAGTATGTAAAATCAGCAGTCAAAAGCGGAAAAGCAATCACCTTTTACCGAGGTGATTTAATACTGGCAACCTCTGAAGGCGAATCAATAGTAGTTGTAAATCCTATTATTAAACCTAAACGCGGTGCAACTACTCAGTCAAGTAATAATATAGTCAACAATTATAATTTTTATTACTTAGTCGCCAACATAAATAAAGATGGTAATTTAACCTTACAATCTAGTGAGGTTAACTTGAGCAGTTTTAACTTTGAACTAAGGCCATCTGTATCAGGTTGTGCTATCAACTCCTCGGTAATAGAGGAGTCTGGCAAAGAACTTATCAACACACCGGCGTTATACAGCCCGATACCTAACTCCAGTATCGCCGGCTTTAATAGTGCTAGCTTTGACTACCATACTGCTGGAAACTCATATTACGTATCTTCGTATAACAACCAGACTCCAGTAGGTGTGATGTTAGAAGGCCAAGCTGTAGATGATCAGTAGTTATATCAGTTTTCGGGTTTTATAGATTCTACTATTAGCTTTAGATCGTTGGTATCCAGCTTGTTATTAAGAATACTGGATGTAGATCTACTAACTTCGAGGCTTTGCAGGGAGCTATACTGGCTTGGTAAACGTACCTGGAACTGCACGAAATACTCTGCTCTGTTAGTTCCGAAATATGAATAGTAATCCAGTCCTAACAAACTACAGAAAATCGCTTTGGTTTGAAGATTTGGCACATTTATTGAAAATGATTTTGCGCTACCGAATACATAGTTACAGCTCCCATTATTGGCAGCTTCTTGCATAGTATCCATCGTAGGAATAATTTTAGTTACCTCGAACATCATTATAATTGGTTCTTCTAAACCTTTGATCGTAGGAGAGGTAATAACCACTTCCTGAGTAGAGCCTAATTTGTAATCTTGTATAGAGGAGTTCTGGTAAAATGTAAGACTAAAAGACTCTTGATCGGTATGTATGGTATACCGACTAAACGTGTCATTTAACCAAGAGCCTCTAAGTCCTTTATCTAACAACAAACCAATCATAAAGATGATTAGTAGCCCACAAAAAGCTAATACCAAGTATTTCAATATTGGCTTTTTCGGTCTAGCGGTCGGGCTGTCTGAACTTGTAGAAAAATATCCATCTGGAAAACGAGTAGTACCAATAGATGGATGAAAAAAAATCTCAGCATTTACGGAACTTGTTGGATTTGAGTTAATGTCAGGTATATTAGGAGATTCGTGGTGGTTAGCCTGTTGATAATCTGAATCTCTTTCGGGATTGTTTCCTTGTTCAGGTTTAAGAGGGTTAGTCTGATTATTCATTGCCTAATTAAAACTTCCTGCGATAAAGCTAACTATTACAGCCGCCAACACACATATAGCTAGTCCGATTGCAGCAGAGATAATAGTTTTTAGAGCTCGGCCAGTTTTCTCTGGTTCACCTTGGCTTGTCGTGTATTCTACGCCTGCAAAGATAATAATACCTACGGCCACTAAGGCGGCTACTCGCAATAAAATTTCTATAATAGCTGCCACAATTAACCAGATATCGTTTATATTGTTCAGAATAGGCGAGTTATCGCTGTTGCACTGGAGATACTCATACCATGTTGGAAAGTCTAAAAAACTGCTTTTAGAGTCACAGGCTACTAAAGTTTGACTGGAGCCGTTAGTTTTATTAGAACTCGGCACTGAAACTGAAGTTGATGGTGCTTTTGGAGACGTAGATGTCGGAGTAGCCTGAGGACTGTTTTTTACGCCCATTTGTTGAGTAAATGAATCATGACTATTGTCTGTGATATTAGAAAAATTACTGCAAGCATTCTGGGTAATGCTATCTGAAGAAGAACTAATACTATAAGATCCACTAGCGTTGCTGCCAGTAAAATTTGAAAATGTCACGTTGGAGGGAGGTAAAGACGCACAGGACGCAATTGGTTTTGAATTTGCTGGAAAATATTCAGTCCAGACAATTGAGCTATTAGAGATATCACCCCAACTAGCTGGAACAGCAACAGTAGCAATAATAGTCTTAACGCCGGTTGTTAAATTAGTTACTGAACCTTGCCATTCAATACCGTTAGCATCCTGACCAACTTTAGTAACCATAGTCTGATAAGTGTCGCCCTGAGTTAATTTATAATTGATTAGGCATGAGGTTCCACCAAAGCTATATGCTCCTCCGTCAAAACCGCTTTGATAAACTTTACAGGCAGATGAGGCCTGTGTACTAGGCCAATCGAAAATAGAGAAAATTGCAGTATCTATACCTTGTATGCCTATATACGCTCCTCCGTTTGTAGGCGCACTAGTGAATCCGAATTGATGTGACCAAAAGTAACCTAGTGACCCTAAATTGGGTGTGTTGTTAAGAGTAGTTTCATGGTGTGTATACCCTAACATCATGTACCGCTGATTAACCCTCTTGGATACAATACCTATGTTATGCCATTGTATCCCCTAGAAGCACATACCCGAACGCAGATAGATAGACGTTTACAAAATCTAGGCTGGAACTTAAATGAAAAAGACCCTGATTGTGATGTAACACAAGAACACGCTAAAACTGACGAGCAGAATAGACATTTTCAAGGTGGACGCCCTGACTATGTTCTATACGAGTCGGGTACAGACAAACCCATTGCCATCATAGAGGCCAAGAAGCCAGGTTTGTCACTTGAAGGTGCACTTCGGCAAGGCGGTGATTATGCTGATGCCATAGATGCTCCATTAGTGTTTGCATTTAATGACACTTTTGTAATTGCTCGTTCATTAAAGCAGGATAGGCCGTTAAAGATTGATGGTGAAGAACTACAAGATTTTATAGACCAACTTACTTGCCTCCGCTTTATACAGGAAGGGGCAGAAATCTTATCCGCTCCCAAGGGCGTTAATTTTACTAGAGAACAACTGCAGAAAATCTTTGAAGATACCAACAAACTTTTACGCCAAGATGGTTTGAGAGACGGATACGAACGTTTTTCGGCTTTTGCCGAGATACTATTCCTTAAACTCATTGATGAGTCAGAACGGCTAAGTGAACATAGTGGAAAGCCACGCACATTTGATAAACGTTACTGTTGGAGTAGTTTTACAGAACAATACAACGGCAAAGCACTTTATGATTTTGTGAATGACACGGTTTGGGGACAAATGCGTAGTGAGTATGGTGATGTTTTTAATGCACCGCTAGGTATAAATGAAGTTTCAACTTTAGAAGAAATTATTAAAAAAATTGACCCCATAAACTTCACCTCAACAGACACCGATGTTAAGGGAGATGCCTTTGAGTTTTTCCTAAAAAGCGTAACAAACGGCACTAAAGACTTAGGTGAATACTTCACTCCAAGACATATCGTCAGAACAATGGTTAATTTGGTCAAGCCGATGTACGGCGAGAAAATATATGACCCGTTCTGTGGCACTGGTGGATTTTTGTTAGAGGCATTCAAGTACCTTACTGTAAGAGCTAACACAGATGACAATGAAATAATGAATGTCATCAAAAAGAAGTCGCTTTTTGGTCGTGAGCTTACATCAACGGCACGTATCGCCAAGATGAATATGATTTTGTTTGGAGATGGCCATACAAACATAGAGCAAATAGATACACTTAAAAATCCCGTCAAAGAGCCGGCTTATGACGTGGTCATTTCAAATATTCCGTATTCACAAAAAACTGAATACGGCGGTTACTATCCAATACCGACTAACAATGCAGACTCGGTGTGTTTACAGCATATTTGGGAGTCTCTGAAGCCTGGAGGCAGGGCTGCTGTAATTGTTCCTGAAACCTTCCTGTACGAAGACGGGGTAATCGGACAAACTAGAGAGTTGATTGTTAAGAACGCCGAGGATTTAACAGTAATTTCCTTACCTCGTGGCGTTTTTATGCCCTATACGCCCACTAAAACCAATGTAATTTACTTCAAGAAAGGCAGTAGTCAGTTTAGGCACAGTTATCACTTTGTCATCTTCAATGACGGATTTGAACTTAACACAAGACGTAAACCGATTAAAGGTACGAGCGACCTTACAAAATTACTAAGTGACTACGACATAGAAAAGACCTTGAAGGGGCAGGCAAATATCGTGTCCCGTGATGATATGGGTACTAGCGGTAATTGGAACATGAGGCCGTTTTACTATATGGAAGATATACCTGAAGTTAGTGGCGAACTAATCTATCTTGATAGGTCTATCATTACAGAGGTCATTGAAAGGATTGACCCACAAGAGCAACCAGACAAAGACTTTAATTTATTACAGGTTTCACAAAACGGCATCTTTTTAGCCGATACTTTTGCAGGCAGTGAGGCTACTCAAAAATACAAAATGGTTAAGGCTGGCGATATTGTCTATAACCCCTACCGTGTAAATATAGGTAGTGTTGGAGTAGTGCCAGAATACCTTGACGGTTCGCTAGCTAGCCCCGCTTACGTTGTGATACGGGTAAAAGACCAATCATACCCACCCTCTTACATAGTTTCAGTGCTTAAACACAAACGCTACATGAGGGTGATTATGAATTACTCGCTCAGCTCGGCACGTGCTAGCCTACCATTTAGCGAGTTAATTAGAATTAAGATACCTAAACCTACTAAGCAACAAGTTGAGGAGCTAAAGCAATTAGACGAGCAATTACAGGAGAAACTTATGGCCACAGATAAAATTAAGAAAAAGGTTAAAAAGTATATAGAATTACAAATTGACCCCAAAGACGCTAATCCAGAACACGAAAAAGATTTTGACGAATTAGTTACGAAGATCGCACAAGGTTCTGGAGTAGACGGTCAAACATCGGAGTCAAAGTAGAACGTTGATTGTAGCGAAAAGCAAACTCGTCTACATATTTTTGTAGGTGCTGTGGTGACACTGAAACGTAAGTGCCAGAAATACCCCTCTTCAACTGCGACCAAAACCCTTCAATACTATTGGTATTAGCATCACCATCTGCCCACTGTTTAGCAGAGTGTATAACTGATAGATGGTTATAACCTAGTAGCCTTGTGCGGTGATAGCCCTTCCAATCGTCAGTATAGATTTTTGTACCCTCTTTAATATACGTTCGCATTATTCTTTGTAGAGTCGTGGCAGAGGCATCTTGTGTTACTTCAGTTGTTATATTACCACCACGCTCAACCGCCCCAACAACAGGGGTTTTATTATCAAACTTTTTGATTTGAGTCGTGCGACCGCCAACGTATGTTTCATCCATCTCAACTTCGTTTGCTAGTTGGTGCTTTTCACTCATAGCTTTGCGTATTTGTGTGCATATTCTCCAAGCAGTCTTGTAAGTAACGCCAAGCTGCCTTTGTACTTCTTTAGCTGAGACGCCTGAACGTGTTGCTGTCATTAAGTACATGACGTAAAACCAATCCGAAAGAGGTGTTGCTGACTTGTGAAAGATTGTTCCTGCCGTTGGAGAGATTTGCTGAGCACACCATTGGCACTCATAAACCTTACGACCCTTAACACGATAAAAAGTAGTACTTTCATGCTCGCAAAGTGGATTTGGACACTTTGGGTTATCCCCAAACTTACGCTTCATTAACTCATCCAAACAGGCGTTATCATCAGGATAACGGTTTCTGAAGTCTTTGATGGTGAACTTGGCTTGCATGATTTACTCCTTACTACCTCTAGTGTAGCAAAGATACTACATGATGTCAAGGGATACACACCAGTTTCATTAGTGATTGTGGTAAGGTCTGTAGCTGGTAGGTATATGGTCGTGTATGTACCGGCGGGTGCGACAGTACTACTGTTGGCGTATGCTAACGATTGATTAAAAACAAGAAAACTACTAAAACTAAAGCTCAAAATAAGTAATATCTTTAATTTTGAAATAAGTGTTGATTTTGCGTTCATTGATAATTTTTTTTGTAACACTAAGCTTCGACGATATTCAGTGTTAGATTTTGAGCCTTGGTCTAAAGTTTAGCTTCCTAAGATTAAATTATACTTTAATCTATCTACTGAACAACAATCAGCTCTTTACCTAGACTAATAGCTACTTCAGGAAACCAAACAATATAGAAATCAATAAAGTGAATTCGACCCTGTGCAGAGCTGTACCAAGTAAGTTTATCCCTAGAACCAATCCTAGCAAGCAATTTGTTTAGTAGATTGAGGTTCTTTTACCAGCTTTAAATACCTTATCAGTCCTCTTTTTATATCTGCCCAATGCGTCCAACTTATGCCTACCAAGCATAAGCATTTTGATGATGTTACAATTTACTAAATGCTATTAGATATCGGTGCGGGCATACTGCTTGGACTTTGGCTAGGACCAAGTCATTCGACTTTATTTAATGTATTATTCGGTGTACTGTTTACGCTTTTGCCAGACAGTGACACGTTTATTTACTTTTATCTAAGAAAACATTCAGAAAAGTTTCATCAAAAGCTCCAAGATCATAGGGTATTTTTTCATTACCCCTTGCCTTACTTATTGATTGGTATAGTGATCATTTTGTTAGTTTACCCACCAATATTACCTTTGTTTATTTTTGGTACGATCGAACAATTTTTGCATGATAGCATTGGGCCTGGATGGGGTATACCTTGGCTGTACCCCTTTTACAAAAGATATTTCAAATTCTTCTATCAGCTTGACTTGAGTATAGCTAAACAACCACAAAAGATTGCTTGGGTTTGGAGTAAAGAAGAGCAAGATAGGTTAACAAGAGAGTATGGTGATGCCGATTGGAGTAAGCATAAGATGTACTTTTTCAAGGCAACTCCACTATGGTGGATCTTTGAGCTACTAGTATTCGTAATAGCCTTGATTACTCTAGCCGTACACCGTTAGGCATCGACCTGCTATCTAGTAGATGTTGCTACTTGCCAAGTACCAATTGGCACTATTTCTATTTGGTTTTATTTCGTCCAACTTAAAGCTACCATAAACGGTTATGGTTTATATCGCATGATTCAGCCTCCTATAAACATTTATTCAGGTTACGCTTGTATTTTTATATAATAGTTATATAATATTGCTAAATGTCAAACGTATCACCACTAGCTGAAGGTTTTAGCGTTACTACACTTTACCCGACTACTGTGCCCATCGAGGGTACAGCTGAAACACCTGTAGGCGGAAAATTTAAGATACCCCTGCTCGCAGAGCGAATGGGAGACTCTGAGAATACCCTGTTTCTAGATCCAGAAATGCGTACTCAACTAGGTTTAGGCGAATACTTATTAAGGTCAAGGGGTTTTATTCCAAGACCAGATTGGTCAATAGGTAGAGAGGCTTCCGTACAACAAGTATTCTTCGGTGAACTCATACTTAACGTAGACAAAGGTTTTAGTGGTGAGGAAGTAGATATACCAGTAGCGGTTAAGCCTTATCACACTGCAAAA
Organism: uncultured bacterium; assembly: GCA_963762395.1. Taxonomy (GTDB): domain Bacteria; phylum Patescibacteriota; class Saccharimonadia; order Saccharimonadales; family UBA4665; genus JAJZKE01. Next base: position 109,728 of record CAVXKL010000004.1, on the reverse strand, counting down.
CGCAATGCGGTGCATGAATACGTAGGCTTTGGCGTAGTAAATGGACTGAGCTGTGTCGAGTCGTTTCATCCTCTTGGCTTTTGGGTAGATTCTTCAGGCAAAACTTTTCTATTAACTAGGTTTGAGGAAGATGTCGTCACCTTCGATAATATTAACTGGGAAAAGGGCGATGAAGACCCTCTGAGCCAACATTATGGACCATTTAGTGCTTTAGGTTTCTCGGCAAGAATTATTGCCCGCTTACATTCAAATGGGTTTAGTCATCGGGATGCCCAGATACAAAATCTAGCGGAGGGGAATAGCGGTACAAGAATAGCCGATTTGACAACTTTAGTACGCTTTATGAGCCCGGAAATTATTGACCCTGCATTAATACGTAAAGGGGTAGTAATAGACTTAAAAAAATTAATTGAGTCAGTTAATCGTCAGGGCTACTTAGCTGAAAGTGACAGAGAAAGGCGTTATCAGATAATAACGTCTAATCTGATAGCACCCTACCTTAGCATGATACGCCACCCTTCGTCTGGTATTGATTATGATGTCCAGCAAGAAGTTGATTTCGACGGAATAGTCGAGTCGTTAATGGAGATCATTTAGGCTATTTATAGCTCGCTCGTATTTTCTAGTTCAGGCTATCGATGTCTATGCGATCATACAAAGCATCTACAAAAATCCAAGCATTATAGACCTGCGGTATTAGATTAGCCTGCAATACTGACTTCTTCCGATATGGAGTTAAGCAACTTGCACATAGCTATAAGATCTTGCTTGATTTGGTTCCATTTCGTCCAACTCATGCCTACCAAGCATAAGCAATATGACTTCAGTTGTTGAGACTATACAATCCTGGGAGTAAGCCTTGCACCATATCGTCACTAGCTACACGTATACCAGATACCATTTCAGTGGTAAAGTTGATCGCATTCTTATGTGACAACTTTATGAGCATTTACATATCATAGTTTTTATGTTATTGTTTATTTATGCCAGCGGAATCACAGCCCGACCGGAATAATCAAGATCCTTATAAATTTTACCCAAACCTAAAAGATTGGGAAGCCATTCAAGGTGGGAAACCTCGTATATTTCGAAATCCAAAGAAACCTGATACGGTCTGGATAGTATTGCATGTTTATGATGAGCACCCGACTGCTGCTAAGCGCTTCAAAGGTGGTCAAATTGTCTATACCCTACCGCCTCCAACTGATGATATACCTACCTCTAATCTATTGTTCACCCGGAGAGATGCATACCGTAACCCAGTAGAACGCGATATACAAGTGCCGAGTCTCATGTATATTAACTTACACGGCGTACCTTGCGAAAGTCGCAGCAATACAGATTATCCTAGGATAACGACTCAGCGTGAATATGTTGATTTTATAGATCAAATGAGAAAAAGAGGCATGGAAGAGTTGATATACGGTGTTCAAGATGGTGTCTTAAAGCTTATACCAATGCTGGAAATACGTGACCCTAGACCATTGATAAATGAGCCAACCAATCCAGTTTAGGTTCGCAGAACCGTACATCTGAATTTTCTTGGGCTTGATTCGGTTCCATTTTGCCTAACTCACGCCTACCTTAAGACCCCCACTTACTATGACTGTGCTAGTTGTAAGACCTTTTGAACTAAATGGACAAAGTGGCTATAGGGTTCAACGCATGCATGATGAGCATCTTGCAAAATGTCAATCTTAACAGAACTGCCTTCAAATTCTTTCTGTGATTCTGCTTGTACCTTAGGCGTAGATGTATAACTATATTCTGCGAATATTAGATTGACTTTCACATTATTAGATGCAAGCCGTCTAAGTAAATCTCTGGCAAAATCGCTTGTATAAATGTCTCTATAAGCCCTTATTTCACTATGAAATCGACTAATCATTTCAGCTATAGAAGGTTTTGGTCGGATTGCATCCAGGGGTTTAAGGTGTCTAAATTCTACTAAGTTATGCCCTTTATCTCCAGTCAGCTCGGCTTTTGCCCACCTTGCTAAACCACTAGTGGTACTAGACACATTTATCATACCTACAGGCTCAATTGGAATGACTCTTTCTACTCCAACTTCGCCGCTCACTGCCAGTGCCAGCGAATCCAGTGCTCCGGCAGAATCGTGGGTAATAATTGCCCGTCCAATCCCTCTTTCATCAAGAACGGCTTGTAAAGCAGCTGCCCTGGCCTTAGCGTCTTCCAGGTAGTTGTATATATCAAACGGGGGGCAGGAGGGCAAACTACCAGTCCCAGGACGTTCAAAAGCAATAACCGTTAAACCCGTTTCTTGGTTTAAATACTCCGCCCTATCACCTAAAGTGTCGTCAAGTGAACTTGCTAGATGGTTGGGCAACAAAATAGCCGACTCGGCTGATGTTGTGTGTTCGGAAAATATACCTTGCCTCATAATTGGGATTAATTATAGCCCAGAAAGGTGCTTCTATGTTGCTCATGCTTTCAATAATACTGACAGGCTACAACAGTCATTTCTCTCCTTATCACATGTACTAACTTTCGTATCTCTATTAGTTCATGTTTGATTTGGTTCCATTTTGTCCAATTTATACCTACCATGACAATTATGCTTATCTACCAATAGTGGTCAGCGTTCTCTAGAATCTCTTTTTGCTTTGGTACTATACATAGATGAATCTAGTCCATGAGCAGCTTGTTTCTGGTATAGCTAACCAAGTCGGAAATTTCTATTCAAAGGGTGAGCCATTTTACATTTATCACGGAAATACAAACTCTACGCGTATTCTTCATTTCAAGCGTGGTCAAACGATTGATATAAGCAGACTTAACAGAGTGCTATCAATAGATAAAACAAACCAAACTGCCAAGGTAGAGCCTAATGTACCCATGGATAGGCTTGTTAGGGCCACGCTAAAAAGGGGGTTTGTACCTAAGGTTGTAATGGAGTTCCCGGGTATTACCGTGGGGGGTGGAATACAAGGAGGAGCTGGTGAAAGTAGTTCTTTTAAGTATGGCTGCTTCAACCAGATTTGCAACAACTTCGAGATGGTGTTAGCTGACGGCAAAATTATAATTGCTTCGTCTAGCGAAAATTCTGATTTATTCTATGGAACAGCCGGATCGTTTGGAACTTTAGGTATTATCACGGCGGCCGACGTTCAGTTAATTCCTGCCAAGAAATACGTACAATTGACATATATACATGTTACTAGTTTCGAAGATGCTATTGGCAAGCTTAACGACGTTGCCAAGCAAAACTTTGATTATATCGACGGCATCATGTTTAGCAAAAATAATGGCACAATAATTGTTGGCAATCTTAGCGACGAGGTCGCTGGTGAAGTCCACAGATTTACAAGAGCACATGACCAGTGGTACTACATACACGCCAAAGATATATGCTTACAGTCCAAGGAGATAACTGAGACCATACCATTAGTTGACTATCTGTTCCGTTACGACAGAGGTGCTTTTTGGGTCGGTAGCTATGCTTTTGAAGTAATTAAAATGTCCTCTAATAAGTTTACACGCTGGCTGTTTAACCACTTTTTGCATACTCGTAAACTTTACCAAGCACTCCAGGAAGGAGGCGTCTCCCAGCAATATATCGTTCAAGATCTGGCAATGCCACTTGACGTAGCGGCGACCTTTATGCGTTTTGTGGATAAGAATTTACACGTCTACCCGTTATGGCTATGCCCGTTAAAAACTGACGATAAATCGCCGTTTCAGCCTAACAATATCAAGACGCCACTGGTAATAAATGTTGGGGTATGGAGCAATAGAATTAAAAACAGAAAAGACTTTTTAAGTGCCAACAGAATGATCGAACAGAAGGTTAGTAGTCTAGGTGGTAAGAAATGGTTTTACGCACATTCCTATTACACAAAGAGTGAATTTTGGAAAATATATGACAGAAAGTGGTACGAGGGCCTAAGAAAAAAATACAATGCCTCTACCCTGCCTGATGTTTTTGATAAGTTAATTGTTAAGAAGTTATATGATGTCAACTTAAAAAAGGGAGCAACTCGAACGATGCTAGGTATTGGCAAGCTCCGGATAACTGAATAGTTCTGCTTTAATTTGATTCCAAGTTGCCCCACTAAGGCCAACCATGATGCTTATAATTGAACAGACTAATTCGAGTCCCTAACAGACCTCTGAAATGGCTATGCTTGCAATAATATAAACCGTCGTCAATACTGAAGATATGGCAAAATTTGAATCTATAAAACTGCGGTGGACCCATTATTCTAGACAGTATTGTCTACAATAGCTTGTAGCAATATTTAGTAACTAGTAAGGGGGTTCACTCATGCCCAAGCGTCATGTGATTCGTCCAGATGTTAAAGCCCAGATCCTGAAACGGCTCAAAGAAGATGGTGTGCCAGTGACTCGGTTAGCTGAGGAGCATGGTATCTCAACCAAAACTATCTACAACTGGCTGAGCCGGGGTACTGTCAACAACCAGCCAAGCTTACTGGCGTATGCCAAACTCAAGAAAGAAAACCAGATGCTTAAAGAATTGGTCGGCAATCTGACGCTCTACCTGGACAAAGAGAAAAAAAAGACCGCTCGCTGAGGCAACCAGGCCACACCGTATGAGTAAAACAAAGATTGCTCAGCAGCTTGGCGTTGCTCGCTCCACCCTCTACTACCAGTCCAGACTAGCCCTTAAGGATGAGCAGCTCCGGCAGGATATATTACAGATACTGCACCTGCATCCCAGCTATGGCTACCGGAGGTTAGCCATCCATCTGGGTGTCAACAAGAAGCGGGCTTTACGTGTCATGCAGCTCTATGGCATTAAGCCCTACCGCCGCAGGGGCAAGAAGCCAGTCTACACTAAAGCACCAAGTCTGGCAGATGCTGAGCTGCCGAACCTCATAGCTGACTACTTTCCCATTGCGCCCAATGATGTCTGGGCCAGTGACTTCACCTACATCCCATACGAGGGCAGGTTTATCTATGTAGCCACCATTCTGGATCTGTATTCCCGGCAGGTGGTTGGGTGGCATGTATCCAACCGGCATGATACAGCACTGGTGGCAGCAGCTTTTTACGATGCCCTGGAGCACCATGGAAGACCTAGGATATTACATAGTGACCGTGGTAGTGAGTATCTATCTCAGATCTACATGGAGCTGGCTACCAACTGTGGTATTAAGCTGAGCTACTCAGCCAAAGCCCACCCATGGGAGAATGGCTACCAAGAGAGCTTCTACAATGGCTTCAAGGTTGATCTGGGAGATCCAAGCAGATTTGTTAGTGTTGGTCAGCTCACTGAAGCTATTCACTTACAGCTCTACGTTTACAACCACTACCGTATACATCTGGCCCTGAAGATGGCCCCGAAACAGTATCTTGCTAAGCAAGTTCAGTTAACAGCTGTGAGCTTGTAGACAAAGGTGTCCGAAATTTGGGGTCCTTGACATGGGCTAGAACCCATACTTTGTGGGTTATCAGTAGTTACACCAACATTATTCTCCATTTCTTTATTGTAGGCTAAAGGCTATGCATTATATATATCGCTATGCATGATGGTTTGAAACCTTTTCTTACTTTATTTAGATTCTATCGGCATATAATATAAGCAATGATAAAAAAGTACCCTTATTGGATATATATCTGTGGTGTTTTTGTAGTCTGGGCAATAGTATTGTTATTAGCGTGGATTTTTATAAGTAATAGTAGATTCTATGGTGTACTTATTTTTGGTTGTGGTTTCTTACTGGGTGTTTTGCATGCGTTGCTCTCACGTAAGTTTTTTAAATAGTCACCAATTCGACGTAAACAAAAACCTCTGCAAAAATAACAGAGGTGGAAATACTTATGGTTGAGCATCACGGTCTGGAACCCAGTAACAGGGATAAATGAGACAAATGAGACCGTCCCTTTAAAAAACAAAGGGGGTCATATTACTTTCCGAACAAAAACCGCACTTTGATTGACTACTTAGCCAACTTGTACTGCTTTAACTTGATAATACTGAAATCTATCGTCTACCTCTTTATCTTCGAGCCAATCGACTACCTCAAAGAGTTTACCCTGATGGTAAAACCTAGATGTATTTTTAAATATATTATTTTGGTACCTCCCGCCCTTAGTTTTTAAATCAAATGCAAAATTATAATAAGGATGCCCAGATCCACCTACACTTGGCTCAGCACCTTTAGCGATATCGATTTTAACGTAATAGCAATGCGGATACTCTTCGGTGCTGTAACGATCTGACTCTTCCACTAATACTGGCTGATACCAGTTACCGTCCTTTGCTTTTATTTTTATAGATGCCTTAAGCGAGTCTGGCTGAAAGAACTGCTTGTAACGGTAAACTTGTTCCGTATCAGATAAAACCTGTATGTCTGGCTCACGCATAGCTTAATTATCCTCCTCTTCGTACTTCTTTATCTCGTAGATATTGGCACGCGGGCTAAGGTAGTACTTATTCAATCCTAATTCCCACAATATAAATAGTTTAGTTACCATTGCTATAAACCAATTATTAACTAAGACATTGATATGGGTTTCTTTTTCTAGATAATATTTTTGTTTACCACCAGCTCCATGAATATGGAGATTTCGTAATTGGTCAAAGTTTGATAGATCTGAGATTTCTCCTTTAGCCGACTTCCTATCCGCACGGCCTATTCTTTCTAGAATACGTGCCCCAAATTTATTAGATTCTGTATGCGGCAGATGGTGCTTGTCTAAAATTTCGATGACTCGAGTATCTGGCACACTAGCTTGCAACTCATCTAAGATTCTCCAGTATTGTACAAAGGCTTCTGTAAGTAACTTAAGGTCTTCTAGTTCATGCGCCCTAGCCCATATGTATGACAGGTTAAAAAAACGGGTTTGTTTACTGAGAGTTGCAGTTGCTGCTAAAGAATCCTTAAAAATTAGCTGTGAAGTATGAGCAAAATTTTCATTTAGACTAGTTGCAGTCGTATTAAGAAGATGCATCTTCCTCTCGTTATGACCGCTACCCCCTATTCCATTTGAACGATCCCGTACTTGATAATCTTCAGAGTAAACATGATCAAAGCTGAGTGAATATAAAATCCTTATTTGCTTCGAGAGTTCATGATATTTAGCATCCGACAGACGATCTCGTACTTGGGCTATTAGTTTATTGCCAGCAATCTCAACTCTAGATACCTCGCTTAATAAAGCAATATTATCTACAACTAAATTTATTGGGAGGTTTGGTAGATCAGTAGTAATTTGTGCCATCGAAAATAAATGGCCTTTACTAGCTAGAAGCCTGCTCTGAATTTATTGGTCTATCAGACTCAAGCCGAGAAAGTGTACTCTGTAGCTCTGTTATAAACTCAGGGACTGTATTTTTATAATGCGCCATGGCAAGAGATAGTCGGAATATAAAAGCTGGCAATACATTAACCCCATAGTGGATAGTTATGGGTTTCTGGCGATTAGACACTGAGAATGTAGTTTCACCTTGCTGCTGATCATGATTAACGCCTATAAGTTTAGTGTAATCAACCTCCCTAGTCTGATTTTTGCCCTGATAAATAACTCTCTTATCAGTTACATAGGTAGTGCCGACATCGACAGCAGTTTCGTGAGGAGTGCCTTGTATATATGTACCTTTACTAGCGCCGACATGATAGCGAACTGCACTGCCACCGATATGAGCAACTGGTATAGAAAAGCCTGAAGACTTTCCCTGCCAATGACCGGCACCAGCCCTTTCTTCCATAAGACTCGTGTTAGTAACATAGAAGAATAGTGACTCGCCCGATAGCAAAACTATTTGATCTGTTAGTTCGCCATTAAAACTCTGAGCTAAGTTTAAGCAAGATTTAGTATTATCAACTTGAGTCTGCCACTTAGCTAGGGCACTTTCGTAAGATTCTTCTTCTTTCTTTTCTTTGTGATTTTGTAACCAGCTCATGACCTTAAGCAAACCTTGGCTGCTTAAATACCTGCACCACGGTGCCGCTAATTAGGCCGTCTCGTTCATCATTTTCGTGAACAAATATTGGCATGAATTTATCTGATGACTCAGACATTAATACAATTCGTTTGTTAGCAGTATCTTTAATAAAACGTTTAACGTTTGCTAAGCCATCAACTACTGCTATTACATAACTATTATTTACAGGGTTTCTCTTGGTGCTATCTACTATGATAAAATCACCGTCTTCTGCAGACTGGCTATCAATTAAGGCACGGTTCATTGAGTTACCAACCACCCTTAAAGCGTATAAGTCTTTATAGTTTTTAGGTTTAAGAAGATTTGAAGATATTTTTAGGTAACCTTCTACGTTAGAATCAGCAAATTGCGTTGCAGGACCAGCACTAGCGCCGCCAAGTATAGGTATAGTAACTAGTTCAGCATCACCCAATTTTTCAACACTATGATCAGTAACTGGTTTATCAGATAGTAAATTAGCCTCTTTAAGCTTGGCGAGGTGGTACTTTATGGTCTCAGGATTTCTGACGTTTAGTGCTCGCGCTAACTGACGTAGACCTAGGTTTGAGATATCTTGTTTCTTGGATAACGCAAGGAGCTGTTCTTGAACTTTATGCATTAGCTCCATTTTATAGTAATTTATACTTATTTTCAATTGTTTACGTTATTTACATATTGACGGTTAGTATTTTAATCTGCTATATTAAATATATAGTCCTCTTTTGGGAGGATAGTTATTAACTTAAAAAGAGGGTCAAAAAATGGCAAACTCATCTACAAAACTACAAACACCAAAGTACCATAGCGCTATAACAGGGCAATTTGTTACTCCGCAATACGCTAAAACACATCCAAAAACAACTGTTAAAGAATCGGGGCCACATCACCCTAAGGGTAAGAAGTAATGGCCTTCCGTATAACCGGGATCGTAAAGACTGGTGGCGCCAATAATCCGCATGAAGCAATTAGCCACTATCGTTGGATTGATGATGGCAAAGATAAAATCCACATTGATGATCGACCAACTGTCGTAAGTTGGGTAAAGGATAAAAAAATTCCTGCCTATGTTCAAGACCAAACGGGTCATAAAGCGTATTGCGCAGTAAATGTTAGTAGAGCTGGAACTGAGTTCCTACAAACCTATGCCGACAACATATGGACAGATAATCTTCTAAGCTTGCCCGAGGTTAAACTATGACCGGCAGACTTTTATGGCAACAGCGGAACATTCCAGCCGGTGGCTATATAGCTAGTGACGATACTATAGATATTATTCTGACTGATATAAATCTACACGCCCAGACACCGAGCAAACCTACTTCCCTAGTACGGAATATGGCAAAGCAACTTAAAGGTGGTAAGCCACGTCGTTCCTATAGCCAAATCAAACCCGTTGCAGATAATACCTATGAAGTTGGTATTAACTTTAAAGAAGACGAAATTATAGAGCTACTAGCAAAGAATAAAAAACGTATGTTACGCGTATATGTGCCGACAACTGGTTTGCCGGTGCATATGGCGGAAGATGCCCTCGAAAAACTCGAGTCATTAAAACGCCAGCACCTTTTACAATCTACATAATAGTAGAAGTGTGGAATTGTGTATTCGGCTTAAAGCCGTAGACGGTTGGTCAACTAGCGAGATTGACTAACCCGAGAGGTAAAGCACCTCGACAGTGCCCACTCTACAGCAAAATGGAGGACCCCCATGTCTTTATGATGTGGATCCGGTCCTCGATTTGGCTGTGGGGTGGGCTTTTTTATTAGCTTAATGCCAAGGAAAGGAGAATTACCATGGCTGAGCAACAACTAACTATACAAAATATTAAGATATCGGAGCTGAAACCAGCTCCATATAATCCAAGACGCTGGGATAAGTCAGCGATTGAACAACTGACTAAGAGCATGAAGCGTTTTGGTCTAGTTGATCCTTTGGTCGTCAACGGATCTAAGGAACGACTTAACGTTGTTATTGGTGGGCATTTTAGGCTAAAGGTCGCTAAAGACATGGGAATGAAAGAAGTACCTATAGTCTACGTCCATATACCGGATATAGAGCGTGAGCAAGAACTAAACCTAAGACTTAATAAAGCTCAGGGGGCATGGGACTGGGATCTATTGGCAGAGTTCGATGAAATTCTTCTAACAGATGTTGGTTTCACAAGTGAAGATCTGGATATCATCTTCAATATAGATAATGATCACCCAGAAATATTTGATCTTCAACATGAGTTAGATAAGTTAAACATTTCTGAAATTAAAGCTAAGAAGGGAGATGTCTACCAGCTCGGAGACTCTAGACTGATGGTTGGTGACAGTACGGTAGAAAAGGAATTTATTAAGCTTATGGAAGGTCAAAAGGCCGACCTAGCACTTACTGATCCCCCTTACATACTTGACTACTTACGAGCCGGCAAAAGACATGGCAAACCGACTGAAGGATTTGGTGCTAAAAAGAATCGTAAATATCTTGAAACAGACGAACTGCCAGATAACTTCACAGAACTGTGGATGAATAATGTAGCGGGTTCAGCTAAGCCCGATTTCTCCATAATATGTTACGAAAATTGGAAAAATATACCTGTTATTTGGGGTGAAATGTCCAAGCATTGGAAGATTAAAAATATGATAGTTTGGCACTTACCAAACCGTAACCAAGGATTTGCTGCTAAATATAAGTTCTTCTCTAAACACGATATAGCAATGGTAGGAGCAAGTGGTACGGTTGAATATAACCATGAAGAAGAACCTGATGGATTACAGGAAGAATATGAAACCGCTCTATACGCTATATCCGGAAAGCCACAATGGGAGGGCTATAAACACGGCAAGAAGTACCAACCTACTGATTTTATAGAGGCTAATGCTTCAGACGAAAAAAGTTCAGGCCAAGGTATTATATTCGGAACTAAACCAATTGAAATCCTAATTCCCTATATAAAAGTGTTAACAAAACGTGGAGACTTAGTGGTAGAACCTTTTGGTGGTTCAGGCTCAACCTTAATTGCGGCTACCAAGCTTAAGCGTCGGTGCTTCTTAATGGAAAAGTCCCCTGTTTACGCAGAGGTAATAATGAACCGCTGGGAAAAGCTTACTGGACTAAAGCGGGAGAAATTATCATGAGCATTGTAGCGAAACAAGCGCGTGGTAAAAAACGACTACTCGAACAACTAAAGAAGTTTCCTGTAGTTGAAATAGCATGTAGTAAGACTGGTGTCGGCAGAGCTACATATTACCGCTGGAGGAAGTCTGATACAGATTTTGCTGAAGCCTGTGATGAAGCAATTATGCTCAGCGCTGGCTTTATTAATGACCTTGCAGAATCCCAGCTAATATCTTCTATTAAGGAACGTAATATGACGGCTATAATTTTCTGGCTAAAGCATCACCATGGTGCTTATACCACCAGGATTGAACTTAATGCCCGAATAAAACAAGAAAGCCAAATATTAACTGAAGATCAAGCACAGCAAGTAGCTAATGCTTTAAGGTTAGCCGGCCTACTTCAAACAACTGGGGATGGCCAGCGTTATGGAAAATAAAGATTTAGACTTTGAACTACTAAAAAACCAACGCTCGGTCAGGATACATCTGGCCGAGCAAAGCCATTATTATTTCTTTCACCTTTACATGAGTGAATACGTTAAGCACCCTACTGCCGATTTTCATAGAGAGCTATACGCGATAACAGAAGATGAATCTATAAAACATGCCGTTATAGTAGCCTTCCGTGGCTCGGGGAAGTCGACTATTATTACTCAGTCGTACCCAATGTGGGCAATCTTAGGTGTTCAAAAGAAAAAGTTTGTAGTTATCTTAAGTCAAACTCAGAGCCAAGCACGTAATCACTTATTAAATATTAAACGTGAGTTCGAAAACAATGAACTACTACGTAAAGACTTCGGACCATTAGAAGAAGAGGCTGACGAGTGGGGGTCTACTGCCCTAATTCTTCCCAAATATAAGGCTAGAATTGTAACGGCATCAACAGAGCAAGCAATTCGTGGCGTTAGACACGGTGCATATAGGCCAGATCTAATCATTGCCGACGATGTGGAGGATATGAGCTCAGTTAAGACAATTGAGGGGCGTAACAAGACTTACGAGTGGTTTACAGGGGATATTTTGCCACTTGGTGATGAAGATACCAAGATAATAACTATAGGGAACCTATTACATGAGGATTCCCTGCTGATGAGACTTAAGGACAATATAGAAAACGAATCTATGGCTGGAGTCTTTGAACGATACCCACTTGTTAATGTAGACGGCGAATCATTGTGGCGCGGTAAGTATCCCGACACTAAGTCAATATTAGCTAAGGAGAAAGAAATTGGTAATTTGAGGGCATGGCAGAGAGAATACTTATTATTAATAGTTCCAGACGAAGGTCAAATAATTGATCAGAAATGGATTAATTATTACGAGGAATTGCCTGAAAAAGATGGCGAGAATGAATATATCAATAGCTATATCGGCGTTGATTTAGCAATCTCTAAAAGTAATTCTGCAGATTATACTGCAATAGTAGTTGTACATGTTTATGGTTACGCAATTAAGGACAGAAGGTATTTTATAGATACCCATTTCGTGAATGAACGACTAGGATTCTTTGAAACTTGTGAACGTATAAATAGCTACAGCAGGCTATTCGAGGTCGAATATAGACCCTTGGTTCTAATAGAGAATGTAGCATACCAGCAGTCTGCAGTAGAAGTTCTAGTAAGTCAGGGTTTAGACGTTGAAGGTTTAGGAGTTAAAGGTGATAAACACTCGCGTTTAGTTACTGCCAGTATGTTGTTCGAACAAGGCAAAGTGCTATTCCCTACTAATAAATCAATGAATAAAATGATAAGTCAGCTGGTACATTTTGGCGTAGAGAAACATGATGACTTGGTTGATGCTCTAACGTTAGTTCTAAATTACGTTCACACTAAAGTAGATGAAGGTCATTTTGACTTTGTATTTTTCTAATGCACTTTGCAGCTATACGTCAAAGAACTTATTAAAGAATGAGGTAAGTTTATCAAGTACCGTTTCACGTTTCTTACCCCTTGCGTTATCAGTTGAGAAACGTGACACTGGAGGTAGGACCTTAGTTATTGCAGTACCTGATGATTTTACGCCACCATCACGAAATGCATTTTCTATAAATTTATAAGTTTCATCGGGATCAAGACCCTCTTCCTGAATGATGCTATCAAGTTCCTCTGATTTCTTTTCATCGATAAACTTATGCCAATCATCTTCAACCACCGAGTTAATATTTAGGGAGTTAATAAATTGCTCTATGAGTTGTTTCTTATCCCTTAATTCAACGCTTGAGTCAATTGCCTTATTAATGTCTATGAGTAATTCTTTATTTTCTTGATTCCCAGAGTGGTATTGGCGAATTAGACCCAATATATAATCAATATTGATATCAACCTGTTTAATTAGTTCCATCTCGAAAACTACATCGTCTAATATGCTTTCTTTATCTGCATCTGATTCGTTTCGGAACTGATTATATAGATCAATATACATGCTGTGGTAATCTTGCATATCACGAGGACTTAAGATATCTGCAAAGTCATCAAAAGAATCTAAGATATTACGGACTCTTAGAATAGCGCCATATAATTTAATAAAGTACTTCTGATTTTGTTCGCCAATAATTTGTTCGCCAACCGGGTATCGTTTAATAAGTTCACCCACGAGATCTGAATAGCCGGGTATATGCTTACCGTTATCTTCATAGCCATTGTAATACTCGGAATAAGATTTAAGCAGTACAATGCCACTTGCTTCTCTATCCCCGAACAAGGCTAAGGCATCATTTGTAGCCTTTTCTAAGTTCCTAAAGCTAATTATATTACCGAATGTTTTTACCGAATTAAGTATTCTATTTGTGCGTGAGTAAGCTTGCAGTAAACCATGTTGGCGAAGTCGCTTATCAAGCCATAATGTGTTTAGTGTAGTTGCATCAAATCCTGTAAGGAACATATTGACCACTATAAGCATGTCGATTTCGCGCTTCTTCATCTTATCGGAAACATCTTTGTAATAGTTTTGGAACTTATCGGCAGAGGTATCAAAGTTAGTTGAAAATAACTTGTTATAATCAACGATTGCATCTTCTAGAAAATCTCTGGAGCTTTGGTCGAGACCTTCAGTACTATCAGAGTTTTCGTCCTCTAAACCATCAAAGCCCGGGTCTTCTTCATTTACACCAAAGCTATAAATGATGGCAATTTTCAATCTTGCTGCTTCTGGTAACTCTTTTTGTTGGCTCTTGAACTCAGCATAGTATTTCTTAGCCATCTCTATAGAACTGACGGCAAATATGGAGTTAAAGCCAGCTAATCGACGGTCCTGTAATTTATAGTAGCTGTTGCGTTTAGTCTTTTGATCAAAATGCTGACGTATATATTCAACCACTTTATTTACTCTTTCAGGTGCTCCAAGCACTGATTCGGTATCTATGGAACGAACTTTTTCATCATCAATATCTTCACTAGTATGAACAGTGTTTATGTAATCAATACGAAATGGTAATACATTTTTATCCGTTATGGCATCAACTATCGTATAAGTGTGTAGCTTATCGCCAAAAGCCTGTTCAGTAGTTTTTAGATCAGCACGACCACCGCTAGATGAATTGGTAGCAAATATAGGAGTGCCCGTAAACCCGAAAATATGATAATTCTTAAAGCTTTTCGTAATTGCGGAATGCATATCACCAAATTGAGAACGGTGGCATTCGTCAAATATTAGAACAATGTGTCCATCATAAATTTTATGATCTTCATTTTTCTTAATAAATTTGTCTAACTTTTGTATTGTGGTGATGATAATGCGCGCATTAGGATCTTCAAGTTGCTTACGCAACTTTGCGGTGCTGGTATTGCTATTAGCTGCACCTTTTTCGAACTTGTCGTATTCTTTCATCGTTTGGTAGTCAAGATCTTTACGATCGACAATAAATATAACTTTGTCTACTGATTCAAGTTTGCTGGCTAGTTGTGCGGTCTTAAAGCTAGTAAGAGTTTTACCAGACCCAGTCGTATGCCAAATGTAACCACCGGCATCAATAGTGCCTAGTTTCTTATAATTAGTAGAGATTTCAATGCGATTTAAAATTCTTTCTGTTGCAACAATTTGATAAGGACGCATAGCTAGTAATAACTTTTCTGAAGTAAATACGCAGTACTTGGAAATGATATTAAGAAGTGTATGTTTAGCAAAAAAAGTTTGTGAAAAATCCATTAAATCAATAATGGGTCTGTTGTTAGCATCTGCCCACCAACTTGTGAACTCAAAACTATTACTAGTCTTTTTGCCCTGTTTAGAACGAGCTTCGCCAGACTCTTTAATATGTTGCCAGCGTGTTGTGTTGCTGTAGTATTTACTGTAAGTCCCGTTGCTAATCACGAATAGCTGAACATATTCGAATAACCCACTACCTGCCCAGAAGCTATCTCGCTGATAACGATTAATCTGATTGAAGGCTTCTTGTAGTGGTACCCCTCGTCTTTTTAATTCAATATGAACCAGTGGCAAACCGTTAACTAAAACCGTAACATCATAACGATTGGCTCTTGCTCCATCAATTTCGTACTGGTTAATAACCTGCAAACTATTGTTATGAATGTTAGTCTTGTCTATTAAATAGACATTTTTAACTTCGCCATTATCCTTTGTAAGCAATTGAATATGGTCCTCTTGAATTTTTGCAGTTTTTTCTTCAATACCATCGTTCTCGTTAGCAATTCTTTCATTAAAAAATCGCTCCCATTCGGAGTCGGTAAATTCAAAACTATTTAGTTTTTGCAGTTTTAACCGCAGATTAGCTAAAAGTTCAGCTTCGCTTTTTATAGATAAATAATCGTAAGCTTGTGTCAGTAACTTTTCTATAAAAGCTTTTTCAAGTTCAGCTTCGCTTTGATAAGATTTTACTCGTGCTTTATTTGGTGTATATTCCGATAAAACTGTACTGCTGGGACTTTCAGCAATAAGATTAAATTTACTCATGCTACTATCTCTCGAAATGTCAATAATTTGTTTCTGTAATATTCATACTGTTTTCGACGAGCTATAAGTTCAGCTGGCAAACCTAAGAACTTATCGTTGACTAGTTTATCGAAGTTACCGAGGGCGGCCACTATACGATTTTGCTCTTTAATATTAGGTAATGGAATCAAAAAATTGTGTAGAGTAGGTAAAGTTATGTACGGGACTGAACCCCGTTTTGAGTTCCTAAAAATATAATCCCTTAAATGAACGTTAAGGTACAAGAGCAAATAGTTAACTAAAATCTGACTTGAGAAATCCGATAATATATACGTCCGCTGATATGCGTTAAACTTGCCCTTGTAATAGTTAATATGGCCAACTTGACTGCCGTTGCCGGAAACTAAAATTGCTTCTGTATCGAATGCATAGGTATTGATTTTATAAGGATTTGCATCACAAGTAAAAAAAGGATACAAACCATTTTCGTTTTTTGCGTTTGCATTTAATTTACCCGTTGTAATATTTTTACAAGCCTCACTTAACTTAATGAATTTCTCTCCCTTAAATGTTTTAAATAAATTTCTGCTGTAGTATTCATATTGTTTTTTTCTCGCTTCTAGCTCTGCTTCTAGCTCTGCTTCTAGCTCTGCAAACGAGTCTAACATGCCCACAATGGCATGCTGTATATCTACAGGAGGTATGGGTATTCTGAACTTTGAGTATTTTGCTATCCAATGACGAGCATGATCGCTGGGCTGAAAGTTAATACACTTTATAGCATAGTAAACAAAACGAAAATCTATGTCTGAATTTTCCTTAGGAGTCAGCATTTTCATAGCGGAGGACTTAACCTTGAAGTTAAAGTCCACCCAATGATTAGACGTCGTAAAGTCGTCAAATATAATTACTGGATTATCTTTTGTTGCGGGATATAAGCCGTGCGTTTCTGCTGTGTACCCAAGTATAAAACTTTGCCCTGCGGTTAAGACTGGTGTTTTATATTGATCGTTATAGTCAGTGGAATTCACTATGTATTTCCCTGGTTGTTCATAGTTAAGTATTTCAGCAAGCTCTTTAAATATAACTCCGTTAGGACATAGTTTAAGTACTAACTCATCTACCCTACTCACTTGTACCCTCTAGATCCGATACAATATTGTCAATTTGATTACGAAGTTCTTTTTGTCTAGCAACAATTTCTTTAATGTCGGAGTTGAGTTTTATTATATCAACTACTTCGCTCGTATCCTCTATTCGAGTATAGCTGCCAACTGCGAGGTCGTAGTTGTTATGAGCAATTTCATCATTAGGAACAAGATTTGAAAAATATTCAATATCCTTACGATCTGTAAATGCATTTAGAATTTTTAATCGGTTGGTTTCACTAAGTTTGTTTTTATTGCCACCGCGAACAAACTCATTTGAAGCATTAATAAACAGTGTAGAATTATCTTTTTTGCTTTTTCTTAGAACTACTATGCAGGTTGCTATTGTTACTCCAAAAAATAGATCCGCAGGGAGCTGAATTACTGTATCTACATAGTTATTGTCTATTAAGTATTTACGAATTTTCTGTTCAGCACCTCCCCTATAGAGTACGCCTGGAAATTCGACAATAGCGGCAGTCCCACTTGTAGAAAGCCAACTCAGCATGTGCATAGTGAAGGCCAAATCTGCCTTACTCTTAGGAGCAAGGACACCTGCTGGGGAAAAGCGCGGATCATTAATTAGTAAAGGATTAGAGTCTCCTTCCCAATTAATTGAATAGGGCGGATTAGATACTATTGCATCAAAAGGTTCATCATCCCAATGTGCTGGATCTATTAAAGTGTCTCCGTGTGCAATATTAAATTTTTCATAATTAATGTCGTGCAGAAACATATTTATTCGGCAAAGATTATAGGTCGTAATATTAATCTCTTGTCCAAAAAATCCTTGACGTACATTTTCTTTGCCGAGTACTTTTGCAAATTTTAGAAGTAAAGAGCCAGATCCGCATGCAGGATCGTAAACTTTATTTACTTGCTTCTTACCGTGTACTGTTATTTCCGCTAAAAGTTCACTTACTTCTTGTGGTGTAAAAAACTCTCCCCCTGATTTACCGGCATTGCTTGCATACATGGTCATTAAGTATTCATAAGCATCACCAAAAGCATCAATAGTATGGTCAGAATAATTACCTAGTTTTAATTCGCCCACAGCTTCCATCAATTTAACCAAACGCTCATTCCTTTTTGCTACTGTTGGTCCAAGTTTATTACTATTAACGTCTATATCATCGAACAAACCCTTTATGTCACCTTCACTGTCTGTGCCATTAGCAGAATTTTCTATATTACGAAAAATACCTGATAGTGTTTCATTTAAATTTTCATCGTTCTTGGCTTTTTTGCAAACATTTGCAAATAATTCACTTGGTAATATAAAGAAGCCCTTTTCTTGTACGGTATCTATACGGCCAAATTCAGCTGCATCATCACTTAAAGTTAAGTAGTTAAAGTCACCAGCCCCAGTTTTACGCTCTTCTTCGTTAATGTAACTAGCAAGGTTTTCAGAAATAAAACGATAAAAAAGAATACCAAGGACATATTGCTTAAAGTCCCACCCATCAACTGAACCTCTAAGATCGTTTGCTATTTTCCAGATAGTACTATGAAGGTGAGCTCTTTCATCTTCCTTAAGTGTATTTGTCTCTTCATGCATATTAAGTCATATTATAGCTCTTTATAACAGATATAAGTAGACAAAAACTAGACTTTATATTTAATTGCGGTACCTTTGCTCTGTATGGAAGTTAAATCTCCAGAAATGAAATATTGCTTATACGCTCGTAAATCTAGCGAGCAGGACGAGCGTCAAGCTATGTCTATCGATTCCCAATTAAACGAAATGAAGTTATTAGCTGAAAAGGAAGGATTGAACGTAACTAAGATTCTAGAAGAGAGTCACTCTGCTAAAGAGTCCGGTCAACGAAAGGTATATAACGAATTACTGGATGGACTTAGAAATGATGATTATAACTGCGTCCTATGCTGGGATGCTTCAAGATTAAGTCGTAATGGTGGTGACCTAGGGTCTTTAGTTGATCTTATGGACAGTGGCAAGTTAGTTCAGATTAGAACGTATTCACAAACTTTTACTAATAACCCAAATGAGAAATTCTTATTAATGATCCTCTGCTCACAAGCGAAACTAGAAAACGATAATAAGAGTGTAAACGTAAAAAGAGGCATAAAAAATAAATGCAATATGGGATGGCGACCGGGGGTCGCACCATTAGGATATATGAATCGCCACTTTAATGGTATTAAAGATATTATTCCTGATCCTGATAGAGCTCCAATTATTACCGAGATGTATCGAAAAGCTGGTTACCACGGATGGAGCGGTAGAAAGCTCAAACTATGGCTAGATGAAATAGGTTTTACAAATCGTTCAGGCAAACCAGTCGCCCTCAGCCAAGTATTCCTAATTCTTACTAACCCTTTCTACTATGGAGAATTCCAATACCCGGAAGGAGTTTGGTTCAAGGGATCGCACGAGCCTCTTATATCCAAGGATTTGTTTGAACTTGTTCAGCAATTCAGAGGTATTAATAAAGGTAAATGGGGTTCAAAGCAGTTTGCGTTTAGGGGTTTACTGAAGTGTGGGCATTGTGGTGGTGATGTTACAGCAGAAGAAAAATTTAAAAAATTGTTAAATGGTGAGTTTAACCGTCATGTTTATTATCGGTGTACTAAGAAAATAGACCTTAAATGTCCCGAAAAGTATATTAATGAAAATACACTAATTCAACTACTCCAGGATTTCATAGTTAATAATGCAGATAAAATAATAATATCCGCAGAATTAAGATCTGACATAGAAAAGCACCAAGCGGCAACCGAAGCATTATTTGAACATTATGGCGTAAATCGTAAATTAGATAAGCCAATAATTGAATATTCTCGTTACGTGTTAAATAGGGGTAGTTTATCCGAACAGTCAAAACTAACTAACGGAATAAAAACTATTCTGGTAATAAATAATGGTAATATAATCGCCAAATAAATAATTTTATCTGTTTAAGGGTTATAATTCATACAGAGGAAACTTATGCAAAATAGGACAGATATTCTTAAAACTGCGCTCGTCAATAAGATAAAAGAAATTGATGTGCTGGAACAGGAACTTGATCGAGATCGGTGTAAAACTTTTTATTTAACTACTGCCAGATTAATTGAAGAAATAGAAGGTGGAGAGAGCAATGAACTTAATGAATTTAGAACTCTTAGTGGATATAGTGCTGTACACGGTAGTGATGAAGCTAAAAATCAAGAATGGGATACAAAAAGTTATTATAGTCACTTAAAAACAGCTCGAAGCATATTGACTGCCATATTAGAAAGCTTAGATTGGCGGGGAGATCTACCAAATAGCATAGAGTCTAACTCCACGACTGAATCAACCAATACTTGGGATAATATTCGACAAGCTGTTTTAGACATGCTTTATGACGAACAAAGAAGACACCCTCAACGAATTGCTGGCTGGACAGCAAACGAGATAAGTTTTAGGTTGAGAGATATCAATAGGGCTGACGTCGGACTAGCGGTAGAATTTTTAGAGGGTGCGGGCTTATTAAAAGCAATATCTGATAAATCTGTTAAGCGTTACAGGTTAAGTAGTAAAGCAATTAATCGCTACCAGCCGTCTAAATTTCAAAATAAACCATTCTCTTCATTTCAAATAAGTGGTCAAAACAATATCGTTGTAATGGGCGATAATCTGGGTGATATAGAGCAAAAGAATACTGACGGTATTAGTGATATTGATAGTCTTATTTCGCTCATTAATAACTCAAAGATTAGCCAACAGCTTAAAATAGACGCAGTATCAGATCTGGAAACAATCAAAGCCCAGCTAATAAAACAAAAACCTGATAAAAGTATAGTCAGCAAGGCATGGGAAGGTGCTCAATTAACATTAAATGCAACATCTAAAATAGCTGCAGTTTCTGATTCTATAGAAAAGGTTTCTCACTTTATTAGTACTTTGGTCAAGTGAAATAATGAGACAACCACCCAAACAAACATATAAGACTGACTCTACTAAGGGGAAAATTTACGAGATCGTCTGTATAGGATGTGGCCATTTCACGAGACATGAAGTTCTGCGCTCTATAAGTGAACGCTGGCAGACTGAAGATCTTTTCGGCTTTGAAGATTATGAGATAGTAATATGTCGAGGTTGTTCGTTGGTAACATTCGTAAAAAGATCCAGATTTTCTGAAGATCTTATTTTTAACGATCTCACTGGCGAGACAGAGCTTGAAGAAAAAGTTAATATATATCCTCCTAGACTTGAAGGTTTTAGCAAGATTGAGGAAATTCATCTTTTACCATTTAAAATAAAAACCGTTTATCAGGAGACTTACTCTGCACTAGCGGTAGAATCGTGGACTTTAGCCGCGATGGGAGTAAGAACCCTAATTGAGATGCTGTGCATAGACGAAGGTATATCTAAAGGTAAGCTTAAAACTAAGATAGATACCTTAAAAGAGCAAGGACAAGTTTCTCCGATAACAGCAGACCTACTACATAGAATTAGATTCTTGGGTAATGAAGCAGTCCACACCATCGAAATGCCAACTCGTGAAGAATTAAAAGCAGCTTGGATTCTAATTAATAACCTGCTCAGCTCAGTTTATATTGTAACTAATGCAAAATACGCACTTCGCAAGAATAAACTGACTCCACCCGATTCATCTGAGTAATTAACCTGATTACGATCATGGAACCCGGTCTATGTTACATGTGTCCTGCCCTCATAAAGGCGACTGGACTCTTTAGGAACCCCGTTTCTAGGGGTTATATGGTAATTTTAATGAATTTATCGGTTCGAGCCAATAGGAATAGGACTCGAACCTGATTACAGGGGTAAGGTTTTAAGAAGTAATAAAAAAGACCGGTCTAGGAACCCGGTCTATCTCTGTTGGTGCATGACTTGGTTGCGGGGGCAGGACTCGAACCTGCGACCTATTGGTTATGAGCCAATCGAGCTGCCGCTGCTCCACCCCGCGATATATTTATTGAATACACCATTTTAGCATTAGATACGAATATTTCCAAGAGGTAGCTATTTAAAACGGGCTGTTTCTGTGAAGGAAAAAGTTAAGCCAGGCTTCGTAGTTTAATTCTTGATTAGAGCTATTTGTAGACGGAGATGAATTCAAAGTTGGTACATTCTTGGTGTAAGTTAAAGCTACACTTGATGGCACTATAAGTTCAGTTTCACCAGGTGAAGCAAGCCCAAAGTTCTGGCGGGCAGATAATTCTAGGTATTGATTAGATTTATAGTAGTTATTTTGTAGAGCAATATTTAAGTTTTGTAGTTGAGACACTTGGTTCTGCTGTTTAAGTACAGTTACCTGCTTTTGAAGGTTGTAGTTAGACTGAATTGCTCTTGCTCCACTCCAGAATATCAGAAGAACTATGGCCAAAAAGATTAATTGGCCAGTAAATCTAATATCTCCAAACCTGGTTAGTTGGCGGGTTAGCTTTTTTTGATAGTCTTTTAATTTCATAACAATTAACACTTTATATTATATGACTTTAGGTGAATTCTGTTATACACTTTATCTGTTAGATAGCTAACAATGGGGGCGTAGCTCATCGGTTAGAGCAGGCGGCTCGATAGGGCTGCTTACATGGGTAACCAGTAAGTATATCCTGCCAAATTCGGGGGAACCTTATACTATTCAAGTGTTGGTAATCCCGAGCCAAGTCCTGTGTTAAACGGGAAAGGTGTAGAGACTGTACGGTAGGCATCCTACGGGATGAAGAGACAGTCCGGACCACAAACTCTTTACGAGGCAACGAAAGTTGTAGTGGCATGCATAACCGCTTGGTGGTAGGTTCGATTCCTACCGCCCCCACCAAGATTACAGACTTATTACCAAGATTGGCATCTAATATGTATGTTGGATTAAGAACGATATATTAATCGGTTAAGAAAGATATAATATAAGTAGAAGAAACGCGACTCCATATTGTAAGTTGTATATAGGAAAAATGGACCACGAATCTTAAAAGTAATAAGGAAATAGGAGATGCTGTCAAAGTCTATCAAGGTTACTTCGGTAGCGTTGCTGGTGTTTGTAATCTTATCGGCTACTCCAACAGCATTTGCTGATAGTCAATGGGATGGAGATTATACTGCCCAAGAAGTATCAGGTACCTGCGACCCTCCAGTTGAGATAGATACTTTTACGGTCTCTAACAGGGAAATAGTTAATAACTACGGCAGTGATGCGGTGATTGCTTCGAATAATAGAACGACGCTAGTTTATAACACCGGCACGTCGACAATGACTATAAATTATCTTTTTTATACAAATAACGGAAAAACTATGGCTACCGGTGATTGGAGTTCAACAACGACTGGTCAATTTACCGGAGATGTTACTAATTGCAGTGGGGTAATCCAAGCTACAGGAACTAACTTACTGGTTTTACCTGATCAAAAAGTACTCGGTGCTTTTTTGGCTATACTTGTTTTTGCTGCCTTTTTAATAGCTATTTTGCGATCTATATTACATAAAAAGCCTCCAAAATTACCGCCAGCTCCAATTCAATTGCCACAACCAACATCCAACCCAGTGCCTCCCCTATCGCCACCAGCTGCTGGGCCAATCGGTCCTATCTCCGAAACTTCAACAAACGCCAACAAACCAACCACTCCACAACAAGATGGTCGTAAAATGGTATCTGTATACACGTCCACTACCAAACACAAAAAACATCGATTGCCTTGGCCAGAGCTGCCTCGTAGAAGGAAGTAAAGAAGACCCCTGATAAAGTAATGTCTACCTTGAGTCTTGCCTAGCAAAGGTCTTTGAAATTAGGCTCAAATAACCGAGTTTACTTTGTTTATCAAAGTCGGGAAAAAGTTTTGCCGCTAAGCTAGGATATTAAGTCAAGGTTAGAATAGTTCTAACTTGGTTCATCTGAAAATTGTTGGTTTTTCTATAACTATTTATTTGTTATACGAGGATCACAGTTAAGGTTATATCTACTGTTATTACTAAGCAGCTTGTAGTGTTTGTACGAAATTACCTAGTATTGTTGCTTGATCCAGGACTAAACGATGTACGCCTGGATGTTCAGCTTCGCTTATAGGCTCAGCATCGATAAGTTTAATTTGTCCACTGGGGTCAACAAGTCTGATATTATCACACCCATTCAAATCTGGGACTTCGCCTGATCCGTCATGGCTTGCGAACGTCGCATCTACTAGACCCCTGATCTGTGATTCACCTTCTTCATAATATTCACAATACCCTGCAACTTCGGTTTCGTTCAAAGAGAGTGTGTTGGATTTGAAGAAGTCCAATTTTCCTCCTCTTACATATGGCTGACGGGCGAGTACTACCCTGTAGTCACCTAGTGGGTGTTGTCCAATAAAGAATGCCTGAGGGACAACTATCTTACCGAGATAACCCTTTAGCCTTTCACACATTTCCGCCCGACTTATCATGTATCCTTGTCTTGCCGCCTCATCAAGGCAAGCGGTGTGCCTGTATACTTTCACCACTTCATCACCATCTTTGTACACAGAAACAAAAGCCCCATTACCTATATATCTTGGGCCTCCCTCAATCACAGAGATTAAATTTAAAATATTTATTGCTGTTGATCGGTGTTTTTTGGCCAGACGATCAAGAAAAAGCGCTGCTTCCTTCCCAACTAAACCAGGCATCATTTCTAGTTGTGCGTGTCGCTGTTCTTCCATAGCTTCATCTGCTGATCTACTATGACTGGCTAAGCTTATATCTAGTGTGCGGGTAACTTTTCCCATGTTTACCTAGGATAGGGTAATAAATTACCTCAAGCAAGCATAACCATGTTAAAAGGCTATCAGAGACTTAAACTAAATGTTTGGATATCTGAATGGTTTTAACTTGGTTCATCTGAAGATTATTGATTTTAATATATCTATTTATCTGTTATACGAGGACCATACGACAACATGCTCAGTCTTAGAGGGAGTGTAAATACTATTCAAATACCATCATTAAGCTATTGCTCTTAATGCCTGTCTGCCAATAAGCCTATCTCTCTGTCTTTTTGTTAAATCTCTTGCTATTTTGTCGAGTTTAGCAACACTAAAGGGGAGTTCATCACCGTTTCTAACGGCAGCTAAAATTAGGTGATTGATTAGATCGGGATATTTACGAAGAGGCGAGGTAAAGCCAGCATAAGGATACAAGCCTAATGTTTCATGGCCAGAAGGTATGGTAGAAAAGGTAGTGACAGGCAATAAGCTAGCTGGGATATCTTCTTGAGGTTCATCAAGATCTCTATTATCATGTTCTAATTTAGGTCTTGGTGGACTTCGTTTTTGATTTCTATATATCCATGGTATGCCTTGTCTTTGTGCTTCTTTGGCTACTAAGTGATTGGTAATAATCATCATCATCTGAACACTGTATTGTGCTATGTGTTCAGATGGAGCTTTTGGACTGACACCAATGTGCTTACCTAGAAGTTCAGCAACCGTAGCAATTCTAACGGCATGATCGTTTCCTCCACGTATTAATTCGTTGAATTCACTGTAGTTAGTGGTTGAGCAATCGATTAACCTTGTAGGTTGAATATCAAAGTTAGAAATTCCATCGTTTTCTGGTTCGAAGTCAAAACTAACTGTTACCGTTGGAACACCTAGGCCATCATGATCAGCATCTAAGTTTAACAATCCTCTATATAAATCTTCTGGTAACATAGCACCATGATCTTCTCTATGTCTTTTAGCTCCTCTAGTATACCTACTCCAACCCCTTCGTCGGGCATCTTGCGCTTCTAAAGAATCTGGATTGATTATTCCACAATCGGAGATGTGAATTGCAACTTCATAGATTCTATCTCTGAAGCCTACTCTTATGGCATCATCAATTTCTTGGGGTCCAGGTGAATCAATCGCAATACCAGTTTCTGGAGGGCGATTTAATAGTTCTTCTTGAGAAAAAGACCAGGTACCTGCAACGCATTTAGCTGAGACCGACATGGCTCTTTCTCAGTATCATAGCTTTATATAAGCATAAGTTTATTTATCCGTAAATACTAAGACTTTGTAATTAAACTGTTAATATTGGGGGTCATCAGGGTCTAAACTAAATGTTTCTGGGTACCGATATGGTTCTAAAATTAAGTACAGAGTGCCCTACCAAACCCCTAACGCTTGCATTATGTTTGAGTAACTAGGAGAATTCGTAATAATGGGAACAGAAAGCAGACTAGATATAGCAGCTAATTGGGATGAAGAAGAAAGGCGTAAGCTTTTCATTGGTGGAGAGAGATTATTAATATACTCAGATCCAGAAACTGGGTTTCTACCATCTAGACTAATACTATCTGAACCGGACTTTGTGCTTGCTGCAATCAGCCTTGTTCAAGAAGGGCATCTAAAACTAGACTCAGATAACCCAGGTTTTGTTTGTTTAACAGAATCAGGGGGAAAGCTTGCAGCCGGAATTAGAGCGTTAAGTCACGGCTAAAGTGGTTCTAATCCGTACAGAGTGTCCCGTTCTTTAATCATTTATTAAGGTTAAAAGCTCTTTAGCATCTTTGGCAGACATCAGTTTTTTTCGTATTTCACTTGCCCCTTCAAAGTTATTAACATAAACCTTACAAAACTTATTGAGGATCTTGATCGGCCTTGTTGATCCCCATGTCTTATCAAACAGTTTTACGTGATATTTAAATAGCTCTAGTTTTTGTTCTTTAGTTCTCTCTTCCCAGGGGCTGTTTTTAGAAAATATGTATGGGTCATTAAATATTCCCCGGCCAATCATGATGCCATCTAAATTAAATTCTTTAGCAAATTGTTCAGATTGCTCTCTGCTTAATACATCGCCATTACCAACAATTAGAGTTTTGGGTGATATTTTATCCCTAAGGGCCCGGATTTCACCTATAGCTTGCCAGTTGGCTGGCACCTTGCTCATTTCTGCCCGTGTTCGTCCGTGAATAATTAACATATCTAAGCCTTGATTAAGTAAAAACTCATGCCAGGTTAGATCAATTTCATTAAAGCCTAGTCTTGTTTTAACGCTAATGGGTAGTTTGCCTTTTGAACCCTTAATAGTAGCTTGGATAATTTCTTCGGCTAACGGCCGGTTGTTTATTAAGCCGCTACAGGCACCATTTTTAATTACATCTTTAATTGGGCAGCCCATGTTTATATCTATGCCAGCAAACTGACCATATTTTCCAGACACTATTTCTTCAGCGCTTAGTTTATAATTCTCAGGTTTTAAGCCCCATAATTGGGCTATCAGCGGTTGATCAACATCTGTATGGTTTAGTCTAGTACTGACTTTATCTTTACCTTTGCTCTCTAGACCATCAACATTAACAAATTCGCTGAAGAATAGATCTGGTTTAGCACATTTAGCAACTACCTGCCTAAAGACGGTATCGGTAACATCATCCATCGGTGCTAATGCAAAGAAAGGTTTGGGTAAGTTTAAGATGTTATTTTTCATCAACTGGGGTAGCATCTAAACTTGGGGCATACATTGCATACACTCTATTTAAACGTCTCATTGACTCAGATACAGTTCCCATCTGACGTCTAGAATGATCACGGGCCATCATAACATAGCGACGCCAAAAACTTATCCGTACGTTATTGTGACCACGTCTGCCATAAAGATTGTAATGCAGGGCTCTCTGTATGCCATCAGCCATATTGTTATCCCAGGGTAAATTAGCGGCAGCAATTTCAATATCCCCATGGATAATATCGCTGGCCGTTTTTCTAAGAGCATCTAGGTTTCTCCCACTCCAGTGTGCCCATTGCGGAGCAGTAATTTCACTATATAGTGCTTCCAAACTAGCATATTGTTGTGCAATCTCGGTTTTAACTGCTTCTAGTTTGGCTGAATTTGAGTCTAAAGCGTGAACAGCGGCACGTGTAGCTGTTGCTTTAGCAGTGTCTCTATCCAAACGCCCTTCTTCTGGCCGTTTTTCATTCGCTGTTAGAGCTGTAGAAAAAGCAATATTTGCAAGATCTTCAGGGCTACGGGCAATCTGAGTAAACTGAAGAGCAGAAAAACCAATGCCGTGATAGACATTTATGAGTTTTCGAGGTGCCTTTCGAGCTTCAAAAGTACCGAAACATAAGCTAGGTTCAATATTGGCAGGGTCTACTCGACCAAGGTCTTCCGCTGTTGTATAGCCGTAAGGCAAGTCAACATGCTCACTAATAACAGCGATTAGGTGACTAAAGGTGGTACGCCGATCAAGATCAAAGCCCTCAGGTAATTCTGGTGCTTTAATAGCCTCTGGTACAAAAAGCATACCTTGACCGATACCAGGTTCAATATTCCTCGGCATAATCTATTCTTTAACCTAATATATCTTTTCTTCCATCCACATAGCGACGAGTGGCATCTTCTAGATATTGGCCATGTGGGGGATGTTGCGCTGGAGGCAATTGTCCTCGAATGTCAGCACGAATCTGATCGACATCGATTTCTTCTGCATCTGTTTCCTCAATATCGGCTGCGGGTTGCGTGTGGCCTCTTTCGGTATCGGTTATCGAGAACTGAGGATGTATTCGTTTAAGCTCTTCTAGACGCTCTTTAGGAGAGGTATTGGGGTAGATTGGAGTATTAGGGCCGGTGTAAGAAGGTAGAACTTCACCATCTTGTTCTGTCCAATTGAGTCTAGTTTCTACCATAATAAGTATAGTATATCACACTTACGCTTAATTGTCTACTCCCATTTGAAGACTCTGAAAGCAATAACATAAATAACTACTAGCCAGAGGGCAATAAGACCTAATTGCGGTCCTATTTGAAGCAGGCTCTTGCCTTCTGTTGTCAGCATTCTAAGACCATCAATAACTGGTGTAAGCGGCAAATAATTAGTAATTTTCTGCAGCCACTCAGGCATTAGATATCTGGGGAAAAAGGTGCCGGATAGAAATAGCATAGGGAAAACAATGATGTTAGATAGCGGCGCTGCCTGCCTTTCATTCTTGGCCCAGCCTCCTATAGCCAGTCCGATGCCTAAGATCATAAAGATGGACAGAATTACAAATATTAATATGTCAAAATAGTTACCATCAATCGTTAGATGGAAGACGGTTACGGCCACAATAAACTGAACCAGGACGGCAACAGAGCCGGTTATAGCTTGGCTAAACATTGTTGACATGAAATACTGCCAAACCCTTATAGGGGTAGTGTGGAGGCGTCTTAAAATGCCCTGTTTCTTAAGTTCCGGGAAGACGTTAACCGGACCAAATATACCTATACCGGCAATAGTGAAGCCTAAAAGTCCTGAAAAAGTATAGTCAAACTCGGTTAAACTCTTTTGGCTTAACTGATTACCAACAGCGTTAAAGGGCACGATAACAGGTACGAAATGAGCGTTAAATGGTTTTAGGTATACCTGTAGTAGTGAAGTCAATGTTTGACCGGAAGACTGTTCGTTCTCGGTATAGACAACCTTTAAAGTACCTGTTGGCTGGCCATTCTTATTTGTTTCACCAAAGCTTGGAGGTAAAACAATGGCTCCGTCCAGTTGGTTTTTATCCATGGTTGATTCAGCTTCAGATATATTCGTTACCTCATGATTAACTTTAAAGATCTTATTTGACTCAATACTCTTAACTAGTTCGCTGGCATAGACAGTTTTAGATTGGTCAATAACTGCTATGGAAAAAGAGACTTTATTGTTGTTGACCGTTAAGGAACCGAAGACGAACAGAAAGATTAACGGGAATAAGATACCAAAGAATAGAGCTAAGCGGTCTCTGAAGAATCTTTTAGTTGATAGTTTAGTAAATACGGCAACAGTGAATAGTTTCTGCTTCCAACCCGTCAAGGGAGGCATATTTTGGCTAGACCCACTTGCCTTTAGTGGCTTAGTGCTCTTCTTAAACCGTTTGTTATATACCTTGACAGCAAAGACAATGACTGCAGCCGCTATTAGTATGTAATCAACTGCCATTAGTCCCTCAGCGCCTTCCCTGTTAGATCTATAAAGACATCATCAAGATTAGCCTGTTCAACTCGTTGGGTTTTCTTAAAGCCTCTATCTAGTAATTGCTTAATTAAATTGAGAGGGGTGTCTAGGGCGATGATTTTACCATTGTCCATAATGGCTACCCGGTTACAGAGGAGTTCAGCCTCATCCAGATAATGGGTAGTTAAAATAACAGTTACTCCCCTGTCTTTAACCATCTTAATAAGCTCCCAAAGGTTACGCCTGGCTTGGGGATCCAGCCCGGTTGTTGGTTCGTCTAAGAAAAATACTTTGGGGCTATGAACTAAAGCGGTTGCTATAGACAATCTTTGTCTTTGACCGCCAGATAGCTGTTCGGCATAATTATTGGCCTTTTCGCCAAGCTGGACTTCGTCTAGAAACAACTGGGCATTTACTCTTTCGCCATAAGCGGCAGCAAACATTTCAATAATCTCAAACAGTCTTTGTTTATCTTGGAAGGCTGGGCTCTGTGGTTGAACACCAATTATCTTCTTTACTTTTTGAGGCTCTTTAGCTACGTCTAGTCCGGCAACGGTTATTTCGCCCTCGTCTATGGAACGTAGGGTCTCAATCATCTCCAGTGTCGTAGTCTTACCGGCGCCATTAGGTCCTAAGATGCCAAAAATCTCACCTTCCTTAACATCAAAGGAAATGTCATCGACAGCGGGCTTGCCGTCATAACTTTTTGATAGGTTACGAACTTTAAGTATTACATCGGACATGCAGGCTTAAATTATATAGGAAATTAAAAAAGAGCCTAAAGTTTTTAGGCTCTTTCTTGTTCTATTTAAGCTCTAATTATTTGCGCTTAACTGTTAGAAAACCGTTTCTTGGGTTTTCATTTACTTCGTAGCCAGATGGTAGGTCAGTACCTTCAGGCCTTTCATCCTTAGAAAAGTAGTAAATTGTTTGTCTCTTGCCACCTCGCAATGTAACTTCCTTGGAATTCAAGTGGTAAGTTACACCTTTAGAGTTAGTGTGCTTGTAAGCCATTCTACGCTCTCCCCTTATATTAAGTAGTATTCATAAAATACTCTGGCAGGTTTTCTCTTGTCAACCCCTTTTCGTCCAGAGGAGCCAAAAAAATGAGGTTTTTAACCCTCTTTTTGCTTGCCTATGACACATAGGTGTAATAAACTTACGTAGTAAGCATAAAGATAATAAAGGTGGAAGGTAATGTCTATGGATTTTCCTAATCGCGGATCTCAAACCAATATGGGCGGCCAAGGTATTAACCAAGATCTTAATGAGGTTAACCAAAGTCGACTAATGGGTCATTTAAATCAGAACAAAAATATGAAGCGGGGTGATTGGTCACGCAATAAATTATCTAGAATAGTTCAGGCTTTACTAAGTCTCTGTATTTTAGTTGTCATTGTTGGCCTATTGGTCTTTTTAGCTATTAGCGACAACTCTAATACTTCTGAAAACAGTTACGTTAAAACCAACAAACTACAAGCTGTGTTCTTAAATACCGGCCAGGTATATTTCGGGACAATTAAATCCCTTAATAATAACTATATAGTTTTGACAAATATCTTCTACCTGCAAACTAACAGTAGTTCTGGTAGTTCGACTAGTACAACTAGTGCCAATACTAAAGTTACTTTAGTTAAACTAGGCTGTGAAATACATGCTCCTTTGGATCAGATGGTCATTAACCGTACATCAGTTACCTTCTGGGAAAACCTGTCGCCAAGCGGTCAAGTATCTAAGGCTGTTGTCACATGGGAGAAAGAGAATCCAAATGGCCAAAAGTGTAGTGATCAAAGTACTGCTGGCACATCCGGTCAAACAAGTCCTCAAAACGCTACCGAAAGCACTACTAGCTCCACATCCAGTTCAAAGTAGGTTCTCTAAATGGCTGAAGCAAGTAAACCTTGGTTCAAACCTCTAAGACACAGCTATATAGCTGCCGACTATAAAGGCGCCTTAACTTACATACCTTACATTGCTTATCTCGTCTTTAGTCTATTGGTTCCCTTCGATTACTTAAGCCACAAAACCTTAGCGGCCTTGATTGTCATACCTAATTGGGCTTTAGCTAGTCTGGTAATGACTTGGCTAGCTAAATGGAAGTCAAACTAAGGGAGTAAGGAATATATCCTAATGCAACCAACAAAAGCCAACATTGATGGAGTAAACCGCTCAACTCCCCTGTCACTTAGCCCGGCCGTTGAAAGAAGACCGGAAACTAACCAGCTGCCACCTCAAAAAGCTAAACCTACCAATAAGAATAATGGAAGTGTGTCTAAGCTGAACACTTCTGCTCCGCAGACTGGCCCTATAGTTGTTATATTACTTGCCTTAGTTATTATGGTAGGTCTAATAGCTTTGGCTTATTTAGCCTATTCTAAGAGTAAATAAAGTTATCCCTTAGCCATTCATCTAGACTGCCGCCTCCGCCACCAGCCATAGCAACAACCATACAGTCTTCGTCTAGATATTTTCTAATTGTGTTTAGTAGCCTCTCATCTCTTTGGGCTGGTTCAGCGACATTGGGATCAGATAAGTGGCTAATAAGCTGCCCAGGGCTTAGTATAGGGTCTTTAGGGTCTTCACGAGCTAAATAGCTTGGCAGCCAATAAACCTTCGAGGCGCCTTTAAAACAGTCTTTGTAGTCATCAATCATATGTATCTGCCGTCTATTTGTTAACGGTTCATAGATAACCACTAGTTTTTGGCCATTTTCTAGAGCCGTTTCACTAGCCGCACTCATCGCTCCTTTGATCTTCTCCGGGGTATGGGCATAGTCAGTATATAAACCGGGGTAGATTTCTTCCATGCGTCTAGACAGCCCCCTAAATTGGTTAATATGTGAAATTAGCTCTTCAATAGGGACATTTAAAAGTTCATGAACAGTCATTACTGCTAGCCAGGCATCCCGCCGGTTATATAGCCCTTTAAGTTTGATGTCATTTATTTTTTTTAAATCATCATCCTGGATTACCAGGTTATTACTATCAACATTTAAATATTCGGCATCAGATTGCCAGATAATTGTTTTTCGGCTTTGGTTAATAAAATCATTGAAAGCAGAGATATATTCCTCTCTAGTCGGATATATCTCATGGTGATCCCAGGACACACCGCTAATAAGGCTTAGGAACGGCTCAAAAGATAAAAATTTACGGTCATATTCATCGGCCTCATAGACAAAGTACTCGCTGTCTTTAGAAAATTGGCCCATTTTGCCAAAACTAATCTTAGCTGGTATTAAATAACTAAGCGGCTTATTTAAGGCGATAAACAACCAGGCAACCATGGCCGTGGTTGTTGTCTTACCGTGCGTACCGGCGACAGCTACCATCTTTAAGTTATTTTGTTCCACTAACCACCGAGTGAACAGATCTTGCCTGGTGACTTTAATACCTAGGTTTTTAGCATACTCTAGCTGCTGTCTGCCTTTGTCTTCAGTTTCTAGAGCCGGACTATATACCAGCCAATCGATTGGCTTTTTAATGTGCGCTTTGTCTATTAAATCTGTCGACTGACCAATTTCTATATCGGTAATACCATTCCTCTTTAAGTAGTCTATATAGCTTGAGTTTTGCTTGTCTGAACCACTTACATCATAGCCGGTTTCAGTGGCTATTTCGGCCAGTGGTCCACTGCCTGCCCCGCCAATTCCTAAAAAATATACGTGCATTATCTTAAGTATTATTAATGATACTGCTCATATAAGGCAATATGCAGGCTCGATACGGTATATAATTCTATCTGTAATGAAAGCATCACTAAAAAAAATTAAAATCTTTCTTGGCCGTGTTAAACCTTGGTATTTACTGACCTTAACCGTTATTTTAGCTATTGTCTGTGTCAATGCCCTAAGAACTAATAACGAGCATATGAATTATCTCAGGAACCAGGTCTATGCGGCAGATAAAAGTGGTGGTAATGTTGAGGCTGCATTAGAAAACTTAGCTAGATATGTTACCTCCAATATGAATACAGATTTAAGTTCCGGGGCAAATAGTATTTATCCGCCCATTCAGCTAACAAATAGCTATAACCGGGTAACTTCAAGCCAGACTGCTGCCATTGAACAGCAGAACTCAACCCTTTATACCCAAGCAGAAGACTACTGCCAACAGCTAATACCGGAGGGGTTTTCAGGAAGATATAGGATCCCCTGTATTGAGCAGTATGTAACTACTCATGGTGTTAAGGGTGCTGCTATACCTGATTCTTTATATGAGTTTGATTTTGTTTCACCTACTTGGTCGCCGGATTTAGCCGGCTGGAGTATGTTGGTAACAATAGTTTTTGCCATACTAACTCTTATTAGCTTTGTTTTTCACTTCAAACATAGACGAGACTATCGATAGTTCTTATAGATAAAGATTAGCCGGACTAAAGTAAGTTGGCGACAAACTGTGGTGAGTTAGTTCCGGAAACTGGAGCTATATACAGACTGCCGTCTTTGGTTAGCAGGATGTACTGGTTGTTGTACCAGCCGTACGCCAGGTAATCTGAAGGCAAGGAAATTCTTTTTTGATTCTGGGTTGAGACGTCGGTAGTATATGTTTCATTGCTGCCATTTTCATTGGCGGTCCAGAGGTATTCATTGCCCGATGGTGATAAATAATATGACGTTGGATAGGTTCCCGAGAAAGTAGCAGCAGAAATGGTTGAACTAGTTAGGTTAGAGTTAGAAAAAGTGTAATAGTTAGTTTGACTGGTTGAACTATCTAAGACAGACAAGTAAAGACTGGTCGGTTGGTAGCGGACAATGTCCATGCTTTCAGTAGTGGTAGCTGGGAAAGTTTGGTAATCTTTTTTATCCAGCCCGCTTGGAGTAACGCTTCTAAGGGTATCGTTCGAGCTTGTTAAGTCGTATGAGTTCGTGGACGTCCAGCTAGTGGTATAGACAACTTGATTAGGCAGCAGCATATAGTTTGCGAATGTTTGGTAAGCATAGGACGTGCTACTACCTTCAACCTGGTCTTCGTCTAAGACATTTAATTGGCCGCTTTGAGCGTTATAGCTCTTTAATTGTTCCAGGCCGACAGTGGAAGTAGGCTCAGAGGTATTAGTGGCATCGTAGATAAACTGGTCACCACTCCAGCCAATAAGATTAAATTTAGCTGATGAGGAATCAAACTCGGTTACTGAACCGTTAATGGTGTGAATAACGTAGAGCTCCGGCTGACTGCCGCTTCGTTGAGCTTCAAGAATCAGATAGTTGTTGTCCGGTGAAGCCATTAGAGTGGTTGAGGAGGTTTCATTGCCGGTACCGGCCAGCTCTGTCACGGCATTCCTGCCATCAAGATCAGCCTGCATAACATTGATAGTGCCAGTAGCTTTGCTTAAGAAATATATATAGCCAGTCGGCACAAGCTTAATAACGTTAGCCGTTTGGTCAGTAGTTACATTTATTGGCAAACTTAGATCATCAAAGCCTGAGACAGAGATATTAGCCATATATGACGGCTTCTTGGTAGGTAAGACTATTTGGGTTTTACCACTGGTATTGGTGGTGGCATTGGTATTTAAAACGCTAATCCGAGCGCCGGCTATTGGCTGATTAGTCAGTTTATTAAGAATTGTTACCTCTACCTGTCTGCCGGTTGCACTTAGATAGACGATGTCACCGGTTGACTTACTAAAGCCGATGAATACATTCCCTTCATCTTTCGCATAATATTGTTTGCTTATTTCGTAATGTCTTTTGCCTAAGTTAGCTTTAATGTCTGCCCGGCCATAGGCGTTAGTATCCGCTTTAGTGGAGCCAATGGTGACCACTGCCCCGCTGACTGGCTTATCTGTTACAGTGTCTATTACCGTAAACTTGTAGGTATTAGACATAAACTGTCCTAGAATGAAGTATCTTGTTAGTGGTACGGCTAAAAGAATAATGATAACTGCGCCAGCTGAAATATATAACCACTTGTTTTTTAGCAGCTTTTTTAGTTTACCCAGCTTAGTATTTCTACGACCTATGGCCGGGGCTTTATATGTATCTTCAACAGCTAATAATTCATTGCTTTCAGAGACGGAGATATCGTCGACTGCTTTATCTACAGCCGGATCATCAAGGACCGGATCGGTTAAATCAGTCTTAGGTTCAGCCTCTTCCTGGAAACTCTGTTTATCTTCGCTTCTTTCCGACTCGGCTGTTTTCTTATTGACCTTAATATTAAAACTAACTGAATCAGATCTCAGTTTAATTTTTTTACCAGATTCACCCTTTTTATCTTCCATGACCCCTCTTTTAGGATAAGTTTCTTTTAACCTCTAAGACTAATGACGTCTTATATCCCTTATGCCTATTTTAGCAAAGGTTTAAGGAGATGTAGAGCCTAAAATTGAAGTAACTTTTTGATATAAATTATTCAGGAAAATTGGAACGATTTGATTATGTCTAAGATTGGCGTTTGAAAAGATGAACTTGACCACATAGTAGAAGAAATAGTCAGTGGCGCTAGACTTACACACTCGCTTGTTTGACACTGCATAAAACTAACTATAACTAGCGGGTCTACTTTGTTGACATCAGATGGTGGGATAGTCTGACTCTTAAGATAGCCGCTATTGCCAGTTACGTAGATAGCATCAAGACCACCTAATGCTGTAGTTGCCGGATACTGAACAAAACTGATATACGCTTGAGCTGCCTGGGAAGAGGTTGGGTTGGTGAACGAAATGTCCTGGGAATTTAGGACTGCTACTGAGCTAGTACCGAGGTTAGCAGGTGATTGGCCTTGGTTAAAAACTGTTAAGACTATTTTGCCGCTAACAGTCTTCCCAGTATCTGCTAATAGGCTTATTACGGGCGAAGAAATGGTCATAGAAGTATTCCCCTGACTGGCGACCACCCAAGTAGTTGGATAGCTAACAGTTAAATTAAACGGCGTTGATGTATAGCTGGTTAGCTGGATGGCTGTTGTGGACGGCTTTGGAGTAGCTACTTTTTGAGAGCTAGAGGTATGAGACGGCTTTGGAGCCGGCTTGGATTTAGTATGCTGGCCATATAAATAAGCGCTAACACAAAGAACAAGTAGAACAATAATGCCGATTGCTATTAGTCCCGGTTTGTAGTTCGTCTTTTTTGGCAATTTATCCTTGGTATTAATATAGCTGAAGTCTTTAACCGGCATCTCTTGATAGGGATCTTTTATTGGTCTATCGGGCAGATTCATACCTAATATTTTACGCTTGTAGCTAATAAATAGCTTAGAGTTATGGCGATAATCTATTGATGTCTCTTGGGAAAAGAGTAGCTTCCTTAACGTTATGTAAGCCAAGGAGTTTTTCGGTTAATCTTTCTAGGCCCATACCAAAGCCGCCGTGAGCCGGCATACCGGCCTGCATGGCCATTAGCAGAGGTTTAAAGCCCGGATCATTAGGATCACCGTTAACTTTATCCTTAAGCTGCTTCATAATCTTCTGATAATCATTCTCTCTAAGTGAACCGGTAACGATTTCTACTCCCCGAAGCAAAAGATCAATTCTATCGGCCAGATCAGGTTTATTGTCTTGGGTTTTGTGGTAAAACTTCATTTCACTAGACGGCCAGTCGGTTACAAAAACTGCTTCTGAGTCAAGATGCTCTTTGGCATAATTACAGGCCCACTTTTCTTCGTCTGGTCTTAGATCCTTTTCGTCTATAGTGTTCTGGCCGCTGCTTTCAGAGTATCCTTTATGGATCTCTGCCATTGACAGGCTTGGTATTGTCGCCGGTAATCTTGGTTTTTCGGCCTTTAGAAGCTTAAGTTCTGGCTGACATTTCTCAAATATAAAGTCAATTACAAATTGCATAAGTTCACTTAAGAAGATTTCTAGGTCCTTTATATTAATAAAGCCCATTTCGGCATCTATCGAAGTATATTCAGCCATATGTCGAGTTGTAGCACTCGGCTCTGCCCTATAAACAGGAGATATTTCAAATACTCTCTCAAATACTCCAACCATGATTTGTTTATAAAACTGAGGGCTTTGTGCTAGAGTCGCCTGTTTGCCAAAGTAATCAAACTTGAAAACCTCAGCGCCGCCTTCGGTGGCCGCAGCTAAAATCTTAGGTGTGCGAATTTCTGTAAAATCTTGTTTGTAGAAATACTCTCTTAAAGCCTGAAGGATAGCCGATTGTACTTTAAATATGGCTGCTTCACTAAGGTTCCTAAGACCGACCGGTCGATACTCAAATAGGGTATCAAGATTTACTGGAGCATGAGACAGTGGTTTATCAATTTCAATTAATGGTTCTGATGTAACAGGGACTAAGATCTCAATAATTGGCTCGTGAATTTCGTAACCGCCTGGCGCTCTAGACTCACCAGTAATCTTTCCGGTAACTTTAAGCACGCTACCGACCTGCATGCCTCTTAGCTTTTCTACCTGGTCCTTATCATTTATAACTATCTGGACAACACCAGATCGATCTCTCAAATTAATAAAGGTTAGTCCGCCAAGTAAACGTTTCTTGTGCAACCAGCCATAAACAGTCGCAGTTTTTTCTTTACTGGCAGCAAGATCCTTAACTAAAGTTCTGTCCATGGGCTTATTTTAACACCTATTTGTCTATCTTGATGAGTTACTTGTTTCTTCGTTTTCAGGCTTAATTATATTTTCAACTTGTTTTGGTTTATAGCTATATATCTCTTTAATTACATCCTTGATGGTGAGTAAACCGAGGGGTCTTTGCTTTTTATCTAGAATAATAAATACCGGGTGTCCGCTGGTGCTTATGGCATGCAGTGCATCATATAAGTCATCGTCTTCATTTAAGTAATAAAGGTTCCGGTCCATCAGATCTTTAACTTGCCCGGCAGTTGAAAGATCTATCCGGCTAAGATCAACCATGCCGACTAATCCCTTTGATTCTTTGTCCACTAGAACTGGCACGAAAAGCTGGCCGGATTTATGCATTTCATCCAGTAGAATTGGGCCGATTGAATCGTCGGCGAATACCTTTTCTACTTTTGACCATATTAAACCGTAGTCACTGACTGTTTTGTCTTTAAACTTTAGGGCTTTTTTAATTAGTTCTAGATCTTCAGGGTCTATCCGATTATCTGGCTGCTTCTTCTGTTTAGATATAAGGTTAATCAGGTCTTTTTTATCATAAAGCCCGCTGTGAGTCTCGTGGCCAACCCTACCTATATAGTGATCTATTTTCTGTAAGAATGGATGGACAAGATTTAAGATCCAGACTATGGCCGGCGTAATATAGTCAGCCAGTTTAAGAGAGAAGTTGCTAATCGCTAATTTTGGCAGCCAAGCGAAAACAAACCAGATAAAAATAATGACCGTAATAATATCCAGCCAGAGCGGAGCTACCTGATTAAATAATATTAGACTGCCGGCTGTAGTTAGAACAATTACAGTCCATAGAAATATATCCAGACTACTCTCAAAGGATACGGCCCTATACAGTTTTTCAGCTAAGATGTCGCCTCCTCTAGCCCGACGTTTTAACTCTATTTTAGGAACAAGGTAGTAGCTTTTTCTAAGTTCAATGGCTACTAGGGCTATCAGCAGAAAAATAAGAGAGAATATATAGTCAATCATTATCTAATTTAAGCTTATACTCTACGGCTTAATTTTTAAAGTTTTGATGTAAGGTAAAATATTTTAGTTCATGTATACTTATTAAATACAAATAAATGGAGTTAATGATAAATGTCTAAAAGATTTTGGATAGCCATAGCTGTAATAGTTGTAGTTCTAGTTGGAGTCTTCGCTTTTACTTCCAATGGCTCAAACAATAATAACTCCAGTAAACTTACGCCAAGTAAAAATATTGAAGGCGAAGGTAAAGACGGCGTTAAGCTAGTTGAATATGGTGATTTCCAGTGTCCTGACTGCGGTTTATACTCCCCAATCGTCAAGCAAGTGGTGTCCACGTATAATACCCAGATCACTTTTCAGTTTATAAACTTCCCATTAACATCTATTCACCCCAACGCTTTTGCAGCTTCCAGAGCTGCTGAAGCAGCCGCACTGATGGGTAAATTCTGGCCAATGCATGATCTTTTGTATGAACAAAACCAGGAGTACTATGATTCAAATGAAACGATTGCCAGTTGGATTAGTGTTTCTAACCCAGAGCCAGACTTTATTTCAGATGCTAGGAGTTTAGGACTTAATACCCAGAAATTCCAGCAACTTTATGCCTCTGATCAGGTAGATAACTTAGTAGTTGCCGATGAAAATGTTGGTAATTCGTTAGGGATAGATGCTACACCAACCTTCTATTTGGATGGTAAGCAAATTCAGCTAGTTGATAGCGTCCAGGCCTTTGAGACCCAGATAAAAGCAGCTATTGCTCAGAAGACCGGTAAATCTTAATTAACTTAACCGGATTAGTCTGTCATGCCACAAAAGGCAGGTTCTTCTTCCTTTGATACAAAGCATCAGTAATTATTTCAGGGAAATATATAACCAGTTTTGTTTGATATAGCCGGCAACACTTTTTAGTAAGCCGGTGGCTGCTTCTCCATTTTGCAGTGACTTCCTTATCTTTGTTGAAACAACTGCCGGCTGGTAGCTGTTAATAATGGCTGGAGTTTTAGGCCAATCCTTAGTTTGATCAAGTATTTGATTTACGCTAGTCCCTTCTCTTAAACCAATTATTACCTCGCTAGATTTTAATAGCTTATCTATATCCGGCCAGTTAGTCATGCCCGGTATTTTATCCGAGCCAAATAGGAAAACTAGCTCCTTGTCTTCAAACATTTTATTAAGTTTGGGCAGGGTTCGTTTAACAGAAAAGGTTTTGTCATCCAGCTCAAGTAAGGCAAGGCCAGGGTGTGGTTTAATAGCCCTTTTAATCATGGCTACACGATGGCCAAAGTGCTCATGGGTACGCTTATCTCTCGGCATTCGCTCGGGTAAAAAGTAGACCTTTGTGAGTCCGGCCTCATTGACAGCTTGCAGAGCAAAAGTAATGTGACCAATGTGAATAGGATCAAAGCTGCCGGAGTATATGCCTATCTTTGTTTTATTCTTCAATTGGCATCCCCTTCACAGCTACAAGTTTGGTTATCTGTCATATTTCTATTTTACACTTGGATCTATAGATTCTTTTGTCCTAATTACTAATGCAACTATCTTAGTCGCTAGACATAACTATCACTGTGGTCTCCGAAGAACTATGTTTATGTAGAAGTCAATGGCCTTCGTGAAGTCTGATGTTTTTTAAGGCTGTGAGTTGCTAGAGCATATATACCAAAGAAAGCGGTCGTATATATAGCATCACTAAGAAACGTGTTGCGGAAAAATGGTAATGCTAGTGTGTAACAGCTTACAATGCCGTGCCAAGTGTGGGCGTACATTCCACCCCAAACCCAAACAGCAAAATTGGTAACTACAAAAAAGAACATAGACGAGGATACCGTTAGCACGGCTCCTCTAGTAAAGCGTGCTGGCCTAAGCCATCTACTGCTGGCTAGAGCTATTAGAAGGTAACAGGCCCAAATAACTGGCATTATGCTATAAAAGCCAATTATAGCGTCAGAAAATATCATTGCTGCTAAGGGAATCCAAATTGCTACTCTTCTAGGCAGTACCGAACCGCCGAAGATTGAAATAGCCGCTATCGGTGCAAAGTTTGCCGGGTGAGGCAGAATACGCATGGTAACACCAAAAGCTATTAAACAGAGCGCTATGATTAGTGGAAGGTATTTATCTCTTATTTTGTTCATTGTAGTTTCCAGGTTATCGTATCGCTACTTTTCGTTATATACGAGCTAGCTCCCACATTTGACTCTTTACCGTTAACGTAGAGCGTCCAATATTTAGGGCCGTTTCCCGCGGTTCCATTGATTGACGTAACTAAGTAGCCAAACGAATACTTCTTGGCCTGTACAGTAGCGTGGTTTTCTAACAGGACGTAAGCATTCACGCCGTTTTTACCGCTGTAACTGATTTGAGTCAATTGATTCTGGGCATTTGTTACAGTTTGGACATGGCCATTGTCTTTGTTGTGTATGTAAACGCCCGTCCCTACACCAGCTGCTACAACAACTATGGCTATAACCACATATATTATTTTTGTTTTAAGACTTTGAGTTACTCGGCTCATAAAAAATCCTCCTTGCCCCGAGGCGAAGAGGATGAGTGATGATGTTTCACAAAAGTTCTTGCTCGAGACTACCCAACTTATGGGCTATTTGCTGTATCGGACTCCTTGATCTAAGCAAGATACCGTTGCGGCACAGTGAAGGATTCTCACCTTCTTCCAGCTTTTAATTGTTAAAGTATATAGAGTCTAGCACTAATGACCAGGCGCTAGATATAGTATTTTTAACTATGTTTCATCACCCTGGCGCTGCTTTAAGGCAGTCAGCCGAGGGATAAAGCTTTGAGCAGCTCCGTTAATTTCGAGGACCTTAAGAGCGCCAACCAAAACATATAGATGATCAATGCTTTCATTCTTGATATCGTCACCTAGTCTTTCTAGATCGGAAAAAGCATGTTCAACTTTTTCAACTAACCATTTCTCTTCAGAAGGCGCAATATAGTTTGAAGTTATCTTAGTTTCCATTTTAGTGTCAACGACTTCAAGACTTCTAGCTGAGTGCTCTCGTTTTCTTAAGTGACCGCGTTTCATCAGGTTATTAACATGGAGGGCAACTGTGGCGACTGAGTTATAGTTAAGCCCGGCCATTATTTCTCTGTAGCTTGGGCTATAGCCGTGCTCATTAATAAACTGCTCGATGTAGTTTAGTAGTTCCCGCTGTTTTTTGGTGGGACGAATAGTTTCGTTCGTAGTTTGTCTATCCATTAATTAAGATTATGATACTTTTTATGCTTTACCGCTAGTCACTTGTGGATAACTTATTGCTACTAACACCTTCTCTAGACTAGAATGAAGATAGACCGTAAAAATAAAAAGAAACAAAATGGTCTTAAAGAAAATTATTTCATTGCCTATTGCCATGTGTTTGGTATTGGCTTCGTTATTCGCACTGGCTTTTTCTGGTAAAGCGCAAGCTACCGGTACTACTTTATGTACAAATGCTACTAGTAACGTAAATTTCAGTACAATCGATTGGTACGAAAATAGCAGCTGTACGGGTGCTCAGGTAACATATAACTCAGCTTCTGAATACATGGGTGATTCTATAGTCTTAGATAACAGCGGTATTAACGCTGGTGGTATAAATGTTACGGACAATATTTCGGGCACGTTATCCCTGGCAAATATAACTTTCGTTGGCAGCGGTAGTGGCACCGACACTCTTCAGGCGGCTGGCGGCAATATTAGCCTAGGTGGTGATTTAGCTTTTAACACTACCGGTAGCGAAGGTATTGTTAATTTACTAATTACTCTTTCAACCAACAGTGAAATAACAGGTTCTGCTACTGCGGCGTCCTTTGGAAGTAGTGCCAGTATTAATCTGTCTTCATATAATCTTACAATCAATTCCTCTATAGCCTCTCTGACTCTTCCGGCTTTATCCGGCAGCGGCACTTTAACTCTAGGATCCGCTAGCAGCGGGACGACTTATATAGAGCCGAGCAGTGACTCAAGCTACAGCGGCCAAATAGTTATTAACAGCGGATCTACTTTAGTTGTCGATTCGACAGCTGATGCCTATACCCTGCTAAACAATCTGACCCTTGCTGGTAGCGGAGTGTTAGGTCAAGGAGCAGTCCAATCTTGTCTTGGCATGAGTACGACCTGTGAAAGTGATGGAAACAATACAGTACTTACTTTATCTGGAAATGTTGCCCTAACTGGTGATACAGAAGTAGCTAACGGCTTATATATTAGCGGCGGATCCCTACCCAGTAGTATCGCTACTTTTGATTTTACTGGTGATATAACTTACGGCGGTTACACGCTAACAGCTGTTGCAAACAGCTCAACCGTCGTTAACCTTCCAGCTGTGCCAGCAGGTTCAAAAACCACTACCCTCCCTTCGGCACCTAATACAGGTACTGGCTTAAGCGCTAGTAAGTCTATCTATGCTGTTATAGGCGCAGTCCTTATAGCCGGAGCGCTATTTGCAATTATCATATTTACCAAAAAACATAAAAAGCTCGGTATCTAAAAGATAGAAGGAAATAAAGTTGTGGCCGATAGCACGCTCGCCGACATAGACAACCAGCCTATAGGCAGTAGGCCAATTCAGCCCAGCAGTCTCAGCCAACCTGTCTCTCAGATCCCTCTTAAGGAACATCGGTCTCATTATCCTTT
Source organism: uncultured bacterium (assembly GCA_963762395.1). GTDB lineage: Bacteria > Patescibacteriota > Saccharimonadia > Saccharimonadales > UBA4665 > JAJZKE01. The sequence goes on along the minus strand of CAVXKL010000004.1, from coordinate 65,643 downwards.
ATTGACAGGCGGGTTCTTTCAAGCAGTACTGGAATCAACGTTTCAGGCTGAACCTGAGCCTCAAAAACATCACCGCTTAAACTTTGACAAGCTTCAGTTCGCTATGTCGTCTTTGGCGATACTAACAATTATAGTCGGGGCATATTTAAGCTTTATAGGTTGGCACTCAACTGGCGTGTCGCAAAAACAAGCAGTAAGCCTAACTAAGATTGCTAACCAGGCAGAAGCTAGCGGACTGGGTACATCATCTAAAAATACCGCATTAAGCACGACGCCAATCTCTAGTTCTACCCTGGCAGCTTATACGGTAGCACCTAGTCTACCTCGGTATCTTATTATCCCTAAGCTTAATGTTGATGCCAGAGTATTGTCCGTTGGTATCACTTCTTCAGGGGCAGTTGGTTCTCCGGAAAATATATATGATACCGCCTGGTATAACGAATCGGCTGAACCAGGTCAGCCAGGAGCCATGTTAATTGACGGCCACATTTCAAGCTGGACAGCTCACGGTGTATTTTATAGACTTTCCAGTCTTACTCCTGGCGATAAAATACAGATTGAGAGAGGTGACAACACAATGTTTAGCTACAGCGTCGTAAAAACAGCTATCTACCCAGCCAATAACGTAAATATGAAGGCAGCCCTAGCGCCAGTAGTTGCTGGTCAGCCAGGGCTAAACCTTATTTCCTGCACTGGTGATGTTATCCCAGGGACTAATTCATTCAGTGAACGGATTGTTGTTTTTGCTACCCAGGTATCTTCCTAGGGTTGGATACTTATATTAAGCTTTACAATTATTATTGTCTGGGACAACTTTAAGCTTAAGTAATAGCTTTATTATATGTATTATTGGGGTTGTCCCACGATATTACGTAGCATACTGGTCTGTTTTCTTATCTACTGTAGGGGTAGAACTAGGTTAATAGACCTGGTTATGAGACCCGACGTTTAAGAATTCGTAATATTCTTCTGTTTCCCTATAAACTACTCTTATATCTCCTGAAACCGACCAAGCTCTATATGTTCTCTTTTGACCTTTTAAGCCATGATCATTAAGAGGGTTCCCCCTAACTCCATTTATAAACATGTGCAATTTTAGTTCGAATTGCTTAACTAAATTTTCATTAGGCGTTGTTCGAGTTTTAAAATGTTTTTCGAAAACTTTATCTCTATATATAGGTTTCACTGCTTCAGATCTTTCATGAACTCTTCGACTGTAGAATATGCTTTCAGCTTACCTGCTTTTCTTAGTCTTTCCATGTCAGCTATAGCTTTTTCATAACGGCTATCCGCCCTAGGGCTAAGAGTAATCGAAGGTGAACCATAATCTATCCTTCGACCTTCAACCTCAGATTTTGCCCAAACCCGTATATATGCTTGAGCGGAGTCAAAGCCAAGTTCTTTGGCGCGCAGCTCAAGGCCATCTCTTACGTCGCTGTCAATTGGTACTTGTAATTTTGTAGTCATACTATAATGGTATCAAAGTGATATAATTATGTCAAATACGTTTTGGTTGGGTAGCTATGGCTATCCCGGCCATCCCCCACCACAGGTAACATAAAGTGTCGTCTGTCCAAGCTTCAAGCAGCATGTTAACGATGATCAAACCTAAGAAACTAGCAAGCAGTGCCAGGGCCAGGGTATCTTCTCTTCTTGCCCAAAGAGACATGATAATAAGAACTGTAATTGCTATATATACAGCTAGGCCAATTACGCCCAATTCCTGGCCAATCTGAATATAGTAGTTCTCTGGAATACGAGTTATTTTCTTATTGTAGACAGAAGCCGGGCCAGAAGTACCCGGTCCCTTGCCTAACGGATCCTTAGCAATGTCTTTAATGCCTGATTTTATTGAACTGCTATGGCCTTGGTCTGACGTTGTCTTAACAACCGAATTCTTTTGGGTATGAAAGACAATGTTTTGAACACGGGTGTTATTGCGTTCTAGAACAAAGATACCGGCTAACACAATAACTAATGCCAGACCAATGTAAAAAAGGTTCCTCCTAAGAACCTTGGACTTAACGCCAAAATATATGGCGAAGGCAGCTGAAACAATTAGCCCTAGCCAAGCACTTCTTGAGTAGCTAAATATAAGTACTAGGACTGCGCCAGCTGTAAAAAGAGATAGTTGCCAAGCTTTTTTGCCTCTTACCAGCAGTACGACTGCTAAACTAAGCGGAACTAGCAAGTAGGCTCCTAGCGGGTCTGATCCTCTTAGGGTTGAAAGGATACGAACGTAATGGAGGTTACTGTTTATTGTTTGATAAGGCCTAATTGTATTTGGCCCATAGCCGAAATGGCTTAAGAAGCCTCTTGGCAGGACAAATATTTCGAGTAGTCCAAAAACTATGACGATTATGGTCGGATATAAAATTAGTTTTAGGGATTTGTTTTTAAGTAGTGAGGTCTTTTTAGCGGCTATAAAGCTCACCACAAAGAAAAGTAGATAGCGGCAGTCACTTAACCAGCCATATAAAAGGGCTTTAGTATTAACGTTACCACTAGAGTGAGAGATAAGACCCCAAATCAGTTCAATAACAAAAAAGATTAGTATTAACCTAATAAGCCAGGAGTTTATTAGTGCTTTCCTTAGTTTCTTATCTGTTATGACAATAAAGACGGATAAGAGGCTAATAATAACCAGCAGTACCTCTTTCCAAAGTCTTAGGGCTGTGTAATGACCAATAAGCGAGCTCAGCCAGACTGTTAAAAAGGCATGGAAAGGAATGAGCGCTAAGATTATAATAATTAAGGCTGCGGACAGGTAAGTAGCAAGTTGTTGGACCCGTGTTTTATCCATAAATGTTACTGACTATTATACAGGGGCAAGATTAACGCGCTATACTAAAGCGTACTTCAAAGATGCGAAATAATACCTCAATAATCTATAACATATGCCTGTTAATTGGTGATGGTATTGCTTTAATTGGCGGGCTCAGTGTCGCCTATATTTTACGTGTTTCCATATCCCACGTGCCAGTAACTGCCAGTGTATCGTCAAGCACTTATCTTAAGTTTTTGTTAATCTTAGCCCCTTTCTGGCTGTTTACCTTTGCTATCTTAGGCTTATATACCGAAAGATACTACGAAAAAAGATTTAACGAGTTAGCCAGACTAGGTATTGGCACCTTTATTGGCATCATGTTTGCTATTTCCTATAGCTACATGATTAATCAGCCGATCTTCCCGGCAAGATTGGTGGTTGTTTACGGCTTCATCTTTTCATTGATAGCGGTCTTTATTTACCGAACAATAGCTAGAGCCGTTCAGAGAAAGTTATTCAGTTACGGCATTGGTTTAAATAACGTGCTCATTGTTGGCAATACTAAGATGACTAAAAATATTATTGAATCACTACCGACTAATGTAACTGGGTACAAGATTATTGGTATTGTTGGCTACAATAAGAATATTTCAGGTAAAGAACTTGAAATTAAAACCTTTAGTAGTTTTAGTGAGGCAGTTTCAAAGATACACAACAAACAAATTCACACCATCATTCAAACTGAGCTTTATCCAGCAGCAAAAGACAATGATGAGATATTAAACTACGCTCAGTCTAACCATATCGCTTACCGCTTTGTACCAGGAAACAGTGAACTGTTTGTCGGCAATATTAAAGTTGACTTACTGCAATCCATGCCAATTATCGCCGTACACCAGACAGCTTTAATAGGCTGGGGTAAGGTAGTTAAGAGGCTGACAGATCTTATTGTTGGTCTAGTTCTTGTCTTAATTAGTCTGCCGTTTGCAGTTCTCATAATCTTGGCTGAAAAAGTGACTTGCCCAAAAGGTCAGATTTTTTTTCGGGCTAATAGGTATTCTCGATATGGACAAGTTGTGGAGATCTATAAATTCAGGACTTTTAAGCCGGAATATACCAATATGTCACCCCAGGAAGCTTTTAACAAAATGGGTCGTCCTGAAATAATTAAAGAGTATGTTATTAAAGACCGTATAGACAATGATCCAAGAGTAAGTAAGCTAGGAGCATTTCTTAGGAAAACTAGCCTAGATGAAATACCACAGCTGTTTAGTATTGTTAAAGGTGATATAAGTTTGGTCGGTCCAAGAGCGCTAGATACATTTGAACTTGAAAAATATTCTAAAAAGAACCTAATCTTAGCTGTTAAATCCGGATTAACTGGACTAGCTCAAATATCTGGCCGCCGCAATTTAAGTTATGAAGAGAAACGCCGAATAGACCTATACTACGTCCAGAACTGGACGTTCTGGGGAGATATTATTATCCTTATTAAAACTGTTTGGGTTGTGCTCTTTCATCAAGGAGCGGCATGAAAGTCGCCATTGTTTGTGATTGGCTGCTTGGTATTGGCGGATCTGAGAGAGTAGTTCTAGGTCTTCATGAGATGTTCCCAAATGCTCCGATATATACCTCTCAATATAACCGGAAAGATATACCGTGGTTTGATGATGCAGATGTTAGAACTACCTGGCTACAGAAGCTGCCTCCCAGTCTAAAAAAGTTCCTGCCACTACTTCGGGCTTATACATTTAGCCGGCTCGATTTAAGCGAGTATGATCTTGTTATATCTTGCACGGGGGCTGAGGCTAAGGGTGTTAAAACCGGACCAAATACTGTTCACATTTGTTATTGCTATGCACCGACCCATTACTACTGGACAAGACAGGAAGAGTACCACAAGAATCCTGGCTTCCCACTAGGTTTAAACTGGTTGGCACGGCTGGGCTTAAGAATATTTGAGACTCCCCTCAAGCAGTGGGATAAGCACGCCGCTAAACAGCCGGATTATTTTATCACCCTCTCTACCTACTCTCAAGACAACATTAAGAAATACTATAACCGCGACTCAATAATTATCTACCCACCTGTAGATGTCGAGAGATTTAAACTAAAGGGTAAACCACTTTCAAGACACGGCTTAGTTATTGCCGGTAGGCAAACACCATATAAACGATTTGATCTGGCTATTGAAGCTTGTAATAAACTAAGGGTACCTTTAATTGTTATTGGTAATGGTCCAGACCATAGACGACTAGAAAAGATGGCTAGACGAACTATAACCTTTTTAACAGGTGTTAATGATCTTAGTATTGTTGAACACTTTCAATCATCCCTAGCTTTTATTTTCCCTAACGCCGATGATTTTGGCATTGTGGCGGTTGAAGCCCTAGCCGCCGGCACACCGGTTATCGCTTTCAAAAGAGGTGGCGCTATGGACTACATTGAAGACGGAAAGAATGGCGTCTTTTTTGAAAGACAAACAGTTTCGAACTTAACTAAGACAATTGAGTCCGCACTTAATAAGAAGTTTGATTACCAATATATATCTAAGTCCGTTAATAAGTTCTCGCCTGACCGGTTTAAAAAAGAAGTTGAGCAATATATAAAGAAAGTGAACGTTAGATAGTGAAAGTCAATGGCAATATTTTTAGAGGTTATGATCTACGTGGATTGGTTGGTGAGGACTTGAGTCCAAAGTTGGCTTTACATCTTGGGAAGGCTTATGGAACTTATCTAAAACGACATGGTCAAAGCAAAGCTATTGTTGGTAGGGATTGCCGGGAAACAGGGCTAATATACGCTAAGAATCTTATTGAGGGTCTAAGGTGGGCCGGTATAGATGTTATAGACATCGGCATGCAGCTTGTAGGAACCTTTTATTGGGCCCAGTATCATTTAAAATCTCCAGCAGGTGTATATGTTAGCGCCTCGCATAATCCACCCCAGTATAATGGCTTTAAATTTGCCAATGATTATTCCGAAACATTAGTAACAGATGGCATGATAGAGCTTAGACGTCTGGTTGAAAATGAAGACTATGATCAGGCTGAAAAACAAGGTAGTTTCAATGAAAAAGATATCAGACCAGCCTATATAAAAGACATACTAACTCGCTTACCTATTCATAAACATTTCAAGGTTGTCATTGATCCGGGCTGCACTACCGCTGGCAGCATTGCACCAGAACTGTTTAAAGCAGCTGGCTGCGAGGTTATTGAATATAACACTAAGGTTGATCCTACCTTCCCTCTTGGTGTTGCCGATCCGACTGAAACACGGATTGTTGAGCGCCTGCAAAAAGAGGTTCTTGAAAGCAAGGCAGATATTGGCTTTACCTACGATGCTGATGGAGACCGTATCGGCATAGTTGATGACAAAGGCAATATTATTTGGAACGATATGCTGGTTGCTATATTTGCAATGGATGTACTCCGTGATCATCCGGGGGCTAAGATTATGTATAACATTCTATGTTCCCGAGCCGTCCCTCAGACTATTACTAAATATGGCGGGCAGCCTTATATGTGGCGGGTGGGACATTCTTTCTTAAAGAAAAAGAATCAGGAAGTAAAAGCAGCATTTATTGGTGAGTTATCTGGGCATTTCTTTTTCTCGGCTGACTTTTATAACCATGATGATGGTCTTTATTCCAGCCTTAGGCTATTACAGGCTATCGAAAGATCTAATAAGAAGCTGTCTGAACTTATTGTTGAACTACCCCAGTATGTTTCTAGCCCTGAGATTAAAGTATTTTGTTCAGATGATGACAAAAAGGACGTTATTGCTAAGATAGCTAAGATTCTAAAGAAAAACTATCCAGATGCTGAGATTATTGATGATGAACGAGCTGGTGACGGTATCCGACTAGATCTTGAGGATGGCATGTTTGTGATTAGATATTCTCAAAACGGACCTTATCTAACTATTAAAATGGAGGCAAAAGATCAGAGAAGTTATGATAAGCTTCGCATCGATATCAATAACCTGCTCCATACTTTTAAGCAAATTGATTGGGAGTCAGAAATCAGTGCCAATATTGAAGCGTTGACTAAGGGTTAATTTTTGTCAGCTCTTTCACTAAATTTCTTACTGATTTCACCTACTTTTTGAGATAGGTCTTTACGGGCAACCAGTATTCCTTCGGAGGTGTTTATAACAACTACATTATCAAGCCCAATTACAGCCACTGGTTTGTCTTCGTTATTTTGGACCAAGCTGTTTTCTACTTCTTCAATCTCAATATTACCTAGTAAACTATTACCCTTTTCATCACCGCCTATTGCAGTTGCCAGGTCATTAAATGAACCCATGTCCATCCAGTCAAAAGAAGCTGGGATGACTAGAAGATCTGGCACTTTTTCTATTAAAGCAGTATCTATCGGCTGAGATTCAAAGCTAAGGTAGGTACTGTTATATCTCTCTTTGGTAGAACTATTTAGTTTTTTATAGTTTTTATATAGATCAGGCGCACATGTTTGCATAGCTTTTTTGAAAGTATTAAGTGAACCAACAAAATAACCGCAATTCCACAGATAATTGCCTGTTTTTGTATAAGTTCTGGCTGTTTCAAAATCTGGTTTTTCTTTGAAAGATTTAACGTGATAAGCAAAGCTCTGACCATGATTTTCCAGAAGATTACCCTTTTCAATATATCCGAAGGCTGTTGATGGGTAGGTCGGTTCTACACCTAGTAAAACAATCTGCTTTGATTTAGCAGATATAAACTTTGCTAGGTTAAAACTGTTGGAGAAACCTGCTAGGTCTCTAACATAATGATCGGCATGTATGGAGGCTATCGGTTCGTCTGGGTCACACTTTCCTTCAAGTCTTTGAAGTGCGGAAACTATGCAATTAGCAGTCCCCCTTCTACCGGGCTCGGATATTACATTATCTTCAGGTAGTTCAGGGATCTGCTGCATTACGTGATCAACATGACTATTTTCAGTAACAACGTATATGTCTTGGCTTACAATCTTGGCTCGTTCATATGTTTGCTGCAATAAAGACCGTGAGTCACCGTTGATCTTTATTAAGTGCTTAGGATAAGTTGGAGTAGATAATGGCCAAAGTCTAGTCCCCGACCCTCCGGCAATAATTACTACTATCATCTCGTTATATAATACCAACTTTTGACATAGAATTGGACTTGTTAATAGGGAACGATACCTTCTTCTTTGTCTTCCTTAAAGACCGCAAAAGTATAGAGAAAGAAGTTCCAGACCATACTTATTATAATGGCTACGATCTTTGCTCCGTCAACCCAAAAGACCTTACTGATGTGATGGGATAGATTAGTGACTGCCATTATCTGTTTAATACTGATAGAATGCTCAATACCGTAAATAACCAGCGTTTGGATAGTCAATATACCAAAACCGGTAATAACGAAAAACTTTAAGAAAAGTTTTAAACTGACTTGACCCTTGTGTCGAAAAACCAGATAGTGATTCCAGAAATAAGACAAGGTTATGCTGATAGAAGCCGAGATTAAGTTAGCATATAGGACCCTAAGGTTAAAGGCAAAAACTAAGAAATTAAGTATCGTCAGGTCGGTCAGTGAGTTAATTACACCAATAGTCGCGAAGCGAAATACTTTATTGGCCCAAAGCTTTTTAATCACCAGTTTTATAGACATAGTAGCCTTAACATATTACCATTGCTACTAATGTCTCAAAAACTTAACTCCAATATAAGGCTTGCTATTGCAATCCCCACCTACAATGAAGCTAAAAATATAGGTAAGTTAGTTAAGAAGATAAAAGCAGAAACTAGCAAGCTAAAAATTGACTGCACGATACTTATAATCGATGATAATTCTCCAGATGGGACAGGCAAAATCGCTGATGGCTTAGCGAAATCAGAAAATAACAAAAAATTTCATATCAACGTTTTGCACCGTAAAAAGAAAGACGGCCTTAATAAGGCTTACATTGAAGGATTTGATAAGCTTTTGACAGAAAACTTCAGTCACATATTGCAGATGGATGCTGATCTTTCACACGACCCCAAATACTTACCGCTTTTTATTAAAAGTATTTCAAAAGCAGACTTTGTGGTCGGTTCTCGTTATATTCATGGTGGGGCTACTCCTGATTGGGCCTGGAGCCGGAAGCTTTTAAGTCGAGGGGGCAATCTATATACTCGGCTGTTCCTGGGATCAACAATTGCTGACTATACTGGCGGGTATAATCTGTACTCTACCGACCTTATGAAAAAAATAAACATCGATTCGATTAAATCCGGAGGCTATGGCTTTTTGATTGAATTAAAGTTTCGGGCTGTTAAAAACGCTGAAAATGTCGTACAAATACCTAAAAGTACACTTTTAGATAATTTTATACTGGTATTGAAGATTCGTTTTATGGACAATCCAAAAGCTTAGTTAAAGCTTGTCAGCCGACAAAGTAGCTACCCTGAAGAAATACGCTAGCCAGTATTACCTGAATTATTAAAAATACCCCTGCCATTGCCCAAAAAAGTCTTTGAAATTTAGGGCTGACCTTTGCGCAAATGTATACGATGCAAGGAGCCAATACTAGGGAGAATCTATTGATAGATCCTAGCGAACCAGAACCGACAGTTAAAGCAAGAAAGGCAATTATGTATACACACATCCACCACACTCTCTTGTATAAGGCAAAGACTAATATAAGGACTGCGAAGACCGGGACTGCCATGTTGGTCAATGAGAATAAATAATTAATATGCCCATTAAAATACTTAGGGTTAAACAAATTACTATAATTGGTGTCCCAAATACTACCAATGTAGTTATGGGTACCCCTACTCCAAGCCTTCTCGTCTGTATACCAAGATAAAGGAGCCTTGACTTTATAAAATAGATATATGGTATAAGTTATAATCCCCCACAAACTGACAATAAGTAGTCCTATCGAACGTACTATATTTTTCTGGATAATAGTTTTGATGCTGACTAGCCTTTGGCGTTCTTGATCGACAAATATGTATAACAATGCTGGCAGTGCTGCTAAGGCAATCGGGTTAGTCCCCGTGGCTAAGCCTATAAAAAATGCGGCCAGCCAATACTTCCCTTTAAAGCAAAAATAAAAAGATACTAAAATGCAAAAAATTAGGATTGCTTCTGAGTAGTAAGCTGCTAGGAAAAAGGCAGTAGGCAGCGAAAAAATGAGGACGACTGGTAGCAAGCCGGCATTTTGAATAGTCAGTGACGCTTTTTTTACCGAGTTGCCTGTTTTTATCGCAAACCACAGCTTGTAGGCTATAAAAGATATACCCATACAAATTAGCAAGTTGATAAGAAGCCCGATATAAATGTATGGTATACGGGTTATAAACTGTCCGATACGAGCCAACATCGGAAAAGCAGGGAAAAAGACTACTGATTGGAAAACAGGTATTGCTGTTACGTGATAGTGATAACCTTGCGTAGCGATGCTGTAATACCAACTACCATCCCAGTTGGCCCACCTCGCCAAACCAAATGTATGGCCAACAATAATCGGTGTAGTATTCACACCCCCGGAAGACTTAATCAAATTTGGCAATGTCTGGTTAACCAGCTCTAAACAACCACGCCAGACTATTGCTATAGATGATAGCCCCAAAAAAGTCTTTAATGTCCTAGCGTATGGCATAGCCAAGTCGATAGCCTTTCACCTTTTTTGCACTTAAACATTAGGGATCATAATATCATAAGCTTGATAGTTTTTTTTTAGTTTAAGATATTTCTAGCATAGTAATATAACAGTACTAATTCAAAACGAAATGTATATCAGTCTTTTAGTAGACAATCGCAGTCTAGTCTTTCCTGAAAACCCCTATTACAGATGTCCCAGCTGGAAATGAAATTGATTTATGTAGTCTAGCTTCTGCGTAAAGAAGCTCAGTGAACATAGAATTTAGCCAGTCTGGCAGATCTACGTACGAACTCTCTGAATCGGTGTTACGGCCTAGTACTTTAGGGATTAAGCGAAAGGACGCTATTAGTGGTAGTGAAAAAACAATTGCGTATGATACTTTTTCTGGTCGTAAGCCAGCTTCTTTAGCTGCCGCAATCAGTCTTTTAGACGTATAGCGACGAAAGTGGTGGAGAGAAACATCATGGTTACTCCATAGCCATTGATAGGCCGGAACAGTTATGACAACAGCTCCGTCATCTTTAATAACTCGTTTCCACTCTTTTAGAGCATAGACATGCTTTTCTATGTGCTCAAGAACATCAAAAGCCCCGACCATATCATAGCTTTTGTCTTTAAAGGGCAGTTTTATGTCGTTAATTTTATAGACTTTTTTATACCCAAGTTTCTTCATATATCTAATAGCTTCATCGGATTTGTCAACATTGTCCGTAGAACCAAAGCTTTCTAGCATTTCGATGGTACCACCAGTACCACAACCAATATTTAATATGGTGAATTCAGGCTTGTCTTTTTTAACTCGATTTACATAGGTCCCGATAATCCGCTTGCGACCTATATGCCACCAATACGTATTTTCATGCTGAGCCATTCTGTTGTATTCAGATAATTTCAAACGAGTACCTCAATTTATACGACTGCAGATAAATCAGTATACCAATAAAACTTAACCAATTAATATACAACTTCATTTAAATAAAGATGTGATCAAAGCTTATTCTTAAATATAATACCAATAAGTTCTCCTAAAAACTATGTTAATAAATACTACAAAAAAGTAGGGGAAATATTTCCAGTTATTTTATACCTGGTTGCTTCTAAAATGTTGGTACTCCCTGAACATCGGGATAGCTGCTACTTCATCTTTGTAGGTACTGCAATGATTAACTGTTCTCTATGGATTCGGAATTTTATGCTTTTTGAACACAAATCTATTGTAAAGGTTGTAATTCCAAATTAGAGCAACAATCGAGCCGATAACTAAAGCTAACCCATAATACAAATGGGCATAACGGACAAGCAAAACTACTAAGGCACTGTTAAGTATTATCCCTCCAAGGGCACTCAAGTGATATTTAATTAACTTCTTATGGATCGCAATATGGTGATGGTCAGTGAATGTCCAATAATTATTCCCCATAAAAGTGACAAGTACAGCTAGTTCGGCACTGATAATCTGAGCCGGTAAAATAGGTAGATTTATTAGTTTATAAAAAATGGTAAGGGCAAGGTAATTTGTTACAAACCCAGAACCACCAACCACCATAAAGCGTACCTTATTGAGAGAAATAAGCTTATAATAACTCTTGATTAATGTAGGATGTAGAATTTTGGACATAAAAAATATAAAGAGGCTATCAGTTATTATACCCTGCTATAACGAACAGGCTACTATTGAACAAATTGTTAAAGAGGTGATAGCGGCTCCAACTAAAGATACGGCTAAAGAAATAATAATAGTTGATGATCATTCAAAAGACAGCTCGCCTGACATTATTAGAAATCTCAAGAAAGAACATAAAGAAGTTAAAGCCATATATTTTGACAAAAACCGTGGTAAGGGAGCGGCTTTAAAAAAAGGCATATTAGAATCAAATGGTGATGTCGTTATAATTCAGGATGCTGATAGAGAATACGATCCCAGAGACTACGACAGAATGCTTGATATATTTAGGGAGGATCGGGCTGATATAGTCTTTGGTTCAAGGTTTTCTGGAGGAGCACCACGCAGGGTTGTTTACTTAGCTAATACTATTGCGAACAGGCTCATGACGCGACTCTCAGCTTTATTAAGCGGTCTATATGTGAGCGACATCCATACTTGCTACATTATGTTTGATGGCCAATGGATAAGAAATAAGGCCTCTACTTTAAGATCAAGCCAATTCGGTTTTAACCCTGAAATCGTTGCTAAAATATCTAAAGAGAAAGATCATCTCCGTATATGTGAAACCGGTATCTCTTACTATGGGCGCACTAAAGCTGAAGGCAAGAAGATTGGCTTTAACGACGGGCTTAAAGCTGTTTGGGAAATTATTTATTTTAATGTATTGTCATCCTAGGGCAAAAACAATTTGTTAAAATCATTTGTTATAAAGAGGGCTGTTATAGTCAGATCGATATATAATGCTTAGACAAAAAAAACAGCACACGATTATCATAATTAGTAGTATTGTGGCTCTTTTTTTTGTGACCCGTTTATATAATATACTGTCCGTCCCTATATTTACTGACGAATCCATCTATATCCGCTGGGCTGAACTTTTCAAGAACAATTCTCACGAGGTACTAGTGTCGCTAACGGATGGCAAACAGCCCTTGTTTATTTGGGTTATGTCAGGTTTTTTGCGAATATTCCATGACCCATTATTGGCCGGAAGGTTAACTTCTGTGCTGGCAGGTTTCCTCACTATGCTAGGCTTATATTTTTTGACAAACGAGCTGTTTAAAAATAAGAGGATAGCCATAGGTTCGTGCTTAATATATATACTTTACCCTTTTAGTCTTCTATACGACAGAATGGCTCTATACGATTCAATGGTAGCCACTTTTGCAGTCTGGTCACTCTACGTGGAAGTGCTACTAGTTAAGAGGAGAAGTTTCGGCATTGCTATAATAACTGCGATTGTAATCGGCGGCGCACTCTTAACCAAATCTAGCGCCGATTTTTATATTTATCTGTTGCCCTTCTCTCTGGTGCTTTTTGACTATAAATCAGAGCGTAAATATAAGGATTTTTTTAAGTGGGTGGCAACAGCAGTAGTTGTAGTAGCTGGAGCATATGGAATAGCTTCTATTTTGAGGCTATCTCCTTTATATAAGAATCTGGCAAGCAAAAATGACACTTTTGTTTATACATTTTCGGAATGGATAAAACACCCTTTCTTAGACGTCGTTGCTAATGCTCATATATTATTTGATTGGTTAGTTGGCTACTCTACGATACCCTTATTATTGTTGGTAATCTTGGCATTTCTTATAAACAAGAAGTATTTAAAAGAAAAACTACTCCTCTTTGCGTGGTTTATGCTGCCTATAACGGTGTTAGCGTTTTTTGGTAAAAGTCTTTTACCAAGATACATACTTTTTATGACGTTGCCATTGCTGGTGTTGGCTTCTTACGCTGCGGTTACATTGATGAATAAAATAAAAATCAAGTACTTGGGGTACTTATTAATCTTTCTGCTAGCTATTCCTATGTTATGGAAGGATTATTTACTTTTGACAGACTTTGCAAAAGCACCAATACCTGAATCAGATCATTATCAGTATATAGCTGGTTTTCCTAGCGGGGTTGGCGTCAAGCAGACTGTTGCGCTTCTAGAAGCAAGGGCTAAAAATCAAAAAATATACTTGGGAACAGAAACTGTATTCGGTTTATTACCTGACGCTTTGCAGGATTATTTAAATAATGATAGGAATATTGTGATACAGCCTCTAACTGCTATAGGCCCTACCACACCATCGTTCTTACTAGCAGAATCCAAATACGCGCCAACGTATATGGTTTTTTCCTCGCCTTGTCCATATTGTCGAGAAATAGGTGTAGCGCCTCAAAATTGGCAAGTTAAACTCGTTTATCAAGCGGTAAAGTTAGATAAGAATACATTCTTCACTCTGTACCAAGTACAGTAAATGTATAACAATAGGAATCTAATATGCAATCTGGAAAGCCACACAAAAAACACCCTGATCTAAGCATAGTTATTCCTGCCTATAGTGAAGAAAAAAGGATAGGTAAAACTCTTGATAAATTATCGAGCTTTCTTAAAACACATAAAGAGTTTAAGGACAAATACATCGAAGTGATCGTTGTGTCAGCAGATTCACCTGATAAAACTCATGAGATAATACTTTCTAAACAATCCTTATTTAAAGATTTTAAACTACTGAGGCCTGGGCCTAGAGTTGGTAAGGGTCGAGATGTGCAATATGGAATGTTAAGAGCTAAGGGTCAGGCCGTTATTTTTATGGACGCCGATTTAGCCACACCACTGAAATATTTGCCTGAGTTCTATAAAACCTATCTTAGCGGGTCTGATGTTGTTATCGCCACCCGTAACTTGCGCACACATCATCCAAATTTTCTGCGTAGGCTCATATCGTATTGTGGCAATCTAGTATTTCGTTTAGCCGGAGGGGTTTGGGTTGAGGATTCGCAGTGCGGCTTTAAACTGTTTTCCAGAAAAGCATCCTCTCTTTGTTTTTCAAAATTGACAGTTCTGGGTTGGGGTTTTGATATGGAAATTTTAGCAATAGCAAAAGCAAACAATATGAAAATTTCTACCTTTCGTGTCAATGATTGGATATCAGTTCCTGACGGTACTTTTTCAGAAAACATTTTGAAAAATTCAATTATATCACTAATGGATCTAGCTAAAATATTCAGTAATCGATTGAACAAAACATACGTTAATTGAACGGTTAGCCGAAACTAGAAGAACTGATAAATATCGCATTAGTCGCCGCAAATTAAAATTTTTGGCAGAAAGGATCTGGTATAGTTAACATTTTAAATTTTTACTCTTTAAAAAAGGCTGAGAATGTATATAATGTTCCCTGTAGGCGCTAAAATAAAAACATGAGTAAAAACAAGGCCCGACACGTTAAAGTTAAGTTGCTAGCAGTAGCATTGGTTGTTGTTTGTGTGGGCGTTATTGCATTCCTGTTGATAGACAATAGACAGCACCCCCGAGTGACTACTCTTTCTCCCGTAATTCATCAGATCACTACACAATCTACCTCATCTAATACAACTAGTAAAAGCCCATCTACATCAAATGGTATCAGTCAGGGAACATCAACTAACAATTCAAATCCTTCTTCTACGCCAGTAAATACTAGTGAAAGTCAATGGACAACATCCCAGTCTGGTGTAATAACGGTAAAAGAACCATATAACGATCAGACCATTAGCTCAGGCTTTACACTAACTGGTACTTCTACAGTGAACAATGTCCAATATACGCTTATTGATAATGACGTCGGAGTAATTTCTCAGGGAGCGTTAAATGTAGTAAACGGGAACTTCTCGGCCGCAATCAATTATCAAGCATATGCCACTTCTGGCAGATTAGATGTCTACAGTACGGAGCCTAATGGTCGTCAGATTAACGAAGTCGAAATAATGGTTAATTTTTAGGAATCTTGGCATGAAAATGAAACTATTTAAACTACTCGGCGCTTTATCTCTAGGGTTTTTGGCATTTCTTTATCTTGCTTCAAAGCCAGTTTCAGCCATGGAACCATATAATTACACCAATTATTTAATGGATGACTCTGTCTTCGTAGCTCAAGGTACAATGAGTGCATCCGATATCCAGAACTTTTTACAAACGGAAGGTAGTGGGTTAGCTAGTTTTTCTGATGTTGAAAATTGTGGCAGTACATCAGGCTCACACTATACTTACTACGCGACTTACTATTCTTGTGGTAGTTCCAGAAGCGCTGCCCAAATAATCTACGACGCTTCACAAGCCTACGGTATTAACCCCCAGGTTATATTAGCCACTATGCAGAAAGAGCAGTCGCTAGTTACCACGCCTAACCCGACTGCTTCCCAATTAAACTGTGCCATGGAATACTTCTCTTGCGGTAGCGATACAGGCTTTTTTAATCAAGTTGACAATGCAACGTGGCAGTTCAGATTTGACTACGAGAGGCTTACCGGAGACAGTGCTTGGTGGAATTCCCTTTTAAGTTATCCGTGCATTGGTGCGACGCAGTATTACAGTACAACGCTAGCGCCTGGTAATAACGTTACTTTCTATGATGGCAACGGCACGGCCTATGTAAACTTCACTCTACCGGATGTCTCAACCTCAGAACTATATTGCTATACGCCCCACGTCTACAATAACCCTCAGGGTATAAACGGTCTCCCACAGTATGGGACAACTGGTGAATATTACAGCGGGAGCTATAATTTTGTTTATTACTTCAATCTTTGGTTTGTTCCATATGCTGATTCCTATTATGCTCAGTCTGGCTATCCGAATCTAAATCCAGGTCAATCAGCAACAGTTTGGTTTGAATATCAAAATAATGGTAATGAAACTTGGTATGACAATAACTCAATAGTGGACGCACCGGCCGGTACTGATCCGGTCCATTTGGCAACTAACGAGCCTTTAAATAACTGTAGTGTTTTTGCGGCAACATGGCCAAGCTGTTCACGACCAGCACTTAATTTCTCAGCCGTCTATGATTCTAACGGAACAATATTGGCATCTAACCAAGATGAAGTTCAACCAGGACAGATTGCCCAGTTCAGCTTTACAATGACAGATCCTGATAGTTTGGCACCAGGAGTTTATACTCAGTATTTTGTGCCAATAGTGGAAGGTACTTCTAACGGATTACTGAATAACCCTGGTACAAGTATGGTTGTATCCGTTAACGCTGAATCTAATGTTAGCTATTTGGGGCAAAGTGGCTACCCAACAGTAGCTCCTGATACCTCATACAGTGCTTTTTTGTTGCTCAACAACAGTGGTAATGTGCCACTTTATGATAATAAATCAATAAGTTCTGCGCCTTCTGGTAGCTACCCTGTACATCTAGCTACCACTAATCCTATGAACAGTAGTAGCCCCTTCTCAGGTGAATGGCCTTCAACTGATAGGGCAGCCAATAATTTCTCAGCTGTCTATGATTCTAACGGGACAACTCTTGCACCTAACCAAAATGTGGCCCAACCAGGGCAAATTATAGAATTTGCTTTTAATTGGGAGCCACCACCTGAATATGCTGCTGGTACTTACCAGCAATATATGCAACCAATATTAGAGGGTACATCTAATGGGTACTTTGGTAATTTAGGTATCTCATGGACTATAACCGTTCCCTCAACTGCAGTTATAGACGTTACTAACAACCCATCTATCTCTCTAACGTCAAATGAGCCCGGCCAGTTAACTTTAGGTTTAGAAAATGTAGGTAATACGTCTACTAGTGACAATGTGGAGCTCAACACCAGCACAGGAGAGCAATTTTCTAACAGTAGCTGGACATCTACAAACACTGTAGAGACACTCGGTCAAAGCCTAAGCCCTGGGTCTACAATGAACACCACTGTGTCTCTACTAGCTCCTACAACATACTCTTCTCTTTCAACTGTATTTGATGCAGATTTTGATGATAGTGGTATTACCTTACCATCAGTCAACGCAACTATACCTGCAAATATAGCAGCAATATCTTATTCTGCTTCGTTTGTAGCTAATACTCCGACATTGACATTGGCATCTAATCAGACCAGCAATGTAATATTTAAGTACCAGAATACTGGTAATCAACCCTGGTACGATGATGATTCCATTGGGTCTGCTACATGGAGAAGTGCAATGCCCACGCACCTAGCAACGGAAAATGTTCTTAACAGAAGCAGTGGTTTTGATTATGACTGGCCTAATGCCCAGCGCCCAGCTACCGTTTTTGCCGCCGTCTATGACTCAAACGGTACAACTCTTGCACCTAATCAGCATATAGCTCAAGAAGGACAGATAGTAGAGTTTAGCTTTACTATGTCGCCTGAAAATTGGGTCGGTCCAGGTGTGTATAACGAATATTTTCAGCCAATTATAGAGGGAACAACTACCGGGGCAATCAATTACATGGGTAGCTATGTAGCTGTTACCGTGCTGCCAGCAGTTTATTCTGATGCATATCACGCCCAGTCTGGTTATCCTAGCTTAAGCCCCGGTCAGTCTGCCAATGTTTGGATTGATTACGTAAATACTGGCAATCAGACTTGGTACGATAATAATTCTATCGGATCTGCGCCAGCTGGAGTTTACCCGGTCCATTTGGCAACTAATCGCATTTTAAACAGGTGTAGCGATTTTGCGGCAACCTGGCCAAGCTGCACTCGTCCTGATCTTAATTTTTCTGCAGTTTATGACTCCAATGGCACTACACTTGCGCCTAATCAAGATGAGGTTGAACCAGGGCAAATTGCTCAATTCAGCTTTACCATGACAGATCCAGATAGCTTAGCTCCGGGTATTTACCCTGAGTATTTTGTACCTGTAGCAGAGGGGTCGACAAATGGCTTATTTAACGATCCTGGTACTGTCTTAGACGTAACCGTGTTATAGAAAATTGCAAAATTGTTTGTGGGTAAACCAAAAAATTGCAGTTTTTTACTATTTAGGACACTGGGTGCAATTTGTTTAACTCAAAACATGAGATGCTAACCCATCATTGCCAGATACGCTCTAGTGTGATGGATCTTGGTGAAAATGGGGCGTGATTTTACATTTCACCATGTTATGATTAAGAAAATGGGGTTTATAAAAAACAAACCGTTGTGGCTTATAGGTGTCTCGGTTATTGGGCTCCTGCTGCTTATACTGATTGGATACCAAGCAGCACTATTGCTACTATCGATTGTTTTAACTTATCTAATCATAGAGGATAAACTTTCTAACTCTATCTTTAGTAGCAAAATTTACAAACTTGTCATAGCCGTTGTTTTGTATGTAGCCATCCTTCAATCCGTGGCTATGGCGGCTTGGCTATTCGATCATGACTATCCGTTAAATTCGTCTATTTGGGTATCATTTCTAGTGCTTATCTTAGTTTATGTTTGGGAATGGCGGCTTGGTGCAGAGAAGATCAAAACTTTGTCCAGCAAGTCTATTAGATTATTCACGTTGCCAGACGTAATAGCGATATGCATTGGATTGTTCGTACTGGTACTAATCGTGGCTGCTCCGACGATAAAGTCATTTAAAGATTACGGCACTATAAACGTTCCAGCAACTGCAGTAGCATTCATGAACACCAATTTGGATGATGCTAGTCATCTGTCCAGAATAAACGACCGATTGCAACTAAATAGAGGGGTGCTCTATGATTCTAACCAAGCAAAGAACGTTGTACTTCAAGACACTATAAGTACATACCCCTCAGGCTGGTATGTGGCTAATGCCATGATAATCAAATCGTTTGACCCTTCGATAAAAGTTGGCGGGCAAAGTTTAGTAGCATATGTACTAACAAAAATATTTTGGACTTTCGTATTGGCCTTTCTATTTGCTAGGGTGATTTACGATTTGTTTTTATTCTTCCTTAGGAAAGGTGGCCGCAAGCATCTCTGGTTAAGCAATTTCTGGTTGGTAGGTGCAGCTAGCTTCTTCTCTTATTACATTGTTGTCGAACAGTTTAAGGAAGGTTTCTATACCTTCATACCGGTACTTATATCGTTGTTAATAGCTATACCTCTTTTTATCCAGTTAACAATAGATAAAGAATCAGCACATAATCGAAAATTTAGAGTTCTATTACCAATTGTCTTAATAATTGCATGCTTGACTTTGTCTTGGGTCTTGATATTCCCCGCAGTTGCTGCGGCAGCATTAATTGCATTCTTTGTCCCCGCCACAAAAGATGGTATTAGAAAAAATCTTATAGCCCTTGTTTCTGAGATCAAAAATCTCTTGCCAGCCTTTGTTGTTATAGTTTTGGGGATACTGGTTCAACTAATCATCATAACCGCTCCCTCATCACAATCATTTAAAACGGGAGTAGACACACCTGGGAGTATAGCCGTACCAAGTTTGGCGTTTTTTGGGTTTGTGGTTATCGGCGTAGTATTATTTTATCTTCTTGTTAAAGGCAAACTTAAAA
Source organism: uncultured bacterium (assembly GCA_963762395.1). Classification (GTDB taxonomy): domain Bacteria; phylum Patescibacteriota; class Saccharimonadia; order Saccharimonadales; family UBA4665; genus JAJZKE01. The sequence continues at coordinate 45,342 of CAVXKL010000004.1, read as the reverse complement.
AAGCCATATCGGATCTGACTCTTCTGATGACTTTCTTGCTGGCGTTTTCATTGGTTATTTACTTATTTCAGTTTGCCACTATTCATGGCTCCCAGTATTACTTCTACAAAACACTTGATACTGCCCTGATTATTGCCATACCTATATCTATAGTTGGTTGGTTGGGGCTATTGGATTTAATAAATACCGGGCTTGATTTGGCCGCTACAGTTATGTTTATTTGTGGTCTACTTGTTTGTTTGCCACTTATAGTAGGCGTTCAATCGCCAAACGATCCTGGCTTGCTAAAATACGTTGGAGGGAGGCGAAGCATAAGTTTTAGTGAAAACCAGTATTTTTACGATAGCTTGTCATATAGGGCTAAGGTGCCATTAGCTAAACGTGACGCGACCGTTATTTTCGATATACCTGGCGATGTTGGCGATAGTATTATAGGAAGCAACATTTTACGATCAATCCAACCAGTAAACAGCTGCGATAATGCAATTTTTAATAATTTATTAATAAACAATCAGTCTGGTCTTTTTTCTGCTATAAAAACATGTGCTCCAGAACCCTTAAAGATAGCTACAATCTCTGTTGATTATAAAGCTATAGATGGTTTGGTAAATACTTACGGGATTGCGAATAAGGTATCGGTGGTACAGCTCAACTAGACTTTCTTTATGTTAGTAACTATATATCTTTGTTAAACTTATAAAAGTGAAGAAAATATACATTGACGGTTTAGCTCTAGTTGAGGGACATTTTAGTGGAATAGGTCAATACACGCTTGGAATGCTAAAAGGGATTGATAAAGTTATTGACGATGCTTCATATAGAAGAGAAAATCTGCCGCAGATTAAAGTAATAATACCTAAAGATACTGTTAAGAAATTTAAGAAATTTGGGTTCAAGCATATAGGCTATAAAACTTTTCCGCTGCCATTTAGATATATGGCTGCTTTGTGGCACAGGAACTGGCTCCCCCCAATTGATATGTGGTGTGGACGAGGATTGTATATATTCCCTAGATTTGTTGATATGAGACTGGCTTTTAGTAAGTCATCAGCTTTGGTAATCTACGACTTATCGTATGAGCTTCACCGTCAATACTCAGATGAGAAGAATGCTCAGTTTCTATCTAAGGGAGTTAAACGATCTGTTAAAAATACTAGAAAAGTTATAGCTATTTCTAGCAATGCTAGAGACGAGATTATTAAATTTTACAAGTTAGATCCTAATAAAGTTGAGGTTGCTAATCCTGGTGTTGATCCAGCAATATTTTATCGTCGAAGTCAAGCAGAAATTGATGAGGTAAAAGTTAAATATGGCGTAAAAGGCGATTATATTTTAGCCTTGTCTAACCTAGAACCAAGAAAAAATTTAAACTCTTTAGTCGAAGCCTACTCCCGCTTGCCTAAAAAGATTAGCGACTCGCTTGCTCTACTATTGGTCGGTGTAACTGGTTGGAATACTGATGAACTATTTGACGATATTGTAAAAAAAGTCGAAGGTGGCTGCAACATTATCAGACCAAGCAAGTATGTATCAGATAAGGATAAGCCGGCGATTATCTCAGGGGCAAAGATGTTGGTTTACCCCAGCCATTATGAGGGTTTTGGTATGCCTCCGATAGAAGCACTTGCTTGTGGTACGCCAGTTATATGTGCAAACAATTCCTCTCTACCAGAAGTGGTCGGCGAAGCTGCATTGACTCTAGATAGTAATGATATTGATGGTTTGGTAAAAGCGATAGAAAGCTATATAGATAAAATGGATACTATCAGTCATAAAACTTTAGTCAATGGACCAAAGCAAGCTGAAAAGTATTCTTGGGTCAGTTGTGCAAAAGTCTTTCTTAAGGCTGTTGGAGTTAGTATAGAATGACAATCGCTATAGATTTATCACCTCTTCAGGGACCACACCGTTTAAGGGGCGTTGGGTCAGTAATTATTAATATCTTAAACAATATATCTGCAAGCGATAAAAAGAAACATAATTTTGTTTTCTTTATGGATCATACAGACAAACAAACACAAACCCGGTCTTTGTCGCCCGGCTTATTTATAAACTTTTCGGGCGATAGTCGCTGATAGCCAACCAATGAAATAGCCAAAAAATACAAGGGCCAGCGTCTTGGGGTGAGGAGGGCTATTCGCCAGCCAATGAACCAGAAAAATAATACCCCATAAAACAAACACAGCAACACTAAATACCCAATAAGGTCTCTTGGTAAATACAGCCACACCTATATTGTACGCCGGATAGGCGTAAGCAATAAAACCGTCACAGACTCATCCGTATCTGTTTGCGGCAAGATAGGGCAGCCGTGCGCTGTCGCAACTAGATTTCAATCTAGTTTAAGGTCTTAGCGTGCCAAAGAAAACTTGCCAAGCGAGAAGTGATTTAGCCACCAGACTTAAAATAATATAGACCCTTTCCCCGTACAAGTAATTTTTCCAGGGGCCAACCTTTTTATATTGTAAGATCATATTTAAAGCAAAACAGCTGAAAAATATAAAGATCGACACGAAGATCCAATAAACAAATGCTGGAGCTGCACTACCTTTATGGGCACTCAGCCAAAAATAAAAAGCAATTACTATCCAGGGAATAATTCCCGCCAGGCAGCCGATATAGTAACTTAGCCAGTTAGTTTTTTCAGTAGTTTGATTATGGATCTCCATCACAAGACCCACCTCTCTCTTAGAAAGTTCAGTAGCGCCAGGACAAACCGGGATTTTCGATTTCGCTTTACACGCCCCCCCAACCACTGGTACTTATAATGAATACTTTAACTTGCTGGCAGAGGGCATAACTTGGATGAACGACCCAGGTTTATTCTTCACGGTCAATGTCGTTTCACCAGTAAATGCATCTAACAGTACCAATACTGGTTTAGTTTCAGGAGCTAGTTTGAACGTCGGTCAATACTTATTATCGCCAGATACCCAAACAGTTTTAACATTGCAGCCTAACAGCAATCTCATTCTTTATAGCAATTATCTGCCATCCTGGTCGACTGGGAATACGAATGATGCAGCCAACCGGTTAGTTATGCAAGTTGACGGAAATTTGGTGCTATACAACACTTCTAACCAGGCTTTATGGGATTCGCAAACGGGAGGAAACCCTGGCGCATACTTGGTGTTGCAAACTGACGGCAATATGGTTATTTATAGCTCAACTAACCAGGCGCTTTGGGCAACGTACACTCTTAATAACCCCGCCCACTTGTCATTTGTGGTCAGCAGTCTATTGCCCAATTCTAGACTTTACCCTGGGCAAGAATTGGAGACTGCTAATCGACAATATAAATTGATCTTGCAGCCGGATGGTAATTTAGTTCTCTATTCAACAACTCGAGCTTTATGGTCTACGGAGACAAACGATGATTCAGTATCTTTCCTGGCTATGCAGCCGGATGGCAATTTAGTGCTATACAGTAATAATTATCAACCGCTATGGAATAGCCATACTGCGAGTTACGGTTTGTCGAGTCTTATTATGCAGCCGGATGGCAATTTAGTGCTTTACGGTCCTCGCGGTGCCACATGGGATTCAGGTACTACTGGTCAACAATAACACAGTTGTTCTGTTAAAATACGATTATCAATGAAGCGACAATCTATATTTATTGACGGCCTTGGGCTTGTTGAGGGCCATTTTAGTGGAGTCGGCCAATATATTCTAGGTATTCTGCGGGGGTTAGACGAGCTGTTAGACAACGCAAAATACAAAGGTGACGTTACCCCAAATATAACTGTGATTATCCCTAGAGATACCGTGAATAAATTTCAGGGTTTCAATTTTAAACATATAGGCTATAGAAAGCTCCCCATGTCCTTTCGTTATACGGCCGCCTTATGGCATAGGGGTTGGATGCCACCGATAGACTTATGGTGCGGGAGAGGAGCCTATATTTTCCCGCGCTTTGTGGACATGCGGCTGGCTTTAAGTAAACCAGCGGCATTAGTGATTTTTGACTTGTCTTATGAATTATGCCGTCAATATTCCGATGAAGGCAATGCTATATTTCTGTCTAAAGGGGTAAAACGCTCAATTAAAAATGCTAAAAAAATTATTACGATATCTCAAAATACACGAAAAGAGGTTATTGACTTTTACGATCTTGCGAAGGACCGTGTATTGGTAGCTACTCCAGCAGTAGACCCAAGGCTATTTTACAGAAGAAGCCCAAAAGAAATAAATGATGTGAAGCATAAATATGGGGTACAGGGCGATTATATTTTAGCTCTGTCTAATTTGGAACCACGAAAAAATTTAGATGCCTTAATAGATGCATACTGTCGATTGCCTAAAACAATTACCAACAACATTGCGCTCTTGCTCGTAGGCGTAAGTGGTTGGAATACTGATGAGTTATTTAGGGATATAGTAAAACGGGTCGAAGCTGGCTACAACATTATTAGACCCACGCAGTATGTTACTGACCAGGATAAACCGGCAATAATTTCAGGCGCTAAAATGTTAGTTTACCCTAGCCATTATGAGGGGTTTGGGATGCCTCCTTTAGAAGCACTGGCTTGTGGTGTGCCGGTTATAACAGCCGATAACTCATCATTACCAGAAGTAGTTGGCGAGGTGGGAGTAATGGTCCCTAGTAATGATAGAGATGCCCTATATGACGCCATCAAACAATACCTAGATAATATAGACAAAATAACTGCAAAAGCTATCATAGAAGGGCCAAAACAAGCACAAAAATTTTCTTGGGCAGAAAGTGCAAAAGTATTTCTTGACTCCGCAAAGGATACTAAGAAATGAAAATTGGCATAGATTTATCGCCGTTACAGGGCCCCCATCGGATGAGGGGTATAGGCTATACATTAATAAATTTTCTAAATAATATATCCGCCGAAGACCGCGCTAAAAACACTTTTATTTTTTTCCTATTACCCGGTGGAGATACTATGTTTCCTGACCCCATCAAGCTACTTGATGTCGAGAATATTAGCTACGAGGTTCGCTATAAGGGTAGTGACAGAAACCTGCAACCCAAAAAACGCGGTGTTGTGAATCTGATTCATGTCCTGAAGACGAATTTCACTAAATCGCATCAGTATATCCAAAGGACATTTTTCCCCCATAAAGTACAGCGGTTCTTTACGCTGACATCTGACGGCTTGAAAAAAATACTGCTGGTACGCAGAGGTAATGCCCACTTAAAACACGCACTCATAAGCGACATTGATGTTTATTTGGAGTTTGATCCCGGAGAAAGTCTGCCTGCGGCAGCATTAAAGAATGTCCTGCTGATATATGATATTATCCCCTACGTTCTAGAGTGGGATTACTTGTGGTCATATCACACCGCTAGGCAACACGGTTTTAGTCGGCAAAGATCTATGAGATGCTCAGCCAGCCGTTGGTTCTATGTTTATAAACTTAGAGTTAACGCAAAACGTTCGCGCGTTTTATTGGCAATCTCGGAACAAACAAAGCAGGATTTTGTGAAATATATAGGTACACCACCCGATAAAATCGTAGTCACGCCTTTAGGTGTCAATAAGCCTCGAGAGCAAACCGATGCAACTGTTGATTTATGCCGCTATACGAAGACTTCGTGGGGCTATAAAAAACACACCCTAAACTCAAATTTATTAGATAAGCCCTTCTTATTATTCATTGGGGGTGCCGACAGAAGACGTAAAATCCAAGATCTTGTAACCGCATTCAACATGCTAAGAGCTCAGGGGCACCTGATTAACCTAGTCTTAGCCGGAGATAGTATGCAGGGGCCAGAGAGTATTGCCACCGAAGAGATTCAAGAGGCACTTAAAACCTCATCCTACTTAGAAGATATTATTTTTATGGGGTTCGTTGACGACCAACAACGTGATTGGCTTTATAAACATGCTTTGGCATATATTTTCCCGAGTCGTTATGAGGGTTTTGGATTACCGGTGCTCGAAGCGATGGCATATGGCTGCCCCGTTATTAGTTATAAAAATAAGGCAACCCTCGAGGTGGCAGGTGATACGCCAATCTATGCGGGAGATGCGGTCGACTTATACAAGGCAATACTGGAGTTATTGGCAAAAATGCCAGAAGAAAAAAACGCCTTACTAAAAAAGGGTTCCGCCCAGGTACAAAAACATGGTTGGGCAAAAACTTCCCGTCAAATATTTCAAGTACTTGACGATATTACTTAGTTTTATGTCTGTGAAACATGACCCAATCTACCGTCAGCCCATAGGCTGAACGTCTCAGACGGCTGAGAAATGAAAGATTTTTCAACGAAAGAGTTGACAGTAATTCGAGCTCTTGGATTGTCTGATTTGACTTTTCTATTAGTGCCTCTTGGCCAGCAACAATCTTACTCAATTTTTCCAATTCGAAAGAATCTTGTGACCAAGATTGCCATTGGTGCTGCTTAAGAGCATGGTAATCCAAACTCACTATTCGCTCCGCAAAACCATCCGTTCTATGCCAAGCCTCAGCGGCAACATAATATTCGTTGAGTCCATCAGCAATAAATAGACGATACTTATTATTCTCGATGATCTGTCTCCAGCCGCCATCTCCGTGACTCGCTTCGATACATATTATTTCTGGGCGATATTGACCCCAGTCGTTGCCCGCAACAACTTCATGCTCAAATCCCTCTACATCAATTTTTAGGAAGTGGATGTGCTTGATTTCGTACTCTTGAAAAATATCTTTTAAGCTCCTGATGCTAACTTCATGGTCAGTGTACTTAAGTGATTTGCCGTGCTGCTGTTTCTGCTGCGGGCTAAAGGTGGAGTGCCCAGAGATTTCTGTATATTCACGCAATGTAGCTTTACCGGTACTCTTGCCCGCCCCACATCTCAGGTTAATGTCTTTCGGACGAGCTTTTAGCAGTTGTCTGTACAGGCTATCGATAGGCTCAATATTAATCCCCCTCCACCCTTTGTCATAAAAAATCTTTGTCACTGAATCAATGGTTGGATAATTGGCGCCAACATCTACATAAAAACCGCGCTCGACATTATGAAGCAACGCTAGAAGTACTAGGTCTTCATTATACTGAGCATAAGTAGCAACGGCTTTAGGGTCGATCATGAAGTCTTCTCTACCTCTAACTGGAATAGAGGGTCAATCGCATATGGTAGATGTCGAAGTTTTTTAATTTTAAGCTCCAGTGCGTTGTCCCACCAATCTGCAACAGTAAGTCCGTCAGCATGTAATATAGCCGGGTCGATCACATATTGCCCATCACTAAGTACGTTTGGTAAGCGCCAGGTTATTTTCAAGGATTGGCCTTTGGCCATATCCGGCAATTGTTGTTGTTCAATCCGAGTGTTAGTCCCTGTGATTTCTTTTCCCGAAGCGTCTCGAATTCGAAAGCCAACTATGGGGTGCTCAATGTTTAACTTAGCTGTGACAGTCTGATAGATAACAATTGTCTCGTTTGTAGCATCTGCAGAAAAAGCTGTAGTTGTAATTGCTCGATCCCCCCAACGATTCTTGTCTTCTGCCCCTTGTTGTTGTGGATCTTGGTTGGTCATAAATAATCTGGTGTATTCCCCGGTGACTTCATCGGTTGTACCGATAATCGATATGGTGTTTTCCTCAATGAGCATCGCCCGATCACAATATTCCCTTACTGCTTGCATGTCGTGACTGACAAATACGACAGTCTTCTTGTTTTTTCTTAGTTCGCGGAAATAATTAAAGCATTTGCGCTGGAAATCAGCATCACCTACTGCTAATACCTCATCTATTAACAAAATATCCGCATTGGCTCTAACGGCCATGGAGAAAGCCAAGCGCACCTGCATACCTGAGGAGTAGTTTTTAAGTTTTTGATCCATAAACCGTTCTAATTCTGCAAACTTCACTATAGAGTCATACATAGCGTCTACTTCTTTCACGGAAAAGCCCAGAATCGCACCATTCAAATATACATTGTCTCTACCGGATAACTCCGGATTAAATCCAACACCGAGCTCAATGAAAGGCACAAGTTTGCCCGAAGTACTCACTAAACCCTTAGTAGGTTGATAGATATTGGCCAAAATTTTTAGCAATGTGCTTTTGCCACTGCCGTTTCGCCCAACAATGCCAAAGAACTCTCCCTTTTTTACTTCAAACGATATATCTTTGAGAGCGTGCTGTTTTTCTTTAACTCTAGTGGCCTTAGAAAACATACTAGTGAAGACACCCTTAACACTGCCGGCTCTCTCGTGAGGCAGAATAAAGTCTTTATAGACATTTTCAACGTGTATGACTACTTCTTCATCCATATCCTAGACCTCCTCTGCAAAGGCTTTAGAACGGCGTCTGAAATATGTGCTGGTTAAAGCGAATAAAATGGTGGTTAAACCTATAGGAATTAACCAGATCCATCTATCTCCAGCGTAAACGGTTGAGATTGTATAGGTGGAATGAGTTATTAGTACATAACGCGAATCCTGAATAACTTGGGCAAATGGATTTAAGATTAATATTTTGGCAAAGCCATGAGGAATTCGACTGAGTGGATATAAAATCGGGGTTGCATAAAAGGCAGCCTGAATAATAACTTCCCAAATGTAGGACATATCTCGATAGCGAACGAAGGCAGTACTTAAGAAGAAGGCGGCAGTTACTGCGATAATTATTAGCTCAAAGATAAGCGGTATTAATAATAGGGCCTGGAGATGTACAGTGACATGACCGGCAATCATAAAGATAATGACAACCACCGCAGTAAGAGATAAATTAATTAAGGCCGCAATAACGACTGCTAGAATAATCACATACTTCGGGAAATTAATTTTACGAATTAAATCACCCTTGCCCACTATGGCCGTAACGCTACCTATAGTTACTTCTACAAAAAAGTTCCAGAATAATAACCCAAGTAATAAGTAAACCGGATAATGTGGGACATTATCACCAACTTTTAAGAACTTGGTAAAAACAAAGTAAAGGATTAGGAATAACAGTAATGGCCTAAGCAAAGACCAAACATAACCAAGTATGGAGTTTTGATAACGAAGCTTAAAGTCGGTTCGTATAATTTCACGAAGTAAAATAACCGAGTATCGGTAACGCTTCTTTAATTTCTCCATTTACAGTAATTTTACTGATTATTGTCTCCGACAGCAAGGATACTGTTTTTTGCGGTGATACTATTGTAGTCTGATTACAGTATGCCAAAGGTTTTAGTGACGGGTTCAAACGGTTTTGTAGGTAAGCATCTTTTAGATGAACTATTAACTCATGGCTATGAAGTATTAGCTATTGGAGGCCCTCAATTAACAAGTGTCGTTAATGACAGGGTTGAATATAAAGAGCTTAATCTTACCGATATTAAAGAAACTGAGAGGATAGATTTTAAAGATATTGGTTCAGTAATCCATTTAGCCGGGCTAGCAGCTGTTGGCCCATCATTTGATGACCCAATGGGTTATATATCGGCTAACATTGGGATGGAATGTAATCTGTATGAGACTGCTAAAAAACAAGGTGCCCATCCAAGATTTCTAGTCGTTAGTAGCGGTAGCCTGTATGATCCGAGTGCTAGTCTACCTTTAAATGAAAATTCGCCTATTAAACCAACATCTCCTTACGCCTTAAGTAAGATAGGCCAGGAACAATTGGCTGAATACTATGAAGACCGGGGTTTTGAATATATTATTGCTAGACCTTTCAACCATTGCGGTCCGGGACAAGGACCCGGATTTTTAGTACCAGATTTAGCTCGGCAAATTGTTGATTGTGAAAAAAATAAAGGTAATCAAGTGAGTATCGGCAATATTAATACAAAACGTGATTATACAGACGTTAGGGATATCGTTAGAGCTTACAGGCTGCTATTAGAAAAAGGTGAGCCACACAAAGTGTATAACGTCTGTTCTGGCAAAGCACGTAGTGGCCAAGAAATATTAGATATTTTAATGGGTTATGCAACTAAAAAACCTGAGATTGTGGTTGATAAAGATAAGTTCCGCCCTTCAGACTTTGAAATTATATATGGTGATAGTGAGTATCTAAGAAGTATAACCGGCTGGCAGCCTCAAATAGAGTTGAAGCAAACACTAGCTGACGTCATGGACTACTGGCGAGAACAGGATTAGCTAATTAGACTGCAGTTTGATTTTTGACAGACTCTAGTCCTAGATCATACTCAACCATCATCTTGACTAGACCCTGAAAATCTACTTTTCTTTTCCAGCCTAGTTTCTTTTCTGCTTTGGATGGGTTCCCTAGTAATATGTCCACTTCTGCCGGCCTCATAAAGGCTGGGTTTTGTTTGACATAAGGTTCCCAGTCATTAATCCCAACCTGTTTAAAGGCTAGGCTCAGAAAGTCCTCGATTGAATGAGTTTCGCCGGTAGCCAATATATAGTCATTTGGTTGTTTTTGCTGGAGCATCCGCCACATACCCTCGACATAGTCGCCAGCATAGCCCCAATCTCTCTTCGGCTCTAGATTACCGAGTTCAATATGATCTTGCAGGCCTAAATGTATTCGAGCAACTGCATTACTTATTTTTCTGGTAACAAACTCTATGCCTCGATAAGGCCCTTCGTGGTTGAATAAAATACCGCAGCTTGCGTGCATACCATAGCTTTCCCGGTAATTTTTAGTAATCCAGTGACCATATAGTTTTGCAACGCCATACGGGCTTCTGGGATGAAATAATGCATCTTCATCATATCCTTTGCCAGGACGGTTATAGTCTAGGCCGCCAAACATTTCACTGGTTGATGCCTGGTAAAAACGGATAGTCTTTGTGCCACCAGTTAAACGAATTGCTTCTAATAAATTCAGAACGCCTAGGCCGGTAACTTCAGCTGTTAAAAAAGGATTCTTAAAAGAATAGCCAACATGGCTGACGGCTCCAAGGTTATACACTTCATCGGGCTTAGCGACTTCTAGTGCGCGTGTCAGTGATGTTTGATCTGTTAGATCAGCCTCAATTAGTTTTATATAAGGCTGTTCCTGTTCAATCCGTATTTTTTTAGGGTTTTGCTGCCCACGAATGACCCCATATACCTCATAGCCTTTCTCTTGCAGCAGTTCAGATAAATGATGGCCATCTTGACCCGTGATACCTGTTATTAGAGCAGTTGGCATAAATCTCCTTTAACAATTATTTCTTGTAGCTAGTATAGCATCGTGGTTTATGCGATATTATTACTTAATGGGTTTAATAGCTATTGATGCCAGGTCATCAGGCACATCAACTGGCCGATACGTGGACAAGTTAATTGAATATATTGCTAAGATTGATCCTGATTACGACTTCAATATAATCACTTACTCCAACCGGGCAGATTTTATAAAGAAGATTGCACCTAAATATGCTGTCTGTGAGACTAAAGTCCCGCTGTTAGGATTCAAAGAGCAGACAGATCTTCTTAAAGAAGTTAATGAATTAGATGCTGATCTCGTACACTTCGCTATGACCCAGCAACCAGTTATGTATCGAGGCAAAGTCGTAACGACAATACATGATTTAACCATGTCTAAATCAGAATTTCGTAATCCTTTAACGCCACGACCAGTATTTGAGGTTAAGAAAATTGTATATAACCGAATAGTTAAAATGGCAGCATCTAAATCGACGGTAATAATTACGCCTACTGAATATGTAAAGAGTGATGTCATTAAATTTACCCATCAGCCCGCAAATAAGTTTGTTGTGACTCTAGAATCAGCAGACAAGATAAAAGAGAAGGCTGATCCGATGAAAAAATTAGTTGGTAAGAAGTTTATTATGTATATTGGCCGGCCGTGGCCTCATAAAAACTTAAACCGTCTAATTGATGCTTTTGAGATATTAAAAGTCAAACATCCTGAACTATGTTTAGTCCTAGCTGGTAAGAAAAATGATAATTATCTAAACATAGAGAAAGACGTTAAAGAGAGGGGCCTTAAAGATGTTATCTTTACCGACTTTATATCTGAAGGACAGCTTAGGTGGCTATATGAAAACTGTGCAGCCTATATCTTCCCTTCTTTAAGTGAGGGTTTTGGTTTGCCCGGACTCGAGGCAATGGTACATGGAGCTCCTGTGGTATCTAGTAATGCCGCCTGTTTACCAGAAGTTTACGGTGACGCTGCGATGTATTTTGATCCTAAAGACATTGACAATATGGCTGACGTTATTAACAAGGTCTTAAGTGACGAGAATCTGCGTACCAAGATGATTAAGAAAGGTCATACCCAGGTTGCTAAATACTCCTGGCAAAGAATGGCTGAGCAAACACTGGCTGTCTACGACCGGGTCTTGAAGTCTTAATCCTCAGCCGGTTTTAAGACAATGTGCCTGTCCCGGCCTTCCCCTTCTGAATCACTTATTAAGCTGTATTCTCCAGCTAGCTTATGAATTACCCGGCGGTCTGAAGCATTCATTGGTTCTAGTAACATTGGTTTTTTACTGTCTCTAACCTGTTTCATCCAGTCTTCGGCCCTATCTCTTAATCTGTCGGCTCTTTGTTTCTTATATTCAGCTATGTCGACATTTACCCTGGTATGTGAGAAATCGTTATTCTTTAGTGCTGTTGAAGTAAGGTACTGCATGGAGCGCATATTCTCACCTCTTTGGCCTATTAAAAAGCCGTTGAGATGGGTACTTGGTACGCCTAACTGTATAACTTCGTCCTCACTGGTGGCATAGACATCAGTATTTAGCCCAAAGAAAGACAATATATCTTCAAGGTATTTTTTAGCATAAATAATAGCTTCTTCCAGTGAATCGTTCATCTCTTTCTCCTCTTTTTAGACTTCTTCCTCTTAGGGTTTTTAGGTTTTGGGGTTTTAGGAGGTGTCTCTTTAGAATCAATAAGTTCAGCTTCAGGAATAGCACTCACATCTTTAGATGGCACTGTAGGTGTATCTGCCATGCCTTCTAACTCAGTTTCATCTTCGCGCAATGCTATGCTCTGCTGAATATAGGCTACCAGACCGCTGGTGAACCAGTAAAGGCTAAGGGCTGAGGCTAGTTCGACGGTAAAAAAGAATATCATGAAGGGCAGAATATACTGGGTGCTTTTACCAACTGCACCGCTTATCTCGCTCTGATCGGCCTGGTTCCCTTTGCTAGCCTCCTTCATTATCTGTCTAAGACCTTTTTGGTCTTTACTCGTTGGCATCAGCTGCTTAGATTGGAAGTACTGGCTGGCAGCACTCAGGACAACTATTATCATAGCGGGCCAATAGACACCGCCGGAAGATAGAGCGCTTCTGCCAAGATTTACGAAACCAAAAAGAGTGTTATCAAAAAGATGGATGTTAGCAGCTAAATGCCTCATCCAAGGCAAATGCCTAACCCAGGAATAAGAGAATGTAATAACTTCTTGTCGGTTGGCTATTATCTTTCTTAGCCCGCTGTTTAGCCCGATTAAGATAATTATCTGAACAACAAAGATTGGCAGTGTGCCGACCGGATTAATGCCCTGCTCTTTATATAAGGCCATAACCATCTGGCCTTCTTTCTGTTTGTCTCCTTTGGCATCTTTTTTAATTTGTTTGAGTTCAGGTTGGAGCTTACGCATTGCTTTAGCCTGGTGAAGCTGTTTTTTAACTAATGGCCAAAGTACAAGCCTAAATAGGACAGTGAAAATAATAAGGGCTAGACCAAAGTTATGGCCAGGTAAAATGGCATAAATAAAGACCAGTAAATTAAATAGTGGTTTTACGATAATAGTAGTGAACATCGATAGCAGTCCTCTTTTGCTAATGTTTACTATAGCATATCTGTTAGCTTAGGAATCTATAAGACCAGCTTTTTTAAGCAGCTGGTTAAAAAGATCATCAAGTTCAACTGCTTTCATGGTCGCCAGATCATTACTGTGGACGCTTACTATCATATCGACATTCTGATTCAAACTTGGTTTTTTAAGCCTAATAAGTTCATACATCCGCCGCCTTATTCGATTCCTAACTACAGCTGACTTGTCTACTTTACGTGCAACAACAACGCTTACCCTATATGGTTTGTCTGGTTTTATTGGCAGAAACTTAATACTAACCTGATTCAATGAAACAGTCTGGCCTTTTCTGTAGACCATACTTAAACTGTTGCGGCCATGAAAGCGGTTAATTTTAGGTATCACTGGTCAAGGCTCCTTGGATATTAGCCGATAGTTAAGCTGACAGGCGGCTTCGTCCTTTGGCCTTACGACGAGCCAGGACATTGCGGCCAGCTTTAGTTGCCATGCGCTTCATAAAGCCATGCTCACGGCTTCTCTGGCGTTTTTTTGGTTGATATGTTCTTTTAGGCATAGGTCTAATATACACTATTAATCTGGCATGGAATATTGGTGGACCTACTGGATTATGGTTACGGGCAGTACTGTGTGGCTATGAGCCTTAAAGCGCTTATCAAGGGTTATTATCTCATCACATTTATATGATTCCGCACAAGCTGCCTGCAAACAGTCTTCGAAATCTTTACCATCGTAACGGTCTCTCGCTAACTTTATTGTTTGGGCGTTTACCGGCAATACAATCCAGACCGACAACAGATCATCAATTAATTCTGCCGGTAGGCTGTATTTTTCTGCCATATACCACACTATGTGCATGGTTATAACGCTGATGGCATACTCGTTTGAGGGGTCGCGGACCAAAGACCCGCACTCAGAAGCTAGTGATCTGTCTAGCAGGATTTCTAACAAAACATTTGCATCAATGAATATCTTTTTCATTGCTACTACGAATATTTTTCATCAATCAGTTTATGATAGATCTCTTTAGTGCTTACAGAATCTTTAGTTAAGCCCTTGTTGCGGGCAAACAGCGATTTATTACGATCTATCATTGCCGCTATGGCGCTACCATTGCCCCCTGTTTCATTATTGGTGGGCTTAAGTGTGCCCACTATCTCTGAATGTCTGATGATAACTATCTCTTCACCATTCTGCAACCTGTCAAGATAACTACTTAGGTTATCCCTCAATTTTTTAGCTGTGACTGCGATCATGCTGTGTCCTTTTAACTGCTCTTAAAGTGTACGCTTAAAGGACACTTAAGTCAATCCATTACATGAGTGGTCCTGATACTAACCTTATTTTAACTTGCTTGTTCAATTGCTATTTTGATCAGGAAGATGGTCTCTTCCTTTAATTTAGACCTTGCCCAGTCCTTCTGTTTATCTGTGAGTATCTCTCCAAGACCGTCTAGAATATGCCTGTTATCCGTCTTTCCAAGTAGTTTAAGACAAGTCTCTAAGACTTCTTTGTATTGCTTATTGGCTCGTTTTTCTACTAGGCTCTTATTAATGTCCCAGCCCTCTTTAAAGAAATAATAAACATCAAAAATATCTCGGCTGGTCTTGCCAATCCTCTCAACCATAGCCATTATCTTATTGGCAAACATGTCCTCTTTGGTCATTACCAGCATTGTTATACCAAGCAGGGTCTTTGGTACATAACTAGAGCCAAGATTACGTCTGTTAATCTCAATCTTTATCTTTTGGGTTCCAGGAGCATAAGAAATAATATTAAGTATCGAATATCGTTTAATGATTGAATGCTCGACCATTCCATAACTCGCGCAAATTTCTTTAACTCTTTTAAAGACCCCTTCTTTTTTTGTTTCATCTAGTAAATCAAAGTCTAAATCAACTGAATATCTTGGCAGACCATAAAACAACATAGCAGCAGTACCGCCCTTAAAACCCAGATAAGGGGCTACGTTTGTATCGGTGTAAATATCTTTTAGAATCTGCAACATAATACTTTTATGCTTGGCGTAGTCTAGGCTCATTTGCCCTCCAGATCACGGTAGTGCTTATGATATTCGTTAACAGTTCTTGCTAGACGTTTATTGTGATAGATGGGCAAAATTTCAAATACTAGTGGCCAATCAAGTCCGCCAAGATTATCAAAATGATAGTCCTTGGATACATATAGCCTGTCTAAAAACGCTCGCTCTGGAGTAGCGGTAGCGAAGCCCTTTGTGTGGTCAATACCGGTAATATCTCTTAAGACATAGTCTTTCATGCGGACATAAATAATAGTTTGTGGGCCTATTTTAAGCTCCCGGTTAACATACGAGGCTATATAAATACTGTTGTTATATTGAAAATTAATACCGGCTATAGTTAAAACCGTCTCAAAACTTACATAAGATGGCATATAAATACGGGTTGCAAGTTCTAGTGGATTATACTGACTGTCTTTAGCATATAACCCACGCCTTAGTTGTACTAACTTACCACTGCTGACATATTTATTTAAGCGGTTGCTTATTTTCTCCCTGCGGCCTTCTCTCCACATTAGGGCAACGTCTTCTGTCGAGAAAACTGTTTGAGGGGACCTAAGTATAGTCTCTAGGTACTCACCCTTCGAAGGAGGTTTAATAATATTGTTACTGTTGATATCTTTTAAGGCCATGTACAGTTCATATCTTACATTACTTGGATGATTTTTCCAAATCTTTTTTGCTAGTGAATTGCAAAGGAATTTCTTTTCGTTGTATTTTTTAGTTAAAAGTGAATTTAACAATGTTTATAGTACTAAACAGGATAAGTTATCCACGCCTGATTGCCTTCTATCCACAATATACTAGATACCGATAACCGTTGTGTATAAGTCAACCCTGAAACGCGTGCTATTTATTACAAAACAGAATGTCCTTGCCAGGGGGGTGTGGAAAAGTTCTATAATATAGGCTATATTGTAGAGAGAAAAAGGGACAATATATGCAAAATGATAGCCTGTGGCAAGCTGTTTTAGGTGAAATTGAACTTTCAGTTTCTAGAGGGAATTTCCTAACCTGGTTTAAAAACACGGAGCTGGTTAAGTCTGATGAAACAACTGCTGTTATAGGTGTACCGAATATTTTTATTAAGCAGCAGCTAGAAAGAAAATATAACCCTTTAATATCTGAGGTTTTAGTTAAGAATGGTGTTAAGCCAAAGAATATTGAATATAAGATAAGTTCCTTAAACACCCAGAAGCCAGCTTTTGACGATCCGGCCATATTTGGTGAAGAGGCGGTCGAAGAAGACGAGTTAACACCCAAAACTTATTCCGGCAGTAGTCTGGCCCACTCTTATAGACAAGGCTTGAACGACCGTTATACTTTTGATAACTTCGTGGTTGGTGCTAGCAATGAGCTAGCCTTTGCCGCTTGCCAGGCAATTACACAATCTCCGGGCAAGAAATACAACCCCTTATTCTTATATGGAGGTGTCGGTATTGGGAAGACCCACCTTATCCAAGCAGTTGGAAATGCCATGGTGGTTTCAAAACCAGATCTCAAGATCTTGTATATATCTACAGAGCAGTTCTTGCAGGAGTTTGTCGATGCCCTAAGATTCAGAAAAACTGCTGATTTTGCCAGCTATTACCGTTCGGCTGATGTTTTAATCGTCGACGATATTCAGTTTATTGCTGGCAAGGAAAAGATCCAGGAAGAGTTCTTCCATACTTTCAACGCTCTCTACCAGGCAAATAAGCAGATTATTATTAGCTCAGATAAACCACCAAAAGACATACCAACCCTAGAAGAAAGGTTAAGGAGCAGGTTCACATGGAATGGGGGAATGACGCCGCAAGCGGTCACAGCGGAGGTGAAGGACGCAAACCTGCGCGGCCGGGGCGGAGCGGGTTTTTCAACTGGTTTGAAGTGGTCCTTCGTGCCGCTTGGCAAAGACGCGCCCAACCCGACTTACCTGATCGTCAACGCCGACGAGATGGAGCCTGGCACGTTCAAAGACCGGATGTTGATGGAGCGGGATCCGCACCAGCTCATAGAAGGCGCGATCATTGCCGGATTCGCCATCGAGGCTGACATCGCGTACATCTTTCTGCGCGGAGAATATACGCTGGCCGCCGAACGCCTTTCGCGCGCCATCGCGGAAGCCTACGAACAGCATTACCTCGGCAAGAACATTCTTGGTTCCAGTTACAGCCTGGAGCTCTACCTGCATCTCAGCGGCGGCCGTTATATTTGCGGGGATGAGACCGGGCTGCTGAATGCGCTGGAAGGCAAGCGCGCCAACCCGAGAGCGAAGCCGCCGTTTCCGCCGGTGGTGGGCCTGTTTGGCAAACCCACCGTTGTAAACAACGTCGAGACCATCTGCTGCGTCCCCCACATCATAAACCACGGCGCCGAGTGGTTCCGCGGTTTGGGCCGGACCAAGGACGCTGGGACCAAGCTATTCGGCGCGAGTGGAAAAGTGAAGCGTCCAGGTCTGTGGGAACTGCCCATGGGGACCACCGTCCGCGAAATTCTCGAGGAGCATGCGGGCGGAATGCGCGACGGGGTGAAATTTCGCGGCTTGCTGCCCGGCGGGGCATCCACCGACTTCATCGTCGAAGAACACCTGGATACGCCCATGGATTTCACCGAAATGGCCAAAGTCGGCACCCGCATGGGCACCGGCACCATGATCGTGCTGGATGACCAGACCTGTCCGGTCGGCATGACGTGGAACCTGACGCACTTTTTCGCGCGGGAATCCTGCGGCTGGTGCACGCCCTGCTGGAGCGGGCTGGGATGGGCGGATCGGATTTTGAAGTCCATGGAGGATGGCCGCGGCCAGCCCAGCGACCTGGACAAGCTCGCATTTCAAGCCAAGATGTGGAACCCCGGCAACACATTCTGCGCACTGGCGCCCGGCGCGGCGGAACCCGTGCAGAGCGCATTGAAATACTTTCGCGATGATTTCGAGCGGCATATTCGCGAGCACCGCTGCCCCTGGAGATAGGTATGGCGAACGTCTACGTCGATCACAAACCGTACCAGATGAACCCGGACGAGAACCTGCTCCACGGCTGTCTTTCGCAGGGCTTCAGGTTGCCGTACTTCTGCTGGCATCCGGCGCTGGGATCGGTGGGAGCCTGCCGCCAGTGCGCCGTCAAACAGTTCAAGGACGAGCACGATGAGCACGGCAAAATCGTCATGTCCTGCCTGACGCCGGCCAAGGAAGGCACGCGCATCTCCATCGATGATCCCGAAGTTGCTGCCTTTCGCGCCGGCATTATCGAGGGACTCATGCTGAATCATCCGCACGACTGCGCCGTGTGCGACGAGGGCGGCGAGTGTCACTTGCAGGATATGACCGTGATGACCGGTCACGACTACCGCCGTTACGAATTCGACAAGCGCACGTTTCGCAATCAGAACCTGGGACCGCTGGTGAATCACGAGATGAACCGGTGCATCCAGTGCTACCGCTGCGTCCGCTACTACCGCGACTATGCGGGCGGCGAAGACTTGAACGCGTTCGCGATGCGCAATACAGTCTTCTTCGGTCGTCACGAAGATGGCGTTCTTGAGAATGAATTCAGCGGCAACCTGGTCGAAATCTGTCCGACGGGCGTGTTCACCGATAAGACGCTGAAGCGCCACTATGCCCGCAAGTGGGACCAGCAGTTTGCTCCCTCGGTTTGCGTGCACTGCGCTCTCGGCTGCAACATTGATTCCGGCGAGCGCTATGGGACGCTGCGCCGCGTCGTCAGCCGATATAACCATGAAGTGAATGGCTACTTCTTGTGCGACCGCGGAAGGTTTGGGTATGAGTTCGTCAACAGCGATCGGCGTCTCCGTCAGCCTGTGCTAAAGGGGCAGCCCACATCCGTCGAATCGGCCCGACGTCATCTGACTGAAAGCGTCGCGAATGGCAGAGTGATCGGAATTGGTTCGCCGCGAGCGTCGCTGGAAGCCAATTTTGCGTTGCGCACTCTGGTGGGCCCGGAGCGCTTCCATTCCGGCATCGCCGACGAAGAAGCAAGGCTGGTTGGACGCATGCTCGATATCCTGCGCCAAGGTTCTATGCGGACGCCCACGTTGCGCGAGATCGAGGAGTGCGACGCTGTTTTCATCCTGGGCGAGGACATAACGAACGTCGCTCCCAGAATGGCGCTCACTGTGCGCCAGTCCGTGCGCCAGCAGCCCATAGAGATTGCCAATGAGTTGAAAATCCCGCTTTGGATGGACAACGGAGTACGGGACGCGATGCAGGGCGCCAAAGGGCCGCTCTATATTGCGACCCCGTATGCGACGCGCCTGGACAATATCGCAACAGCCACGTTCCGTGTCGCTCCTGACGACCTGGCTCGGCTAGGATTCGCAGTGGCCCATGCGCTCGACTCACGTGCGCCGTCGCCGGACGATTTCCCGCTCGCGGCCGAGATCGCTAGCGCGCTCAAGGCTGCCAAGAAGCCGCTGGTGATTTCAGGTACCAGCTGTGGGAGCAAGCAGGTAATTCAAGCGGCCGCGAATGTGGCTATGGCCGCACACGCCGCGCTCAGTTTTACCGCCCCCGAATGCAATTCGGTGGGCGCGACGCTCATGGGCGGAGACCCGCTGAGCGCCGCGTTTCAAGCGGTCCGGGATGGACAAGCCGACACGGTGATCATCTTGGAAAATGATCTCTACCGCCGCGCGCCCGCCGCGGAAGTGGACTCCTTCCTCGAGGCTGCGGCGCACGTGATCGTGCTCGATCACCTCGCCAATCCGACCACAGAGAAAGCAGAGCTGGTTCTGCCGGCCGGAACCTTCGCTGAATCAGACGGCACTTTTGTCAGCAGCGAAGGCCGCGCCCAGCGATTCTTCCAGGTATTCGTCCCACGCAACGATGTTTTGGCAAGCTGGCGATGGTTGAAGCCGGATCACTGGCATAACCTTGACGATGTGCTCGCGGCGATGGCCGCTGCGTTACCCCCACTTGCAGCCGTACGCTACGCCGCGCCGTCCGCCTCATTTCGCTTTGCCGGGGCGAAAATTCCACGCTCGCCGCATCGCGAGAGTGGGCGTACGGCCATGTTTGTGAACATCGATGTGTCCGAGCCCAAGCCCCCTGACGATCCCGATTCGCCGCTTTCGTTTTCCATGGAAGGCACGCCGGAAAAGCCACCCGCCGCTCTGATTCCGTTTTTCTGGTCACCGGGTTGGAACTCCATTCAGGCGGTCAATACTTATCAGAAAGAGATCGGCGGACCCTTGCGTGGCGGCGATGCGGGCGTGCGGATCTTCGAGCCCACGCCTGTAAACGGCCAGTCCTATTTCAGTGCCATTCCATCCGCATTTGCGCCGCGTGAGGGTGAGTGGCTGCTGGTTCCGATCTATCACATTTTCGGCTCGGATGAGCTGAGTCTCTCGGCGCCAGGGATTGCCGAACTCGCGGCGAAGCCGCATGTCGCCGTGAATACTTCGGATCTTCGCCGAGGGCGCGGAAGTCGAAGTGATCTGCGCCGGCACGACGCTGCGGCTGCCCGTTCGCCTCCGTCCCGATCTCCCGCGGGGAGTTGCCTGCCTGTCTGCCGGGCTGCCCCCTGTGGCGGGAATGACCCTGCCGGCTTGGGGAAAGATAACGAGGGCGACATGACGAGCCCATATCCAATCCTCTCGATCCTTGGAATTATCGTCGTTGCGCTGACTATCGCGGCTAACCTGATCTGGGTCGAGCGGCGATTGCTCGCCCTTTGGCAGGACCGTTACGGGCCGAATCGCGCCGGGCCCTTCGGTCTGCTTCAGGTCGTCGCTGACTCGATCAAGATCTTCATGAAGGAGGACTGGATCCCTCCTTTCGCCGACAAGCTGGTTTTCATTGTGGCTCCGGCCGTGGTCTTCGTGACGGTGCTGATGTCTTTCGCCGTGCTCCCGGTGGCGCCGGGCATCATCGTGAGCGATCTGAATATTGGTCTGTTGTTCTTTCTCGCCATGTCGTCGCTCGGGGTTTACAGCGTGGTGCTTGCCGGATGGTCCTCCGATAACAAGTACGCGCTCCTCGGTGGCCTGAGGGCCGCGGCGCAGATGCTGAGCTACGAAGTCTTCATGGGCCTCTCACTGATGGGAGTGGTGGTGCTTGCCGGATCGTTCAGCCTCCCCGCCATCGTCGAAGCGCAGAAGAAACTCTGGTTCGTCATTCCGCAGTTTCCGGGCTTTGTCTTATTTCTGATCGCCGGCTTGGCCGAAACACGCCGCATCCCGTTCGATCTGGCCGAAGCCGAGAGCGAACTCGTCGCCGGTTATCACTCCGAATACTCCGGCATGAAGTTCGGCATGTTCTTCGTCGGCGAGTACATGGGAGTCACTTTGATCTCAGCCATGATCGCCGTGCTTTTCTTTGGCGGCTGGCTGGGTCCCGTTCTTCCCGGCTTGCTCTGGTTCCTGATCAAGACGTTTTTCTTCATTTCGTTTTTCGTTCTGCTGCGGGCGTCTCTTCCGCGTCCGCGGTTTGATCAGCTCATGTCCTGGGGTTGGAAGGTGATGTTACCTCTGGCCTTGGCCAACGTGCTCTTGACCGGCGCGGCAGTGCTTATTTGGAGCTAGAAAATGTTCAGCATACTTAGAACGATCTGGTACGTTTTTCTCCATTCCTTCCAGAAGAGGAGTTACGGTTCAATATCCCGAAGAGAAGCCGTATCTCGCGCCGCGCTACCGGGGCAGGATCATTCTGTCGCGCGATCCCGATGGAGGCGAGCGCTGCGTGGCGTGCAACCTTTGCGCGGTGGCGTGCCCGGTGGATTGCATCGCGCTGCAGGCAACCGAGGATGAAACCGGGCGGCGCTATCCGGAGTTCTTCCGCATCAATTTCTCGCGCTGCATCTTCTGCGGTTATTGCGAAGAGGCGTGTCCTACTTACGCCATCCAACTTACGCCTGATTTCGAGATGGGGGAGTTTCATCGCCAGAACCTGGTCTACGAAAAGCAGGATTTGCTGATCGATGGTCCCGGCAAGCATCCCGGCTATAACTACTGGCGGGTGGCGGGGGTTCAGATTGGCGGTAAAGATAAGGGCGAAGCAGCGCACGAAGCGCCGCCCGTCGACGTCCACTCGCTATTGCCGTGAGACGATTATGGAACTAACTTTTTACATTGCGGGCGCAGTCGCCGTCCTATCGACCTTGCTGATGCTGACTCGCATGAACGTTGTGCACGCCCTGCTCTACCTGATCGTGTCGCTACTTGGGGTCGCAGTAGTCTTCTACGTCCTCGGCGCCCCATTTGTGGCGGCGCTCGAAGCCATCGTTTACGCGGGAGCCATCATGGTGCTTTTTCTGTTCGTGGTCATGATGCTCAATCTGGGAAAGCACGCCGCCGAGGAAGAGAAACAGTGGCTAACGCCTGGGATTTGGACTGGCCCTGTGCTTCTAGCCAGCGTCCTTATTATTGAGGTCGTTTATTTGTCTCGAGGCAGCACTGCGGGTTTGGGCGCTGGTGCACTGGGTCCGAAGGAAGTTGCGATAGCTCTGTTCGGTCCTTACCTGATTGGGGTGGAGCTGTCTTCCATGCTCTTGCTGGCCGGCCTGGTGGGCGCTTATCACCTGGGCTATCGCAAAACTGAAAAACCGGAGATTCAACATGACGCAAATTCCCATGAGAGACGGGCTGATGCTAGCGGGGATCTTGTTCTCGCTGGGACTGATCAGTCTGCTCGTACGCCGTAATTTGATTTTCGTTCTGATGTCTCTTGAAGTCATGCTCAACGCGGCGGGTCTGGCATTCGTGGTCGCCGGGTCACGCTGGCATCAGGCCGACGGTCAGGTTATGTTTATGTTCATTCTCGCCATAGCAGCGGCGGAAGTAGCCGTGGGACTGGCGCTGGTGCTGCAAATCTATCGCCGCTTCAAGTCCCTGGATGTCGACGAGCTGAGCGAGATGAGGGGATAAACGTGATCAGCTTGTTGTGGCTAATTCCGGCGTTGCCATTCGCGAGCGCGTTGGTGCTCATGCTGTTTGGCTCGCGTTTTTCGCGCAGGGCGACAGCAGCGGTGGGAGTGGGCTCCATTGGACTCTCGGCACTGATAACCATCCTGGTAGCGGTCAGCTTCCTTAGCGCGCCTCCCGCCGGGCAGTTCCTACACGCAGGTTCTTTGGACCTGGATCAACGTGGCGGGCTTTGAACCACAAATCGGCCTCTATCTTGATGCGCTGTCGCTCGTGATGGTTCTGGTGGTCACTTTCGTTGCGCTTCCTGATTCACATTTATTCGGCCGAGTTCATGATCGCAGACGAGGGCTACAGCCGTTTCTTCGCCTACATGAATCTGTTCGTCGCGTCGATGATCACGCTGCTGCTGGGGGATAACCTGCTGCTTCTGCTGCTCGGCTGGGAAGGCGTGGGGCTGTGCAGTTATCTGCTGATCGGTTTCTGGTATCGTGATCCCGCCAACGGCCTGGCGGCGCGCAAAGCTTTCATCGTGACCCGCGTCGGCGATACCGCGATGATGCTGGGTTTGTTTCTGCTGTTCACCCAACTGGGCACGCTGCAGGATTCAGGATCTCATGCAGCGCGCCTCCGAACAGTGGCACTCTGGATCCACTTATGCGGTTGTGGCTGCTCTCTTGCTGCTGGGTGGCGCAGTGGGCAAATCGGCGCAGCTTCCGCTGCAGGTTTGGTTGCCGGATGCGATGGCCGGCCCCACTCCAACCAGCGCTCTCCTCCACGCGGCAACGATGGTTACCGCGGGCGTGTATCTGATCGCGCGCACGCACGTTCTGTTTTCGCTGGCGCCTGCGGCGCAATTCGCCGTGGCACTGGTGGGTGCGGCCACGCTGCTGCTTGCCGGATTCAGCGCGCTTACGCAGCACGACATCAAGCGCGTGCTCGCCTATTCCACTGTCAGCCAGATCGGTTACATGTTTCTCGCGCTTGGCGTGGGCGCCTGGCAAGCGGCCATGTTCCACTTCGTGACGCATGCCTTCTTCAAGGCTCTTCTGTTTCTTGGCGCCGGTGTGATCATCAACGCGCTCGACGACGAACACAGCATATTCAGGATGGGCGGTTTGCGTAAAGAGCTGCCGGTCGCTTTCTGGACGTTCCTTATTGCCGGATGCTCGCTGGCGGGCCTGCCGTTCATCACTGCCGGCTTCTTCAGCAAAGACCTGATCATCTGGGAAACGTGGTCGGCGGAGCAGGGACATCCGGGATTCTGGATCGCGGGGATGATCGGCGCACTCCTGACCTCGCTATACACATTCCGGCTGATTTTCCGAGTCTTTTTCGGTCCGTTGGGTACGCCGGTGACCAAGCGGCCGGGCTACGCGATGACGGTCCCTCTCTTGATACTGGCGTTCCTTTCGATCGTGGGCGGATATCTGAAAGAGCCATTGCTCCGATTCCTGCATTTGGCTTTGCCGAAGACCATCGAAGCTCATGCGGGCGGTCTGACAGAGATTCGCTCGGAGGCCATCGCCGGAGTAGTGTTCCTGATCGGCCTCTATTTTGCATATGTGTTCCACCTCCAAAAGCGGAGCCTGGCGGACGTCCTGGTCGCGAACCCCGTTGGGCGCATTCTGCACCAATGGTGGTTTGCAGACTGGGGCTTTGACTGGATATACGACAAGGCGTTCGTGCAGCCCTTTATCTGGGCGACACAGATTAACAAGAGTGATTTCGTCGACGCGTTTTATACCGGCATCGCGCGTCTGGCTGAACTGTCTTATCGCGGATTGAGCAGCACCGAGACGGGCCGCGTCCGATGGTACGCCGCTGCAATGGCAGCAGGGTCGGTGCTGTTTATAGCGCTGGTGATTTTCTTATGATTCTGATCTGGGTGATTGTCATTCTGTTGCTGGCCGGTATTCTCGCCGCGCTGGCGGAACGCTGGAACCCGCAGCTGCCGCGATGGATCTCGCTGATCGCGATTGGGGTGGACCTTATCCTGACGGCGGGCATCTGGACCGGCAGATCCGCAGGCGCCACGAGGCCGTGGATCGACGAAGTGGACATGAATTGGGTGCCGAGCTTTGGCATCCACTTCCATCTTGCCGTGGACGGTCTCAGCCTGCTGATGCTGATGCTCACGTTCTTCCTGGGCATCATTTCCGTGCTGACATCCTGGACGGAAATCCGCGAGAAAGTCGGCTTTTTCCACTTCAACCTGATGTGGGTTCTGGCGGGAATCGCAGGCGTCTTCCTGGCAGTCGACCTGTTCCTGTTCTATTTCGCCTGGGAACTGATGCTGGTCCCGATGTATTTCCTCATCGTCATCTGGGGCCATGAGCGGCGCGTGTACGCGGCCGTCAAGTTTTTCCTGTTCACGCAGTGCAGCGGACTGCTGATGCTGATCGCGATCCTGGCGCTCTACTTTATTCACCATCAGACCACTGGCGTTTACACCTTCGAATATTCGGAATTGCTGGGCACGCAGCTGGGTTCCAGCGCCGAGCTTTGGATCATGCTCGGTTTCTTTGTCGCCTTCGCGGTGAAGTTGCCGGTGGTGCCGCTGCATACCTGGCTGCCGGATGCTCACACTGAGGCTCCGACCGCTGGAAGCGTGATCCTGGCCGGATTGCTGCTAAAGACCGGCGCATACGGTATGCTGCGTTTCGTCATCCCGCTCTTTCCGCGCGCCGCGCATGAGTTCACTCCGGTAGCTCTGGTGCTGGCCGTAATCGGGATTGTTTACGGCGCCGTCATGGCCTTCTCGCAGACTGATCTCAAACGACTGGTGGCCTACACCAGCGTGAGTCACCTGGGGTTTGTGCTGCTCGGGATTTTCTCCTGGAACCCGCTGGCGCTCCAGGGTGCGATCATGACGATGATCTGCCACGGGCTAAGCACGGGCGCGCTCTTCGTTCTGGTCGGCGCCTTGCAGGAACGTATCCACACTCGCGACCTGGGAAATATGGGTGGCCTCTGGGCTGTGGTGCCCCGCTTGAGCGGAGCCGCGCTCTTCTTTAGTCTTGCGTCGCTCGGCCTGCCGGGGATGGGGGATTTCGTCGGGGAGTTTCTCGTATTGTTGGGCTCGTACAAAATCAGCGTCACGATCACGGTGGTCGCGACCCTGGGGATTCTCGCGTCCACTTTTTATGCACTGCGCATGGTGCAGCGTGCTTTCCAGGGCCCCAACACCCACGCCTGGCAGCTCTCCGATCTGACGCCGCGCGAAGGGCTGATGATGGCCTCGATGATCGTGGGCCTGCTGTGGCTGGGACTCTATCCACAGCCGGTGTTCAACACTTTTGGGCCGGCACTGGACAACCTGCAGCGCGAGGCTCAGGTACCAATTGCGGCCTTGCGGAGATAGACCATGGACGCCGCCGATATTCTCGCCTTACTTCCTCTGCATTTTGATCGCAGCAACTTCGATTGTTGTGATGCTCGGCATCGCAAGCAAGCGTAGTCATGCGCTGGCGATGGGGTTGACACTCGCCGGGCTGGCCGCCGCCTTCATCTCCATATTCGCGGCCGCGCCGCTTGTCCCGCGACAAGTGACGTCGCTTCTGCTCCTGGATCGATACGCCTTGTTCTACATGGGCCTGATCATCGCCTCCTCGGCGGTGGTGGCAGTGCTTCTCTTATCAGTACTTCGAAAAACAGGATGAGCCAACGCGAAGAGCTGTATCTCCTGCTCCTCATCGCCACCCTGGGTTGCGCGGTACTGGTGGCGAGCAGTCATTTTGTTTCGTTTCTGCTTGGGCTCGAGATCTTGAGCGTCGCCTTGTACGCGATGCTTGCTTACGTTACGGGCCGTGAACTGGCCCTCGAAGCCGGAATCAAGTATCTGATCCTGGCTTCGGCTTCCGCCGCATTCCTGCTTTTCGGCGCGGCCCTCATTTATGCCGACGCCGGCAGCATGGAGTTCTCGCGCATCCGGGAACTCTCCTTTAGCGGTTCCGGACTCGCTCTGCTGTTGCCTGGGATCGCGCTCACCGTGACGGGCATAGGTTTCAAGCTGGGTGTGGTGCCCTTCCACCTCTGGACGCCGGATGTTTACGAGGGCGCGCCCGCACCCGTAGCGGCATTCGTGGCTACGACCTCCAAGAGCGCGATGGTAGCGCTGTTGCTGCGCTATTTTTACCTTTCGGATGCGCTGCAGTATCGCGCTGTGTTTTTGGTGTTCTCCATCATCGCGATTGCCTCGATGTGCGCAGGCAATCTTCTCGCGCTGCGGCAGAACAATGTCAAGCGCATTCTGGCCTACTCCTCGATTGCCCACTTTGGATACATACTGGTGGCGTTTCTGGCGGGCGGGACGATGGCGATTGAGGCGGTGAGCTTTTATCTGGTGGCGTACACCGTAACCATCCTTGTGGCTTTTGGAATTGTGACAGTTCTCTCCAGCTCCGGGCGCGATGCAGGCGATCTGGAGGACTACCGCGGCCTCTTCTGGCGGCGGCCGGTGATGGCCGGCGCCTTCACCGTTGCACTCCTCTCACTAGCTGGTATTCCCGCGACGATGGGTTTTCTGGGCAAGTTCTATGTGCTCGCCGCCGGAGCGGCTGCTGACGCCTGGGCTTTGATCATTATCCTCGTCGTCACCAGCGTTGCCGGCCTTTTCTACTATCTGCGCGTTGTCGTGATGCTATACTCAGCCCCGCCCGAGCACACTGCGCCGATCCAGATGGTCTCTCCGCAGTGGCGCTTTCATCCTCGTCGGACTCACGCTCATGCTGATTTGGTTTGGAGTCTACCCCGCACCGTTGCTCGATCTGATCCGAAGAACCATGGAGGTGCTCAATTGAACGTTATTCATCCTAAGCCATCTATTTCATAAAACAGCCCCGCAGATGGCAAGAAACGTTGGTGCCGGGCCGCACCGCCATGCTCAAGACGAGTAGCCGTTGCTGCCGATTCCCCTAACGACCCTTCGACCGAGGTCCCGACTGCAGGGCTTATTTCCAGCGCCATCCAACATCTATTACCTCCGAAGTTTCCGATCCACTAGCGGGCACATGCCACGGTCGGCTAGACGCGCCTGCACCGCTCATTTCTTGTATTTCAGCGACATATCCTGACCGGACTCGGAGGGAATGGTTGTGACTCAGTGTCAGTTGACCATCCGACGCGTCGACAACTGGTCGTCGTCGCAGGTTCCCTCACAGGTGTGGTGAGCCGGTTCTGGCGGGAAGAGGTTCAGTTTTACGGACATTCATTGATGCGTCCGATTGGAATGCTGCGTGCGTTCAGCCAACACGAAAGGACAACACTTATGCGAAAAGCACAATACCTTCTCTCCTTGACATTCGCTGCCGTTTTCACTGCGGCGGGCGCGGATGACACGACCGCACGGCTCGGGAAAGCCACTGCTGTTCTCAATAAGATGACGCAATCCGGGCACGACATTCCGGCGGGAGAACTCGCCAGTGCCGATTGCGTCGTGGTCATTCCCGGATTCAAGAAAGGGGCCGTTGTTGTTGGAGTAGGCCACGGACGGGGATTCATTTCGTGTCGGAATGGTGGCAACTGGTCGGCACCGGGAGCGATCACCCTGGATAGCGGCAGCTTGGGCGTACAGCTCGGTGGCGAAGAAATGAACATCGTAATTCTGTCGATGGACAACGGCCTGCGTTCCAAGCTGCTCTCTGATCGTTTCGCGATCGGGTCGGACGCTTCGGCTGCCTGGGGAAATGGCGCGTCGGCACATGGCGATCCCAACGCAAAGATTCTTCTTTACGGCCACACCAAGGGAGCCTTCGCGGGCTTCGATCTCGATGGTGCAACCCTGAAACCCGATGACTCCGGCAACAAAGCCCTTTATGGAAAGACACTAAGCAACGGCGAAATTGTCGCGGGAGCAACAGCGCCTTCAAGCGCGCAGACGTTCGTCGCAACCATCGCGCAAGCGTCCAGTCGCTAATTCAACAGAACTTCGCGCGGAGCACGGGATTCGGAGGCAGGAGATGCCTCCGAACTGATTTCTACTGAAGCGCTCAAGGAATATATGCGTAGATATCTGGACTTCATCGGGAACATCGGCCTGTTTGCTCTGCGCGCCGCGCAGCGGGTGCTGGTTCCTCCCTTTGAATTCCAGATGATCCTGCGACAAATCGAAGTGGCTGGATGGAAATCGTTGCCGCTGGTGTTGTCTTCGGGCTTCGCTTTAGGGCTTGTCCTGGCCCTTCACACACGGACCACTCTGGTCCAATTTGGAGCTCAAGCAGAAATGCCCGCAGTCCAGTCGTTGGCGTTCTTCAACGAGATTGGACCTCTCCTCGCCGGATTGTTGATGGCTGGGCGAGTGGGAGCGGGCATTGGTGCGGAGTTGGCGAACATGCGCGCAACCGAACAGATTGACGCGATCGAAGTGCTTTCCATCGATTCCTTCAAAATGTTGGTGATTCCCCGCATCATTGCCTGCTCGATCGCGCTTCCCATACTTACGGTCTTCATGGATGTAGTGGGGCTTGCGGGAGGCTACCTAGCGGAACGCGCGACCTCTGATCTATCCGTCCAACTCTATATTTCCCGCGCTTTCCATGACGTGAGCTGGGCAGCCTTTATTCCCCCAACCCTCAAGACGGCCATTTTCGGAGCCGTTATTGGTCTGATCTCCTCTTACCTCGGCTACACCACCGATGAGGGCGCTGAAGGCGTTGGGCGCGCTGCCACGAACAGCGTCGTCATCTCCTCGCTCGCCATTATTCTTATCGACGTTGTTCTGGTAAAGGCCATCTTTTTCCTGTTCCCGGAGACGGCCATATGAACGGCGGCAATCCTCCGGCGATAGCTTTCCGCGAAGTGTCCCGCTCATTCGGCGGCCGAGCGGTTCTCAACAACGTTTCCTTCGAAGTTGCGCCAGGAGAAGCCTTCTGTCTCTTAGGGCGAAGCGGAATGGGAAAGAGCGTGACCTTGAAGCTCACTATCGGCTTAATACAACCGGATGCAGGTGCAATCTGCGTCGAAAACGACAACATTGTCGGGATGGACGAAGACGGACTATCGAAGGTAAGAAGCCGGATCGGCTTCCTTTTTCAGAGCGCCGCACTTTTCGATTCGTTCTCGCTCCATGACAACCTCGCCGTGCCTTTGAAGCGCTTGCGGGAGAAAAAGCCGGATGAAGAGATTGAGACCATCGTTCAAAAAAACCTGGATGATGTGGGTTTGGGAAAAGACGGCCGCAAGATGCCGGCGGAACTGTCAGGGGGCATGCGCAAACGGGCAGGACTGGCTCGAGCCCTTATGCTCGATCCCAGTATCCTGCTGGTCGACGAGCCAGTCAGCGGACTGGATCGCGTGACGGCGTCGGAGATCGACGACCTCTTATTACGCGTCCGAAAAAGAGACAACACCACGATGGTGATTGTTACTCACGACACCCGGGAAGCACGTCGCCTCGGCGACCGCGTCGGAGTTCTAGATAACGGCAATCTCATCGCGGTAGGCGGCATCGACGAGTTAGCGAAGAATCAGAGCGCTTTGGTGAGAGCACTGGTTTCCGAGACACAATAATATGCGCATTCATAGCTGGGCCATTGGACTGTTCCTGATCTTGGGTATTGGACTGTTCACCGCAATCCTGTTTCTAATCGGAAACCGCTACGATATTTTCGGCAAACATGTGGAGTTCTACGCGGAATTCTCGGACATCGGCGGATTGCCGCGTGGCGCGCAGGTGCGAGTTTCCGGCATCGAGGCCGGCGAGGTCAAGGGCATTGAAATTCCGGCCAGCCCAGCGTCGAAGTTCCGGCTGAAGCTTCAGGTGAGAGCGAACGCGCGAGGAATGATCCGCACCGATTCGTTGGTCTCTATTCGGACCGAGGGCATCGTTGGCGACAAGTTTATCTTCATTCGGGAGGGCACGAGCACCGCCGCGGAGGCGCCGGACGGAGCCACGCTTCCCAGTAAAGAGCCCTTCGATCTAGGGGCGGCGCTCGAGAAGGGTTCCGCGTTGTTGGACAAAAGTTCCACGCTGTTGGATAACCTTCAGGGCAGTGTTACCGATCTTCACGGCCGGCTCGACGTCGCGCTCGATTCAGTGACCAAGACCGTGAATCATGTTGACGGCCTGGTTACGGTAGTGCAGCCGGACATCAGAAAGATGGCCAGCAATGCCAGCCAGATCACGGACACGATCAACGCAATTGTGTCGGATTTGAATGCGGGTAAAGGGCCGGCAGGCTTGCTCTTGAAAGATGAAGCGACCAGGAAGCAGCTGCAGGCGACTCTATCCAATGCGCAGCAAGCCACCTCAAACCTGAGCGATGCATCGGCGCGCGCCGATCGGATTCTCGCAGATGTGCAGTCCCGTGACCTCGCGTCGAAAGCGCAGGCAATTCTTGAGAACGTGCAGGCGATGTCGGAACAACTCAATCAGACGATCAAAGGCGCTTTGGGGCCGGATAACATGGGCGAGGACGGGGCGACCAATATTCGTGAGACACTTTCAAACCTGAATCGCGGAACCGCCAATCTTGCGGAAGACACGGAAGCGCTAAAACACGAATTCTTCTTCCGGGGGTTTTTCAAGAAGCGCGGTTTTTATAACCTGGAGCAGTTGTCGTCGGCCGATTACCTCAAGGCATGTCAGCGCGAAAATGCTTGCGGGTCGCGGACCTGGCTGGATGCGGCGAACCTGTTTGATACCGGCAGCAATGGCACAGTGCAACTAGACGAAACTGGGCGCCACGCGATTGACAGCGCGGTTGCACCAGTCGTGGATTCACTGCCGGATCATTTGGTTATCGTCGAGGGTTACTCCGGTACGGGAACGCCTGACCAGCAATTTGTGACGTCGCGAAGACGCGCGAATCTGGTTCGCGAATATCTCGAGGCGCATTTTCACCTCGTACACAGCGACGTCGGAATCGTGCCTCTTCGGGACAAGCCGCCGCATTGCGCCGGACGAGATACCTGGAATGGCGTTGCGATTGTGCTTTTCGACGACCGCCGAAAATGATCAGGTACTGGTGCCCGACATGCGGGAGGTCAAGCAGCATGAAGAGGTGTTTCTTGCCCCTGGTCCTTTCGCTTCTCATTTCTTCAGATTGCGTCAAGAGCCAACAGCCCCTGGTCGGGTTGATACAGGGAAAGATTGTTGACGAGAAGCAAGTCCCCATTCCCTATGCGGCTCTCGTGGCAACGAATATCGATAGCGTCGAGCCCGAATCGCACCGCAAAACAACCGGCGCCGATGAAAAGGGTTTTTATCAGTTTGTCGATGTTCCGGAAGGTCGATATTCGATCGTCGTCAAAAAGGCAGGTTATCGGGATCACAAGATTTCCGTAGTGACGGTGCGTGGAGGCGAAACCGTCAATATGCCGGACATCAAAATGTCTCCGAGCCGTTGACGGCGCGTAATGCGGCGCGGGCCAGCTGGCGCGTGAGGAGCCGCGGTATTGTACGCTGAGTTCAGGGACGCCGAGGTGAAAAAGCCTGTAGCGATGATGTTCGTGCTGGCAGAACTTGTTTCGGTCGGGTACGGGCAAGAGCAAAAAGCGGCGAACGCCCGTTTCACGCTGACCTGGAGTGAGGGTAATTGCATCGGATGCAAGATCGCCGTCAGACTAGGAGAGATTCAATTCGTCAGTCGTAGCGAAGTCTGGGGCGTTGGCTCCGAGGATCATCTATGTGGAGTGAATGTTGTCGTTGTCCACAGCACCGATGCCGGCCACACCTGGAGAGAAGTGCCCCGGAGCCAACAGTACACCGACCCAGACGCACAACTCGCCTTCTCGTTCCTGGACGCAGCGCGCGGCTGGATCGATCCGTTGGACGTCGTCGCGGACGAGGGGAAAATGATCAGTACGCGGGACGGCGGTCGGCATTGGCAGCGCGTCTCCCATCAGTTCCTGCAAAGGATGCAGTTCATTGATAATCGCCATGGGTACGGAACCGTGACCGACGAGTTCTTTCGTACCGATGACGGAGGCCGCTCTTGGGTGAAAACCAAGATCCCGGATATCGGTTTTATCCAACGTATGGTGTTCCTAACGTCCAACAATGGATGGATCGCCGGTGTCGACGGGAAGGACCTTTTGGTGTTCCGAACCGTCAATGGAGGGAGGGACTGGCAAGAGTCCCGAACGACTTCTCCGCAACAACCGGAACGGGTACGTGATCTGTTCTTCC
This sequence comes from uncultured bacterium, assembly GCA_963762395.1. Lineage (GTDB taxonomy): Bacteria > Patescibacteriota > Saccharimonadia > Saccharimonadales > UBA4665 > JAJZKE01. The sequence goes on along the minus strand of CAVXKL010000004.1, from coordinate 11,663 downwards.
TCGATCAACAGCACGGCTGGCTCACCGTTTGGAATCACGCCAATGCGGGCGACTATGTTTCTTCGTATTTGTATTCCACCGTTGACGGAGGAAAGCGCTGGACGGCGGACCCGGATCTATTGTTTCAAGGGAAGTCCAAGATGGCAGACCTAGTGCGATTTACTTCCAGAGAAAGAGGCTTCGTCTTTTTCTCGGAAGGCGCCGGGCTAACGCTTGCCTACACGACGGATGGGGGCACGCACTGGCACAAGCAGGCGCTACGGGATTTCGTGAACGATTGCCAGGTCTTCGAAGGCGATCTCATGTGCAGTTCTGGACCTGGATTCCGCCTCTTGACCGTACACCCGAAATGACACCGTGCGCTACGCCGTCGCCAACGTTGCTTCAGATTTGTATTGCAGATCGGCTTCGTCGTTTTTGCCCAAGAGGCGAAGAGCGGCAGCCGTGACGTGATCCGCCGTGAAGCCCAGATGAGTGAGAACATCCTGGCCAGGCGCCGACGCTCCAAAGCGCTCCACACCAATAACCGCACCCTCGTCGCCCGCCCAGTCGATGCCATCCTATCGGTGAGCCGGCCTCCACTGTGACGCGTTTCTTGATGCTTCGCGGAAGGACGCTTTCACGGTAAGACTCCTCCTGGGCCTCGAACAGGCTCCAACACGGCATACTGACTACGCGTGCCTTCACTCCGAAATCCTTCAGCTTCTCCCGCGCCAGCACACAGAGATTAACTTCGGAGCCGGTGCCGATGAGGATCACATCCGGAGAACCGCCTTCGACGTCCGCGAGCACATAGGCGCCGCGTGCGACACCGGGGTCTTTCGCCCCGCTACGGTCAAGATGTGCGACTATCTGCCGCGTCAGCACTAACAGCGTCGGACCGTTATGTTGAACCGCAAAAGCCCACGCCTCCACGGTTTCGTTCGGATCGGCAGGACGGATGACCGTAAGCCCTGGAACTGCGCGCAAGCCGGCGAGATGCTCGATTGGCTGGTGAGTCGGGCCATCCTCCCCGAGTCCGATGCTGTCGTGCGTAAAAATGTAGATCGCTTTGAGATTACTCAAGGCCCCCAGGCGGATGGCAGGCTTCATGTAGTCGGAAAACATGAAAAATGTCGCGCTGAAGGGAAGCACACCGCCGTGTGCGGCCATTCCATTCACGGCGGCTCCCATGGCGTGCTCGCGAACACCGAAAGCAATGTTCCGCCCGGCATAGCTCCACTCCCCGCCGACTGCACCCAGCGTTCCCGGCCCCGACACTTCCCGCGATTGGAAATCTCCCAGGCCCTTAAGCGCCGTCCTGGTCGACGGGTTCAGGTCCGCTGATCCGCCGATCAGGTTGGGGATGTGTTTGGCCAGAGCATTCATCGCTTCGCCGCCTGCGGCGCGAGTTGCGATCGGTTTATCGGTGGGCTTCCATTTGGGGAGATCGACATCCCAGTTTTCCGGGAGCTTGTCGCTAATGATGCTCTCGAACTCGGCGGCTTCCTTTGGAAACGCTTGCTTGTATGCGTCGAACTTCTTCCGCCACTCGTCCTCCATTTGCGCGCCATGAGGAACCGCCTGACGGAAATAATTCCACCGAGTCTTGGGGCAGGTAGAACTTCTCCATGCTCGGCCACCCCAAGGCTTTCTTGGTGGCTAGTAATTCCTCTTCTCCCAGCGGGTCCCCATGCGCGGTGAAATTGTCTTGCTTATGAGGGCTGCCATAGCCGATGTGAGTCCGCGCCAGGATTAATGATGGCCTTTGATCCTCGGCCTGGGCTTCGCGAATTGCGGATGCCACGTCTTCGGTGTCATTGCCATCCGGAACCACGCGAGTGTGCCAGCCAGACGCTTCGAAGCGTTTTGCCACGTCCTCGGTAAAATCGATTTCGGTGGCTCCGGCGAGGGAAATGTGATTCTGGTCGTACAGATAAATGAGTTTCCCCAGACGCAGATGTCCGGCCAGTGAGGCAGCTTCCTGACTGATGCCTTCCATCAGATCGCCATCGCCGCAGATCGCGTACGTATAGTGATCGACGATCTTGTGTCCAGGCCGGTTATAGCGCGCCGCGAGCCACGCCTCAGCAATCGCCAGGCCCACGCCGTTGGCGAATCCTTGCCCAAGTGGTCCCGTGGTGACCTCGACGCCGGGCGCCAGACCACGCTCAGGGTGACCTGCCGCTTTGCTCCCCCATTTTCTGAAATGCTTGATCTCCTCGAGGGGCAGGTCGTAACCGGAAAGGTACAGCAGGCTGTATAACAGCATCGACCCATGTCCCCCGGACAATACGAAACGATCGCGGTCGAACCACTGCGGGTTCCGAGGATTATGCTTGAGAAACTGCGTCCAAAGAGTGTAGGCCATAGCAGCAGCGCCCATCGGCATGCCGGGATGACCGGCGTTCGCGTTCTGGACAGCGTCGGCCGACAGTATTCGGATCGTGTTGATACACAGGTCTTCCAGCTCTCTATTCAGCTTCGGATTCATATTCTGCCTCCACTGACGGCCGTACGCGAACGGGAGCAATCGCGGGACCATTTAGATCGAGCCGCCTTCTCAGGTTCTTGGATGGTACAGTCCGTTGACTGAAGTCGATCCGCCGACACAGAAAGAAATGGCACGGTCAATGGAAGAACCATTTTGCGCAAGCCTTCAGTGCAGCTTCTGAATGGAATTCGTCGTGCAAGCAAGATCATCCGAGGAGGTGAAAATGAAGCCGTTACAGCAGATTCTGGCCGAAGCCGATCAGCAGAAGGTGGCGGTAGGGCATTTCAATATCTCTGATTTGGTGGCGCTGAAGGCAGTGTACTTAGCAGCTCGCGAAGTTAATGTGCCGGTTCTGGTCGGTGTCTCTGAGGGCGAGCGCGACTTCATCGGCGTCCACCAGATCGCCGCGTTGGTTCGCAGCATTCGGGAACAGGACGGCTTTCCCATATACCTTAATGCCGACCACACTCATTCGATCGAGAAGGCTCGCGAGGCTGCCCAAGCCGGTTTTGACTCAGTGGTGTTCGATTGCTCCGCGTTGCCGTTCGAAGAGAATGTGACTAAGACGAAGCAAGCGGTGACCGAGATGAAAGCGATCCACCCCTCCATTGTGGTGGAGGGCGAACTTGGTTTCATCGGCAGTTCTTCTTCAATTCACGACAAGATCCCCGAAAACATGAGCCCGATGACCACGCCTGAACAAGCGAGCGAGTTCGTCCGGCGTACCGGCGTGGATGTGCTCGCGCCGGCGGTGGGTACCATGCACGGGATGCTAAAGAGCATGGTGGAGGGCGAAACCAAGAAGCACGTGGATCCGGCGCGGATCGCTGCGATCAAGCGCGCAACGCGAAAACCTCTCACTCTGCATGGAGGATCTGGTACGGACGACCAAGGGTTTCTGGACGCGATTGAAGCTGGAATCACGATCGTCCACATAAACACGGAATTGCGGGTTGCGTGGCGCCGCGGATTGGAGTCCGCGCTGGCGAAGAAGCCGGACGAAGTGGTCCCCTACAAGCTGCTGCCGGACGTGGTCGAATCCGTCAAACAGGTCGTGTATTCGCGCCTCCGGCTATTTAACACGTCCCTCAAGGGTGCTCCAGCACACTAATCGTTAGGCCGACAAGCTGGCACGAGGTCCGTTGATTCCTAGCATCGGAACGCGCGCACTTGTCCGCTAGTCAGGCCGATCAATTTCCATCGCGATCTGGTTCGCCAGACGGGTTGTCAATCGGTCAATCTGACGAAGCAAAGGGACGAATGTTGCGCCGTGCTCTGAGAGCAATAGTCGCGATTCGTCCACGCGACACGATTCCCGTATCTGCTCCAGGAGTGCGAAGGAGTCCGCAGACACAGGTCTTCCTTGCGACGTCTTACCCTCCATTCGATCCGCTATATTCTCAAGCATCTGAGCAGAACACTCATCATACGCCTGAAGGGAGGCAATCACAGCCTCCGGCAGTTCGAAGCCCGGCAATTGGAGACGGTACTTGAGGGATGCACTCCGCATTAGGAAGAGTGCCCGCAATTGGGGTTGCCACCTCCGGATGCGGTCGCGCAAAGCCAGGTCGTGGCGCCGCGAGGGACCGAATTCGAGAAGAACCCCATCGGCAAGTGATCTCACGTTATCGAATTTGGTATTGATCGTATCGTGAAGGGCAGAGGTGCGCTGGATCGCCGACCGGATGTCAGCTGAAACTGGTTCCCGTGCGAACTGAGCTAACAGACGCAAAGTGGAAATAAACACTCTCCTCATCTCGACACTCGCCGAGGCGCTCCAGAGTTGATCGAATATCAACCACATCATCAGCAGCCCCAGGAAGACCCCGGCAACGCGGTCCCTTGCCACGGAGAGCGACGTCTCCCTCGCGAACTTCTGATTTATGTTGATCACGAAGAACACCGCGCCAAGTTGCAGCCCGAAGAATGATAATCGAGGGCTGGACGTCATGAACCACGCGGCCAGCGCTGTGACGAGCACGAAAAAAACCGTGAATCCCGCAATCGAATCGAGGTACGGCAGAATGAACACCTGGGCGCTCATGCCGATTAGAAGGCCACCCACCACGAAGCCCGCGAAACGCAGGACCTGTCTCTGTCGAGATGTACCGATCGTGGAGACCGCAGTCAAGAAACAGGTGAGCATCACCGGTACGGCCATGCCCGGCCAGTCGATGGCGTTATAGATGACGTAACACGCGCTCACTGCAAAGCACCCTTTCAGCGCGAACCTGAAGTGCTCCGGGTTGACGAACGCGTCGGCGGCGATAAGCTTTGATCTTGGCATCTCTTCTGAAGGCGCTTGATACTCGTCGATGGATCGAGAACCTGCAAATGCTTGAGGGATTAGCGCGATTGTATTCTCCATCTCACGCAGCAACGGCACACGATGCGGTTCATCTTCGGTGTTCACCTGAATCGAGCCTGGAATTCGCCGGGACATTAGATCGCTACGGATGCTCGCGACGGCCGCCGCCAAGTTCCGCAAATGCTCCTGATCAATGCTGGAAGGCTCAAAACTGAGCTGGGTTAGCGCTGTCGTAATATCCACGAGCCTTCCAACCAGCGCTACAACACCGCTCATCTGTGCCCTGTACTGGGGCGAATAATCCGACCGCCGCAAAGCGCGCCGCAATGTTGATGTTCCAAGCATGCCCAACCGGATGACCTTTTCTTCGGTAGCCTGATCCACCGGGCGCCCTTCCGAGTAGCAAATCAACACGCTGTGAATCGCGGCCAAACGGTCGGCGACGGGCACAACGATATCGTCTCCGGGCCGCATACGTCTAAAGGCCAGCTCTACCCCTGAGGTAACAACGACTGCTATGAGCGCCACCAAGAAAAGCCAAAGCGTATCTTCGACGTTGGTCTCGGCTGACACATGCCGGTCCCAAATGGTAACGGCGATGGAGATCACCAGGGCGAATCCCACAAACGCTCCGTAGTTGGTTACTACCGTGAGCGCATAGAAGGCCAGGAAGAGCGAACCGATGTTCCAAAGAAAGTGAAGAAGTGGGACGCTGATAACAAATTGGACGGAGACTAATACATAGGCGACGCCGGTTGCGGCAAGAAGGAGTACCGTTCCCGCCGAGCTCAGAGTGGCTCGAGGGCTTTCGCGCGAAATGAGCAGTGCATAGATGCCGCCTAGAAACGCGTAAGGAATGCGAAACGTGTTGCAGATAATCATGACCAAAGTTGCAGCGAGAACCATGCGCGCCACTGTCACGGCCCGGCCTGGATACGGAGCGAGTTCATGTTTAAGGAATTCCCATAACCACGTCAATGGCCGGGGTACGTCCGGTATGTCGTGCGCGAGGGTGCCCACCTCAACGTCCTCGAATCACGACAACCGCCGACTCGCTCACTCGAAACAAGTCCTGGGGAGGGTTTTCCACACGCACGCGAACCGGGTAGCGAGTGGCCAGGTGCACCCAGTTCAGGGTTCTCTGCACATCCGGAAGGACTGCTCCCAAACGGCCCACCACGTCTGCATCCGGAGTCACCCCGAAGCCGATGCTGTCCACCACGCCCGTGAAACGGACATCTGGTTTGGACATCACATAGACCTCGGCCCGCATTCCGGGAGCGATGTGCTGTAGCTGGCCTTCACGAAAGTTGGCGACCGCCCACCACGTGCGCGCGTCGATCAGTGTGAACACCTGCTGGCCGATGTGTGCGTAGGCGCCTTCTGAAATCGTCAGATTCGTGACGCGAGCCGCAAACGGCGCATAGACCCGGCAGTTGTTGAGATTGTAGCGGGCTGTCTCTACAGCCGAGGCTCTTGCGCCGCGCTGGTTGACCAATGGTTCGAGCGTGGTCACCGCATTCTGTGCCTGTTCGTGCTGGGCCTTGCTCTGTACCAGCATCGCCCGGGAGCGTTCCTGTTGAGCCAACGTGGACTGCAATCCCGCCTGCGCCAGCCGCAGTTGAGATTCCGCCTGCTTCAGAGCTTGTGCCTCCGCAATCTCCGAAGTCCTCGCCCGATCCACTTGATCCACAGTGACAAACTGCTTGACCAGCAAAGGCTCAATTCGATGCAGGTTATTATTCGCATAGGTCCACTCCGCTTTGGCGCGGCTGACGCCCTGTTCGGCGTTTGCCACGTCAGCCCGTGCCTGATCCACCGTCGCCGCCGATCGAGTCACGTCGGCTTCCGTGCCTTGAATATTTGCCTGGGAAACGGAAACCGCGCTCACCAGCGCCGCGATTCTTCGCCGCTCATCCGAGATCTGTCCCTCGAGAGCCGCCTGCTCTGAAACTGCGTTCTCCAGAGCGTAGCGATAAGGCCGGTCATCGATTTCGTAAAGCAGGTCCCCTTGCTTCACGAACTGGTTGTCGCGTACATTCAGACGCAGGATCGGACCCTCCACCTGAGGCGCAATTCCGATGAAGTTGGCGAGTATCTCGGCATCGTCGGTTCGTGGATAGGAATTCACGTGATACAGCACCATAAGCCCTAGCGCCACTGCGCCAATCACGATAGCAGCGCTCAGCACACCTCCGAGCACCCTTCCAATTTTCGTATCGGTGTTGGACGTCATCAGGATTTTCCTCCCTATCGAAATAACGCGAGCCAAAGCGCGAAACTAAAGAGCGCCGTCAGGCTCGGATAGGTCAAAACTGGAAGCGCGATCACAATATGAAGGCGCAACAGGAGCCATCGAGCGGCCGCCGTGAGCACCAGGCCCAACGCCAGGCACACAAGCCAGGCTGGAAAGAACGACCCTAGAACATCGAAAGAAGGAGCCCGCCCGCAACCCGTCAAGAAGAACGCTGCGAGCATTAACTCACACCCCGAAATGCGCCGACATCCATTAGTGCTCATGGCCGCGGTCTTCCTGGTGTTGGATTGGATCGAGTCGCCGGAACGGAACGCCAGATCTGCCAGGGTGGTTAGTACCTGCGTCCGCGCCAGGATGTCTGCCGAGCGGGCCTGGGCGAGAACCTTCTGGGCTGCGGTGACGTCCAACAGGTTGCGAACACCGTAATTGTAGGATTCAAGAGCGGCGGCATAGGACTGGGTGGCGGAGTCCAGCAGCGCGGTGGCCGCCTCGCGCTGGCGAAAGGCGGTGTTCAAATTCGAATAGGCGGTCCAAACTTCGTCCTCGATGCTATCGCGCGCAGCGCTGACCTGCGACTCGGCCCCGCGGATTTCGGCTTCCGCCTGCATCAGGCGGCTTCGACGCGCGCCTCCGTCAAACACGGTCCAGTTTAAGCTCAGGGCCAGTCCGCCGGTTAAGTCGGCTGTATGTCCCCAAGGCAACGTTTGCTGTTGCAGGTAAAGCGATTGAGCGCTCGGGTTGGCTCTGAAATTCAAGCTGGGATAGTACGCAGCCCGCGCCTCCTTCCGCTGCGCCTCCGCCAAGCGGACGCCGGCCACCTCAGCCTGGAGGTCTGGCCGCTGGTCGAGAGCGCGATAAATCGCCTGCTCGACGGTCTCGCCGATCGACTCGGGAGTAGGTACTTCGCTCAGCGGCTCGACGCGAATCATTGTGGCGGCAGGGGCTCCCAAGGCTGTAGCTAAATCACCCCGAGCGCTTTGCTCCGCGCCTAACACTGCCTGCAGATCATATTGCGATTGCGCGGTCGCACTGCGCGCCTCCAGAACGTCGGGCAGAGTTGCCAAACCATTACGCAGCCGCTCCTCCGCGGCTTGTTGCACCGCCTCCGCATTGGCCAAACTTGCTCTTGCGGCGGTGTCCTGAGCTGACGCATTCAGCAGGCGATAATAGGCCTGCTGAACCTGAAAGATGAGTCTCCGGTGAACGTCGTTAAAACCGAAGTTCGCCGCCAGTACTCGCGCGCTCTCCGCGGCGATTCGGCCGCGACGGGCCCCGAAGTCAAAGATTGTGTAGTTGAGATCCAGTGACACCTGATCCGCCGGATCCGTGTGGCGGTAGAACCGGGTGCCAAGCGGAATCTCCTGCGCGATCCACTCCCGAGAGCGCCACAGCCGATAAGGTCGGATACAGTTCGCTGCGTGCGATTCCGAGGGCTGCCCCCTGGGCGCGGGCGTTTTCCCAAGCGACGCGAGTCTCGGGATTGTGGGCTTCAGCCAGATCGATCAATTCCGCTAAGGAATAGGCTTTGTCGGGCTCGATGGGAAGAACCGGTTGACGAAGACGCTTCCCATCGTTTGTGATTCGCCGTTCGTCGGAGGTATGCCATGGGCGATCGGGCGACGCCGGCGGACTTTGAGCGAAGACGGGAATCGCAGCCATCAGAATCACAAGGGAATCGTTGTTCGTTCTGACATCAATTTGCTGCACGAATTTCCTTCCGTCAGCGGCCACTTTGGCGTATCCGTCTAGCAGCTGCTCTCTGTCAGAAGAGCAAATCACGCTCCACTCGGAATATGTGAGTTAGTATCCAGTACGACGTGGGCGAGGTGAGAGCCACTGCGACCAAGATCAATATGCGGTGTCGGCAGTCCGCCAGCGACTCATCAGCACTGGGACCGTCGGGATCGATCGTATTAATCCAGTCGGCCGCCGAACTACTCGCGTAGCCTCTTCGGACCACTCACGTACGGATTACCGCGCTCATAAAATCGCCACCGTCGATCGACGTTGCGGGTCAGGCCAATGCGCGCGCTCTTGCCGATGGCACCAGTATTCTGCGCTGTCGCCGCGAGCCAAAGTGGACCGGCGGCGCACAAATCCAGGCCATCTTGTCTGAGATCAATCCGCATCGCTTCGGTGAGCCGGCCAGGACCCCTGGCCAAATCGGTCAAGCGCGTCGCGGCGCGGGAGCGTTGCATCAAGTCGATTCCCTCAAGCGGTTCGAGCGCACGTAAGAGGACTCCGCCGCCAACGCCGCGTACCTCGCTTGTAACATTCAGCATGAACGAGGACCCATACACGAAATAGACGTAAGCGTGCCCTCGCCCGAGAAATAGGGAACTATTGCGCGGCGTCTTCCCACGGAACGCATGACCTGCCGGGTCGCCGATTGGATAAGCTTCCGTTTCGACGATCCGCCCGCTGAGCCTGCCCGCGGCAACATCGTGGACCACTACTTTGCCAATCAAATAGCATGCCAACTTCACGGTGTCCACCGGAAGCTCCGCTCGGCGAAGACGGCGGAGCCGGCCACCCGACGCAGTCTGATCTGAACGCTTCATTCTTCGCGCACTACCTTGCCGTTCTTGAATTCCATGATACTGACCATGTAGCTAGGCCGTCCCAGTACACGATCGTGTGTTGAGCTCGGTTCGCGCGCGACTATGATCACCAATCACACCGACTTCCGATGCTGACTTTTCGCGATGACGAGTTGGACAGCGAATCTGCGCCGGCTAAACGGGACGACTACGTTGTCACCGGCGCACTTCTATTCGTTCACGAACCTTGAGCACGATGCCCGCGAACAAGTGCGACGTGAATTTCTCCCACCATGATCTTCGCCTGGTCGGCGGACCTGATTCAGAGCAATTTTCATCGAAGAGCGGCATTTCGAGCCCGCCAAAGCTCGGGGCCATCACCGCTCGAATCGATCTCGGGGTCACCGTCCTTCAGGCAGCAGCGTCCTTCGGAACCCGATGGACTTCCTTGATAAGACCGGTCTCCACGTCGAAAATAAAACCCCGCACAGGAACTTCTTTGGCGATCCACGGATGTGATCTGACCTTCTTGATCTGTTCCCGTGTGTTCTGTTCAGGATCCTTGAAAGAGAACAAGCGCATCGGAGCGGGCGACGCGTCGCCGGTTAAAGCAGTGAGTTTCGCGTTCAGCTCATCGTCCGTGAATGTCGTGAATCCGCAGCCGGTGTGATTGAGGAGCATGATCTCCTTCGATCCGAGGACACGGGTGGAAACGACAAGCTCTCCGAGCACATCTTCGGTTACCGCTGGCCCGCCGGTTCGGATAACGTCGAGATCGGCTTGCGGCAGCCCCAGGATTTCAGGGAGGTCTGAAAGTCTGGGATCCATGCAGGTTACAACTGCGATTTTGGGGGCTGGATGCGCCCCCAGTTTTCTATCGTACTTCTTAGCATACGTCTGGTTTGCTTTTAGCGCTTTGTCGATAAGACTCATCGTAAATCTCCATATTGGGTAGTGTAGGTTGGCCAGAAGAACCCCGGTGCGGGTGCAACCCCCGACCACGTGAATCACTGACTGCAAGTGCGGGGCCTTCGGGGCAGCGCGTTCTTGGCTCGCAAACTTGCCGCCGCTACAGCATCTGGAAGACGCTCGCCGGTTTCAGGACGGCCCGGGGTACGGCAGTTGGCGAATATCCGACGCGGCATTTGGTCGGATGTCGATTTTGGGTATTGGGCGCGACGGCGCGGACTGAAAAACAGCGGAGATTCCGGCGGCGACTTGCTTCACAGATCGATGACGACATCACGAATCGGTTGTGAGCAGCAAACGAGAATATTGCCTTCAGCGGGTTTGTCGAGCGGCTCTGGTCCGTAGGCCACCGCTCCCGAAACCAAACCGCTCTCACAACTGTGACACACACCACTCCGGCACGCCCAGCGGACCGGAACGTCGCACGCTTCGGCCAGTTCGAGAATGCTCTGGTAGACCGATGCGTTCCAGTGTGCGGCGATGCCGCTTCGCGCGAACGACACCAACGACCCGGTGTTGGTATCGCCCTCGGGTGGATGCGGATTTCGTGTTACCGCGCCGACCACACCAGGACTCTTCGGCTCACTGCCGTTGAAGATCTCGATGTGAATCCGTTCCGGCGGGACGCCATAGCCCGCAAGTGCCGCCTTCATATCCGCCATAAAGGCAGCCGGTCCACAAAGGTAAACGTCCGCTTCTCGCGGGATGCCGATCTCTTCGAGCACCGATCGCGACAAATGACCGGCGGCATCGAAATCCTCGCCCAACTTGTCGGACGAGGCCGGTTTGCTGTAGCAGACATAGCTTCGGCCGTGCGGGAAGGCGAGCATCAGGCGGCGGACTTCGGCGGCAAAGGGATGATGTTCGCGATCTCGAGCTGCGTGGAGCCATAAGACTTGCCGGGCCGACCGGGCCGCCGCCAACGCATGGAGCATCGCCAGCACCGGTGTCGCCCCGATCCCGGCGCTGAGGAGGACGACCGGCCGCTCTCCGGCTTGCAGAATGAAGCTGCCGCGAGGGGAACTGACGTCGAGAGCATCGCCAACTCGTACACGATCCCGCAGCCACGTTCCAGCCACACCGCCCGGCTCGATCTTCACGCTGATTCGATAGCGC
>CAVXKL010000003.1:0-55051 GCA_963762395.1 uncultured bacterium | reverse complement strand
CACATGGGGGATGAGTATAGATATGCAGACCCCCGATTTTGAGACGAGGTGCGCCATCATTCAATCTAAAGCCCAGGGACATGATGTAACCTTGTCGCCTGAAGTTGTTGAGTACTTAGCTAATAACATCTCGACAAACATCAGAGAGCTTGAGGGTGCTTTAAATCAGCTTTTAGCCTTTTGTGAAATGAGGTCACTTGAACCATCGCTAGCTGTAGCTACTAGTTTGCTTGGCGCAACCAAAACAAGACCCAAACACCTAAGCGCCAAACAAATCATTGAAAGAACCTCTAGACATTTCCAAGTTCCGATAGAAGATATTATCGGCCCAAAAAGAGACAAAGACATTGTTGTGCCGAGACAAATAGCCATGTATATGCTCCGCAGTGAACTACACCTAAGCTTCCCTAAAATAGCCCGAGAACTTGGCAAGAAAGACCATACAACAGCTATACATTCAGTTGAAAAAATAGAGAAGCAGTCGCGTCTTGACCCCAGTCTTAGGCAAACCATTGCCGACATAAAGGAGCGCCTTTATGCCTAAGGGTATGTTTAAAACCTGTGGTAATAAAGTGTTTGGTGTGTTCGTAACTATAGGTTTATTAAACAGAGACAATTTTACAACCTTTTCTATGGGGGACAATTTGTCTATTTATGCTAGTTTTATAAACAGCCAAATAACAGTTTTTAATCAACTAAATGAGTGGGATTTAAGGAGGAAGTGTTAGTTTTATTCACAGAATCCACAACCACTATAGTAATAAAAATAAAACTAACCTAAATAGTTATTATGAAACTACAAGTCACACAAGAAAACTTTAACCGAGCACTGAGTTCAGTAGCACGAGTAGCTGATAGCCACGGAACCTTACCAGTATTAGCAAATGTTTTAATAAAAGCCGCTAAAAACAGGTTGAGTGTAGCTGCAACCAATTTAAGTATTGGCATTACCCACTATATTGGTGCAAAAATCGAGTCGGAAGGTGTTATCACTGTCCCAGCAGCCCTGCTAGCTAGTTTTGTAGCTAGTTTGCCACCTGGTGTAATCCATCTTGAACTAGAAGATAAAAAACTTAAACTAACCACCGATCAATATAACTCCACAATTAATGGTATTTCTGCTGAAGATTTTCCTGTAATGCCAGCCATTGAAGCCGGGGAGACAATAAAAGTTGATGCAGTGGAACTGAAAAGAGGTTTACAGCAGGTGGTATTTGCCGCCTCGTCCACCGATAGTAGACCAGTTTTGAGTGGTGTTTTCTTCCATTCTGGTGATGGTAATTTTTACATTGCTGCCACCGACAGCTCAAGACTAGCTGAAAAAACAATTACTGCTAAAGTCCCAAACATTGAGCTTTTAGTACCGGCCTCAGCTATGAATGATCTTCTAAGAACACTTGACGATAATGTTGAGACAATAAAAATAGTTAAAGACGAACAACAAGCACTATTTAGTTTTGGTGATGTTGAGCTGGTTACCAGGCTGATAGACAGCTCCTACCCCAACTACAAACCATTAATCCCAACAAAAGCCGAAAATTCAGCAACTCTAAAAAGATCGGAACTTTTAAACATTGTTAAGGTGTCAAGTCTTTTTGCTAGAGAAACAGCTGGGAGCATCACAATTGAGCTTAGCGAGGAAAAGCAAAATGTTGAGATTAAATCTTTGGCTTCTCAATTGGGTGAAAATGATGCTACAGCAGCCGCAAAAGTAATTGGCACTGGTAGCATAACCCTAAATTCTAGATTCTTAATCGACGGCATAAACGCCTTTAATGGTGAAAATATTGTCTTTTCCTTTAATGGCAAAGTAGAGCCTGTTCTCCTGAAAGATCCTAAGGCCAATGATTATGTTCATGTGATAATGCCCTTGAAGTCATAAAGTATTTCAAAAACAAAAATGATCACCAGCCTAAGGTTACAAAACTTCCGCTCCTACATAAACACCTCGTTTAACTTTAATCCGTTAGCTAATATCATCGTTGGTCCTAATGCTGCTGGGAAAACCAATATCCTAGAAGCCATACTTTTCTCCCGGACCGGTTCTTCTTACCGCGCTAAAGATTTAGAATTAATATGTTTTAAAAAGAATTGGTTAAGGGTCGAGTGCCATGACGACGGCAGCAAACGGATAATTAAGGTTGGGGATGATCAAAGGCCAAACAAATTATATGAGATTAACGGCAAGCAATATGTAAGACTGCCCGCTAGTTTAAAACTGCCTGTAGTTATATTTGAGCCTAACCATATGCAGCTTCTTAGTGGCTCTCCTGAAAAGAGGCGTAGTTACCTTAACTCTTTTCTAGCTCAGCTTAATAGTGAATACTCCTCTCTTATTAGGAAGTATGCCCGAGCACTGGCTCAAAGAAACTCCTTACTAAAACGGTCAGTTGAGGTGACCAATTCCCAATTATTCCCCTGGAATATTCGTTTGAGCCAGTTAGCCGGGCAGATTGTCCAGTCAAGAAGCAAGCTTATAGATGAGATAAATAAAACTTTGCCTGCTATATATATGAGTTTGTCTAAAGACAAAGTTAAGGTCTTGGCCGTCTATAAAACACAGTTCCACCCAGATTCATACGAAACCTCTTATTTAAAGCAACTGGAGAATGATTTAGAAGATGATTTAAGGGCTGGTTTCACAATGCACGGGCCACACCGCGAAGATTTCACTGTTTTATATAATAATCATCCATCAGCGAGTTATGCCTCAAGAGGTGAACTTCGAACTGCCGTCATAGCCTTAAAAATAACCGAACTTAAAAAACTGGAGAGCATTGGTGATACTAAACCAGTAATACTACTGGATGATGTATACAGTGAACTGGATAGTATTAGACGAAAGTCATTAACTAGCTATCTAAAAGATAATCAATCCTTTATTACCACGACCGACGCTGGCGTGGTCCTTAAGAATCTGGATATCAAAAGCAAAGTCATTAAGTTATAGATTCAGCCGGCTCTGTGCCGGACGTATTGATGTCTACAGTTTCTTCTATCGGCATTGCCGGCATAGTCGGCGTTTCGGCTGGTTGCTCTCTGTCATAAATTGGCGTTGGCGGTGTGTTCTGGTCAATACCGAGACTTGGAGTAGTAGTTATGAGGCTTGTTTCTGTTGGGCTGGCGACAACTTGGATGTGAACGTGATTTTGGCCAGCAAAGAATAGCCCTTGGCCAACCGGGAACTGGCTTAATCTCTTTTTCTCTTCACTAGTTAATTTAAAGACATCGGCTAGAACATCTACTGCTGAAGTAGATTGTTTAAGTAGGAATTGTAATGAAGAGTTAGCCACAACTGCCCTACCCATTCTGGAACCCATAAAGTCTTCAACATCTTGGGTTACAGTCGTAACCCCTAGGTTATACTTTCTAGCCCTTTTAGCCAGACTGAATAAGAAGCTGGCTGAGTCTTCATACTTCATTAATTGCCAGGCTTCATCAATAATTAGGATTCGTCGTTTTTGGTCTATCTTTGTCTTATTCCAGATGTAATTTAAGACAATATACATAGCAACAGGCCTTAATTCGTCTTCAAGATCCCGTATATTAAATACCGCCAAAGGATTATCAATATCTATGTTCGACTGCTGGGAGAAAATACCGGAGAAAGTACCAGTTGTATATTTTCTTAATCTTTGGGCTAGCTGCGGGCCATTACCGCCCATATGCAGTAGCGTGTCATAAAGGTCATTTATAGTTGGCGGCTGCGAGCGGTGAGTTAGCGGGTCATTAGTAATGCCGGCACGGGCATATGTTTCAATAAGGGCAGCATCTAGATCCGCTTCTTCACTAGGAGCCAGTACTGGTACGGCAACCGCCGTGCCACCCAACATCTGAGTCTGGGCGCCACCCATCATCAGTCTAAGCAGTCCGTGAAGCGTAATTAAGTTACTGCGAAGAGCGTTATCAGCCTCTTCGGTATCAACTACTATAGGCAGATCGAAAGGATTGATTCTGGTTGGCGAGTTAAGGCTTAGCCGGACGTATGCCCCGCCAACAGCATCAGACATTTTTTGGTATTCATTTTCAGGGTCGATAATAAATATTTCAGTACCGAACATCATGCTTCTTAAGGCCTCCAGCTTTACCAGGAAGGATTTACCAGCTCCGGATTTTGCGAACACAACTGAGTTACCATTTTCCAGAGAGAATCTATCAAATATTACCAAGCCGGAGTTATGCATATTGATGCCGTATAAAATACCATTATCTTGGCTTAAATCGGCACTGGTAAACGGGAAACTAGTGCTTAGTGCGCCGGTGCTCATGTTTCTTCTGATTTGCAACAGATCAGACATTTGGGGGACGGTGCTATTAAAAGCTTGTTCTTGCTGAGAAGTAGCTGGTTTTGAATAAACAAGCTGTTGACCAAGCATTGACTCAACTTTTTGGCTAACAAATTCCAGTTCTTCCATGTCGCTGGCGTAAATAGTGAAGTAAAATCCAAAACGGAAGAACCTTTCTTCGCCAACCTGTAATTTATCCCGCATCTCCTCAGCGTCTAATATGGCTGCTTGCTTTGCTGGGTCTCTAACCCTACCCTTATCGGCATCTATTTGAATACCGGCTTCAAGTCTTGTCACTTTCTTTCTTAAATTCTCAAGAACTACCCTGCTTTCTACTGGGTAGATATATAAACTGAGATCCATAACTTCATCCAGATTGACCATCCCGGACAGCCAACCAGTATATAGATTCCGGGGGTAACCATATACGTAGTAAGTGCGGGCGTACCTCGTGCCCAGCAAGAAGTATGTTGACTTATATTCAAACGAACTAGGCGCAATAAAATCCCTTAAGGCAGTAATACCTTTTTGAAAGGCTGCCTCAACTTCCTGCTCTTCTCTTTGCTGGTGCTGCTGAGCAATGGCTATCGGATCAACATTTGGTGTGGTGCCTTGTTTTTTAAAAATAGCCATCTTACTGAAGCTCCCTTTGCAGATGGCTTTGTGGAGCAGTGCCCTGGCCTTTAGTTATTAAATCAGCTGAAAGATCATCAAAGTTTTTAAGCTGTTGCCTGGTAGCGGTATCTGGGTTGTATGTGTCGTAATAAAGCTCAATTAATTCTTGGGTGTCTAGCGGTAGACCCTGTATATTACACTGGAGTAGACCTGACAGTATTGACTGCACTCTGTTTCTAAGCTCTGTTTTAGCTGCTTCAAGATCGCCTTCATTTATAACGACGTGTTGTTCCTTGGTATTAAACAGGCCAACTAGTCCAGTTAGAAGGTTCTTACTTTCTGTTAGTGCCTTTTGGATATCATCATGTGGGAAGAACGGGATAACAATATAGAACTTCTTATCCATAATGTTCGTCTGCTGGCTTAGATCATCCATATAAGCGATGTAGTCATCCATTAATAAGGCAAGTAGCATATTGTCGTGTTCAGTCCGAATTTTATCCAATCTCTCTAGATAAGGCTGAAGATCAACTTTTTGAGTTCTGACAAATATTTGGATTGGGAAATAAAGTGAATTGAGAAAACCCTGGTATGAATACTCTACGGCTTCTTGTTCTTGAGTGCTCATCAGATCAAAGTTAATACTTTTTACCATCACGACTGATCTAAAAGAACCATCGTTCATTATTACTATGCCATCCCTTATCTCAGCAATTTGAAGAGTGTTTTGAGTACTATTAGGGTTTGTTTTGGGTCTTGATTGAGCAGCAGGCCGTGCTTGATTTGACTGGGTTGGACTTTGCCCTGTTACCTGCTGGTGAGCAGGCGTATAGCTAGGTGGTACGGGTGGCAAATTAGAAATAGCGGGCGAGCCGTTTACGGTCGGCGTTGGTTGAATTATGTTGTTTGTTGGATTCATAGCCCACCTATATCTAGTGTTAATGCGGTATTAAGACTTCAACAGTGCCACTGTCTTTTGATTTAGCCCTGTCAGCCTCATTAGAAATAACACTGACGTTTAAATCGTTTCTTTTCGATAAGTTTATTATAACAGGATCAGGCTGAGCAGTCGACGGTGGTTCAGAAACTATCGCAGCAGCTGTTTTATTGTGGTTTTGAGCTACTTTGCTTCTTAAAGCGTGCATGTTGCTTAAAGGTGCATGGCTAGACTGATAGGCATCCTCAAGTTTCTCTTCTATTTTATCTTCGGGTACAGCTACCGCAGCAGCTGTTGGTTGCTGGGGAGTGATCACAACTTGACCCTTTGCCTGCTTATTAGCTACTTCAGCCCTAGTCTCATTTAAATGCTCAATTAACTCTTGGCGCCTTGAACTAGTGTCAGCTGTCAGCATTCTATTAACTTGTTGGGCAATTGGATTGGCTGAATCATTAAAGAGGTCTTCCGAGTCGGGGACATCATATTCCGGCACTGCTTTCGGTAAAATAGAAGTGCTGATTAACCTGTCTGAGTCATCAGCATTAGCAAGCGGCGTCTGATAAACGGAGTCTATATTTTTAATTGCCCATCCACGACTGTCTATGGTACTAGCCAAAGCTTCAAGCCTCGATTTTACCTGAGTTTGCGATAAGCCATTAGATTTTTGAATGTCAATTTTCTTAGGGGCTGTTATAGTGACTAGTTCCTTAACACCGCTTTGGGCCCAAATACGACGCCTTGGTTTTAAGAAAAACTTTAGTTTAGCAATGGCCCATACTTCGGTTGGCTGGTCTTTGCCAAAAGGAAAGGCTAAGAATCCGGCAAATAACGCTATCGGCATAGTGACGACATCTAAGAATCCGGCGTGATGAGTTAGAAGGAGGTAGCTTATATAAAGCATGAACAGAGAAGCCAAGGTATAGATAAATTGTTTGAAACTTAAGGGACCTAGAAGTTTGTCATCGGCTTCAATATTTTGGATAAGCTTATATGTCGCCATATAACAATAAGTATAACACCTTGTATGAGAGCAAATATAAGGATATAATTTGATCAAAATGGATACCAAAAAACTAAAACATTCCCTAACGCGTAAACTTATACTTCTGCCCTTTTTGCTTATAAGCCTGTTTTTTATTATCGGTAGTTTTAGTTCGGCAAAGACAAGCTCTCAGGTATCCGACAATTGTTCTAGGGGTGCAAACTGCCAGATATCCAATATTCGTTTAGTGAATGGGTGTGGTGCGACAACCGGTTTTGATCGGACTAGTATAAACTTTGGGTGCTATGGGAATGGTTGCGGCTCCTCAAATCCCAATGACTCCGATTACAATCCTGATTATAAACCGACGCCCTATTGTAATGCTTACCATAACGGCATCGTTGATTTGCTGTTTGCCGTAATCAGATTCTTATCCGATGGTGTCGGTTTGGTAGTGATAGTGTCAGTAATTATTGGCGGGATACAATACATCGTGTCACGAGGAGACCCTAACGCCACAGGAGCGGCTATCAAAAGACTTACCTCCGCCTTAACAGCCCTACTTATCTTTATATTCGCCTATGCAATACTTGATTATGTAATTCCAATAGGATTCTTTAAACAATGAATTTAGGACAAATATTATTCAGCCAGCATTTTGCCGCAGCCACAGCTTGCATTAATGGCACAAGCAGCAAATTGTTAGGCTTTCCGACCTGGTATGAATACCTTTCCTGTACAGGTTCACCAGCTACATCCCCAGAACTAAACAGTCTTTCAGATATCTGGCTTATTGTTGCCGCAGTTATAGAAATACTGCTTCGAATAGCTGCCCTAATTGCTGTCGGCATAATAATTTATGCTGGCATTCAATATTCAACTAGCCAGGGTAGACCGGAAGAGACTAGCAAAGCTCTAAGTACGATAATAAGTGCTGCCATCGGGTTAGCTATATGCATTTTATCTGCCGTCATAGTAACCTTTATTGCCGGGAGTTTTTAAATGATCCCATCAATATTTTTCAGATTACTGGCATCATCGGCTTCTGTTAGCTGCACTAGCCTCGGGGGCAGTTGCGATACTGGTCTACCAAAAGTTACAGTTAGTTCAGATGTTATCCATACAGCTCTTGAAATATTCTTTGGTATAGCTGCCGTCATATCAGTTTTAATGATAGTTATTGGCGGCTTGGCGTTTGTAACCTCGGGCAGTAAACCGGAGGAAGCCGCAAAGGCCAGAGAAACAATAATCTATGCCGCTATCGGGCTGCTTGTTTCTTTAAGTGCCGAAGCGGTTGTAGCATTTGTGGTAGGAAAGTTATGAAAAAAGTAATATTATCCATCATTTTATTAACGTTAACCGCCTTGTCTTTTAGTCAGCCAGCTTTTGCAATCAACATTTTTGGTAGCTGTACCAACGGTAGTATAGGGAAAACAGATGTCTGTAATGAAGTTATAAAACAGCAAAATTCTAATAGTGACCCAATTCTTGTGACACTAAAGACCACTATTGATATCATCTCGTATATTATCGGTGTCGCCGCTGTTATTGTTTTAATTATTGCCGGTCTTGAAATGATCATTAGTGGGGATAATGCTCAGAGTATGGCCAGCGCCAGGAACTCGGTTATCTATGCTCTTGTAGGTATTGTTGTTGCCGTACTTGCTCAGTCAATCGTAGTTTTCGTATTAAAGAACGTAGCGTAAAATGTTTAAAGTGAAATACATAAAAATAATGGTGGCTATAATCACTATTGTAACCATATTTTCTGCTAGTACCGGCTATGCTTCTGCTGCCAAATCTTTTGTGGCTGATGCCTGCAGTGGCTTATCTTCCGTGACTTCAGCTGGGTGTTCGAAAGGAGGGGATACTATAAAAAGTATTGCCCACAAAGTCGTTAATATTATGTCTATTGTTGTAGGTGTTATCTCAGTAATGATGTTAATAGTAGCTGGTATTAAATTTGCTACTTCTGGAGGTGATTCGAACTCTGTTCAGTCGGCTAGAAATACCCTCATATATGCGTTGGTAGGTGTATTTATTGCCGTACTTGCTCAATTTCTTGTCCACATTGTACTAACTACAGCCACCAATATTCAGAATAATAGCTATGTTAACCCCTCATCAATTACTAGAAATTATAGTTAAAAACACTATCAATTTGCTGTAGTATTATGTAGTATTGGATATATGAACAAAATACCTAAAATAACTAACTAGGGGGTTAGGATGTTAAATATATTAAAGAGTAAACTTTTAATTGTTGTAGCAGCACTTACGATGACTGTCCCGATAATTGTTCCTATCCAGGCATCAGCCGCTACATGTAATAATATAGGCAGTGAGATAACTAGTGGTCTTAATAGTGCCACAGGTTCTAATACGACATGTGGTACTGGCGGGAGTATTACTACTGGTGTGGAGACATTGGCTAAAAAAGTAGTCAACATATTTTCAATAATTGTAGGTGTTATTTCCGTGATAATGATTATTTATGCTGGGCTGAGATACATAACTTCTGGTGGAGAGAGTGGTGGAGTATCGGGAGCGAAAAATACCCTTCTCTATGCGGTTATTGGTTTAGTTATAGCTGTCCTAGCTCAAGTTATAGTCAGAATCGTCCTTAGCCAAGGCACCAGTATTGGCAACAATATATCCGGCACTTAACCCTGAACGTAAGTAGTTAATAAGTAGAAGTTTGTAATACCTGATCCTAGTAATAATATTTTCATGCCCGTAGAGAGATTACCGGTATTTTTACGATAGATCATCATTAGCGCCAGGAAGAGAGTTGGCATAAAGTCTAGAGTATAGCGGTAACCTAGCTGATCTGCGCCATCGCCAAAATAGCAGAGTACTACTAAAAGACCAACTAATGAAGAAATAATTAAGTATTTAGCTTCTTTGGAGTATTTTGACCATCTCTTGGTAAAGAAGTACAAAAGCCATGGTGAGGTGATAAAGATACTAACACCCATCAAATTATTTTCTACCCAAGGGAATTTCAAGCTCCACGAACTACTTGAGGCTAGTTCTGTTGTTGGTGGCCTAAAGATTAAGGTATATAGATTAGTCGGAATGTGATCAAGTGAGAAAACACCCATTGATCTTGCTTCAGAAGAAGCCTGAGACAGTAACTGATATTGGTTGCCATTATCTAAGGGGCTACCAAACCTTTGCTGGTTATATACGCCCATAAGTAGGACGGCTAAAACTACAAATACCCCTAATTGAAACAGCTCTTTGAACTTAACTTTCCATTCTTTCTTGGCCATGACTATAGCGATCACATAAAACACTAATATACAAGCTGCCGGTATTCTCGTCAGCAGTAAACAGGCTGACAACAGACCTATTAACCACCATCTTTTTTTGTTCATGTATTCATATAGCGACCACAGTGCCAATAGCGTGGCAACAATCTGAGCGAATAACCAGCCGCTAGAGACACTGCCAACACCAATAAAGACCGAACCTAGAACAAAGCCGAACATCCAAATCAAACTGTCTATGGCTGAGAAGCCAATCTTTTGGGCCATTTTATATACCAGGTATCCAATAGCTAAAATCATCAGCCACTTTATGTATCCCTGGTAGAAGAATATATGCCAGATGTTAAAGAAGGCTACAAAAGGCATCAATATAACAGCTGGAAAAGGACCCTCATCCCAGTAAACCTTGCCGTGGTAAAAGACAGGGTCTTGGCCTACTCCACCGATAGACTGAAGGAAGTAAGTATGCCCGTGATCAAACGAATTGGCTAGAAGTGAAAACTGCTGGCTACCCTCGGCGGCAAAACCAATACAAATGAGGGTAATAAGCAAGATAATAGGCACGCAAAAGAGCAGGATCTTTTTAGATGCGCTTTTATCTATAGTGATAGTTTTTTTCTGAATTAGTTTTTCTTTCAAGGATCGACCTTAGAGACAGAACAGGACTTGTCCTGGCTTAAAGAACTTCAATTTTCTTAACTGTATCTTGCTTAACCTTGCCAAAGCTAATGGTTAGGACACCATCTTTTAGAACTGCTTCAATCTCTTCGTCTTTAACAGGTACAGGTAGGGCAATTGTTCGAGAGAATTCACCCCAGTAACATTCCTGAAGGAAGTAGTTCTCAACACCCTCTTCGTTACCGGCGTTAAGTGTTCCCCGAATTGTTAGCTGATTGTCAGAGATACTAACATCTAACTCGCTTTTGTTGACCCCGGCGGTCCTAGCTTTAACGACAAGCTTCTCTTTCGTTTCATAAACATCGACAGCTAATTGTCCTGGGACACTGTCATCTTCATCCCACTCCTCAGCGGTTGGCCCTTCAGAAGCAGGCTGAGCATTGTTAGTGTTAGTTGCAATGTCTTCCTCACCAAGAAAGGCAGCAGCTAGTTCATCGTCTTCTCCTAACAGAAGATCGTCGTCGCGATTTCGCGCCATAATAGTTACCCTCCAAAATTTATATACCGTTGCTTTTTTGGGGTTACTTGCCTTTTTGTATTTCCTGTAGTATAGCTTAGCCTTCAAAGCAAAAGCAACTGATCGAAAGCTATTTACAACATAATTAATACAACACCTATCTAAACATGAGCTTTATATAACCAAGGTTTAAGAGTTAGAATATACCCATGGCTTTACTGCACCCCAAAGATAAGGTTGGAAGTTTTAGTTTCAACCCGAACGAAAGCAAAGAAGACAAAAAGGATACTCCTCAACCCGTTGGCGCAAACGAAGAACCGTTATTTAACTGGTCATCGCCAAATGGCTTTTCTAATAGCAAAAATCTTATGTGGTACCTTGCCTTAATTGTCATTACCTTAGGTCTTTCTACCTTAATTTACTTTGCTACCAAAGATAAGATAACCACAGCTGTTATTATTGTCAGCGGCATACTTATTGGTATTTATGCTTCTAAGAAACCTCGTCTAACGGATTATCAACTGACCCTTCACGGCTTTACAATAAACGGCCGCTATTATAACTTCGGTAGTTACCGCTCATTTTCAGTAGTCCATCACGATGATTCAAGCAGTGTCGTGTTTACACCGCTGAAAAGGTTTATGCCATATATGTACATTTACTTCTCAGGTGACATGACAGAGCGAGTAGAGGCTGCTCTTACGGGAGCGCTACCCAAGGAAACATCGCGCCAAGACTTCATAGATAACTTACTTAGAAAGATTGGCTTTTAGATAAAAATCAGGAATAATATACTAATCTTGGAAATCCTATGTTAATAACACTTGGAGGGGTTGGATAGTGGTTTATTCCAGCGGTCTTGAAAACCGCCAGACTGAAAGGTCTCGAGGGTTCGAATCCCTCCCCCTCCGCCAGATAGATTGTGGAACTTTTTTATAAGGCCAAAGACAATGAGAGAGGTAGAAAGGGCTTGTTAAAAGCCCTGTTTTTGTCTCAAGGGCTCACTTTTTAGCCGACCCCATCTGGGTCTGGAACAGCATAATTACCCCTGAAAACCTAGTTTTTATGGAACTTTCATCTATCTCTAGCTGATAATCTTATATAAGTTTGTGCTCGTAAGCTGTATCCATAAAGCATCCAAGCTAACTTGATATTTTTTTGCTAAGTATTCAGGTTTCTTCATGCCAGCTTTAATATCTTTGCGGAGCAAATCCGGCGGCATCAGCAAATATGCTGCAAAAGTGTTCGCCTCCATTTCGTCAAAGTTCTCTGAATTTAAATCGTGACTAGAGTTCCCGTGAAGATGACCGATGTATAAATGGCCTAGTTCGTGCGCAACAGAAAAACGCTTACGAACAACCGACCTTCCGTCGTTATAGATAATAAATATATCCTCACCTCTAACCTGAGTTATTGCATCACCTTTACCGCTGAATATCTCATTAGTAACACCGCTGACCGTAACATTAAAGGTCTTTTTAACAGTACTAATAACCTGTTTAATTTCAATCGGAGCAGAAGTGATCTTAGCATCTTTAAGAAGACCCTTGGCTGCATGCCTAGCCTCTGTAAGTCGGGGGCTATTCTTCTGCGCTTCCTCGTCCATCGTTTTTCTTTTTCTGTGACATTAAATAATCAATATATGATTCTATCTTTTTAACGTCTTCAGCTTCGAAGTTCTCGTCGGCACGCAGTGCTGTCTTAATGGTGGTGCTACTCTTTTTACCAGTAGCTAAGTAGCTAACATCTTGGTGCAGGACTTTTGCGATTTTTTCTAATGTTTCAACCTTCACGTTTCTCTCATCTGCCTCAATAAGCGAAATAGCAGTTGGGGAGCTATAACCAAGTAAAGTGGCCAACTCTAACTGAGTTAAACTAGCTTTTTCACGAGCACTTTTTATTCGTTGCCCAATTGTGATGGGTGCTTTTTCTAGTGGATTTATCATTATGCTATATTACCATGCACAAAATGTGTTGACAATGATTCATCATTTTGATAAATTTGATATTACAATACTAATAATTCTACCAGTTAATCTGTTAGACGAAAGGAATACTAACATGGGACTACAAATCACTGGAATAAGAAAACCAAATCCAAGCGACCCCCACACCGCGATAAGCCTCTACCGCTGGCGTAAGGATGCAAATAATCAAACAGGGATCGACACGCGTGATGATGTAATTAATTACCTAGTGGGCAACCGCGAGACTGCTTATGTCTCAGTGAGCGGTAGCACAATTACGTGTATGATTCGTGAGAATCAGTATGGCACTAAGTACCTAGAAACCCGTCCGGACAACACTGGTAAGGACAATTTATTGGCGCTGGAACAGGTCTAATGGACATATTGAATAAGCCAATCACTAGTATGTCATTCGCTGATATTGTTGATTTTTGTAAACTCAAGATCATCGAAGGTGTTTCGTTAGAGTACAAGCAGGACTTTCCGAAAGACTTGGCTAAGCAATTCGTAACTTTTTCCAATACTCAGGGTGGCCTGATAATTATTGGTGTTGCTGAAGACCCAAAGACGGGGTTACCCGAAAAATGGGACGGCATCGACATTACGGCTAAACCTATTGATAGGGTATATCAGGTAGCGGCCAATGTAATACCCTTCCCGTCGTTTGAAGTTACTACTACTGATGAAGTAGACGGTAAAGGCTTTGTCTTAATACGAGTTAGAGAAGGCATAGCTCCTCCCTATATGACGAATAGTGACCCAACTCCATGGGTGCGTACAGGTAATATCAGTACTCCGATTAGTGCCGCAAATCGTGAGGAGTTACTCCAACTGATGACTAAGCGTGAGCGATCCCAACAAGCACGAGATATGGCAATAGACTTTACTCGTCTGAATTTTGATATAGATATCGCCGACGCCGAGAAAGAACGACAATCTTTGGTTAACAAGCCCGGACAGACTGAAAATATCTACAAGCAGCCCCTTGGCATCAATGATTCAGCCGCAATCTTTGACGTGTCTGTGATGCCATTCTATCCAGATCGAAATTTATTGGAATATAAGGACTTGTCCCAGATGCAGGGTCTTCTAGGTAACGAGTGGCAAGACACTGCCTTCATACACCAAACCAAATCAATACCAGGAGGACTTACCGCTTTTCACTGGCAAAATTGGAGTGGGGTCATAATTGCTAACCAAATATTCTTCAACGGACATTCCTACATGGCTGCCGATGTGTTACGGACTCATGATAATCAACGAACTGTTTCTGCATACCTTATAGCGGATTACTTGCATAAAGAGCTGGAAATAGCCAAAACCGTATTTATACATGCTGGCTACAATGGCCAGGTAAGTGTTCATGCAAGCCTACGTGGGGGCAAAGGAGCCATAACCGTGCCACCCGATGACCGATTCTGGAATGATTCCCGAGGAAAGCTTAGATATAGTGATTATAAATGGGTTGAAGATACGAATACTGCTTCCATGTTGGACAAGGAACAGCTCGCCGAACTACATCTGAAGCTACTAAAGCGCATCTGCTGGGATATCGGGCTTGGCGAGGTGGCAGATAGTCTAATTTCAGGATTCTTTGAGGCTCGAGGTTGGTATAAATAGTTCATCATGGTTGATTGGTTTTTGCTCTAAATCTGAGTTGTAAGCTCTCTGTTCTTGAGATAAATAGTCTGCCTTAAGCACATAATTAAAGATCGTTTTTCGTCTCTTTTGCCCTCTATGAGGATATATTTAGCAAAGTTATGTAAGTTAATTTCTGGGTTGTCTCCATAACCCATCACAGCAGAAGATAAACGTCTAAATTTATCGAGTTCGTGCTTTAGGTCTTCTCGGCTTTCAATCTCCTTAACAGTTAGTTTGTCTAACAGACTTAGGAGTGCTTCAGTTAGTTTTTCTTCTCTGATATAAGGCTCAGGACAGTAAAAATCTCTACCCTGGGTACAGTGATAATAAACATATCGTTTAGTAATGCCATTCTTACAGTACTTGATCTTATCCTGTGCGGTAATTCCGGAACCACAACGCCCACATTTAAGTAGCTTTATGTAATCAAATTGCTTGGTTCCTGGTTTACTCTTAGGAGCTACAACCATTTTTTGTTGAACGGCTGCAAACAGCTCTTTTGTAATAATTGGAGTGTACGCTCCCTTGTACCATTTACCACTCCCGATCGGGAATTCAAAGATACCACAGTAATATGGATTGTTAAGCATACGGTAAACACCGCTTAAGGTTAGATATTTACCGCTCTTGGTTTTAAAACCGACTAACTTCATCCAATCATAGATATCTCGTCCACTAGATCCGGCAGCCACCTTCTCAAAAGCCTGTTTAATCACAGGAGCTCGTTTCTTATCTACGAATACTTTCTTTTGACCTTTTCCCGAGTAATGATCATTAAGGTAGCCTTGTGGCGTCATATTAGGCCTAAAACCCAGTTCACACTTGGTCTTCATGCCACGTTTTACGTTGATGCCTCTATTATCGTTCTCAAGTTTGGCCTGAGAACACAGGATCATTAGTAGAAACTTGTCATTGGGGGAGTTTGTAAATATTTGACCATGAGTTCTGATTTCAATCAGCTTACCCTGATCCATTAAATCTACTAAAGTCCCTAGATCTCCTGCATTTCTGCTTAAGCGATCCGGTGCCCAGCTTAATATGCCAGTGAATAAACCCGATCTTATATCAGCGATAAGTCGCTCAAATACTAGTCGTTGCCCTGATTGTTTAGCAGAATGGCTCTCTTTTCTAATATCAGCCACTCTAAGGCTTTGAGCCTGACCCTGGATAGCCATTTCTTTAATCTGCGAATCTATCGAAAGAGCTTGTCTTTCATCATCTTCGCTGGATTTACGTGCGTAAAGGCAGTATTCGACTGGAGCAATTTTTGCTGCAACTGCATGAACTGGCTTACCATCCTGCTCCTTGGGCAGTTTGTAGGCTGAGGTATCGGTGTACTGTAGTGGTGGTTGCATAGTAGTACAAAGGTACCGCAAAGGGGTAAGAAGTCTAGCCCATAAGTACAATACGTTCCAAAACAGATACAGAGTAGTCTATAATCTAATGTAAATGAAGACGAAGCAACGTGTCAGAGATATTGGCGAGGTATTTACTAGAGCAGAAGAAGTAAATGCAATGCTAAATCTCGTAGGAGATGATATCTCCAACCCTAAAAAGCGTATTCTTGAGCCTGCTGCTGGTAACGGCAACTTTTTAGTAATAATCCTTGAACGTCGCATGAAAAATATAGCCGATCAAAAGTACAAGAAAAAGTTTGATTATGAGCGAAATGTACTTACCGCTGTGTCAAATATATATGGCATTGACATCATGGTTGACAATGTCGAAGAGTGTAGAGAACGTCTTTTTGCGGTGGACCCATTATTCTAGACAGTATTGTCTACAATAGCTTGTAGCAATATTTAGTAACTAGTAAGGGGGTTCACTCATGCCCAAGCGTCATGTGATTCGTCCAGATGTTAAAGCCCAGATCCTGAAACGGCTCAAAGAAGATGGTGTGCCAGTGACTCGGTTAGCTGAGGAGCATGGTATCTCAACCAAAACTATCTACAACTGGCTGAGCCGGGGTACTGTCAACAACCAGCCAAGCTTACTGGCGTATGCCAAACTCAAGAAAGAAAACCAGATGCTTAAAGAATTGGTCGGCAATCTGACGCTCTACCTGGACAAAGAGAAAAAAAAGACCGCTCGCTGAGGCAACCAGGCCACACCGTATGAGTAAAACAAAGATTGCTCAGCAGCTTGGCGTTGCTCGCTCCACCCTCTACTACCAGTCCAGACTAGCCCTTAAGGATGAGCAGCTCCGGCAGGATATATTACAGATACTGCACCTGCATCCCAGCTATGGCTACCGGAGGTTAGCCATCCATCTGGGTGTCAACAAGAAGCGGGCTTTACGTGTCATGCAGCTCTATGGCATTAAGCCCTACCGCCGCAGGGGCAAGAAGCCAGTCTACACTAAAGCACCAAGTCTGGCAGATGCTGAGCTGCCGAACCTCATAGCTGACTACTTTCCCATTGCGCCCAATGATGTCTGGGCCAGTGACTTCACCTACATCCCATACGAGGGCAGGTTTATCTATGTAGCCACCATTCTGGATCTGTATTCCCGGCAGGTGGTTGGGTGGCATGTATCCAACCGGCATGATACAGCACTGGTGGCAGCAGCTTTTTACGATGCCCTGGAGCACCATGGAAGACCTAGGATATTACATAGTGACCGTGGTAGTGAGTATCTATCTCAGATCTACATGGAGCTGGCTACCAACTGTGGTATTAAGCTGAGCTACTCAGCCAAAGCCCACCCATGGGAGAATGGCTACCAAGAGAGCTTCTACAATGGCTTCAAGGTTGATCTGGGAGATCCAAGCAGATTTGTTAGTGTTGGTCAGCTCACTGAAGCTATTCACTTACAGCTCTACGTTTACAACCACTACCGTATACATCTGGCCCTGAAGATGGCCCCGAAACAGTATCTTGCTAAGCAAGTTCAGTTAACAGCTGTGAGCTTGTAGACAAAGGTGTCCGAAATTTGGGGTCCTTGACACTGTTTAAGTTTCAGCAGAAAGCTCAACACCTGGAACGTATGCAAAAACTGGAAGCCGGTGCCGTAGAGCGGAGCGAACATGCTGATGTTTACGATGCCATCAAGGATGTTAAGAAGCTAAAGATCGCCCAGCTCAGTGAACTATTGGCTCCCGTCTTAGCCAAGAAGAGATATACCGAATTTAAACTAGGTGAGCCTCAGCTCGGTCGCGAGGTAACACTAGATTTCAGCTGTCTTGATGCCGAAGCTGACCGTGAAGAATATAAAAGCGAGAAAGGATTGAAAAAACTCATAGAAAAGACTCTAGCTGATACGAACTGGCGGTTGATGAGTGATGGCGTGAGTTATCGCCTGGGCTATCTGAGTGGTCGGCTCAAAGCCTACGAGAGCGAAGAGGATCTGAAGAAGCTAGTCGAGCAACGAATCAAGAATGGCACCTTAACACCCCCAAAGCCTGAGCCAGTGCAGCCTACGATACAACCAGAGCATAGGTATGAAGGCATGCGTATGCGGGAAGCGGCACTTATTTACATGGACAAGATGATGCTTGGCTCTAAACCAGCTGAAATAACCTTAAAGAGTGGCAAGAAGAAGCGGACGGGCGTATCATACATCAGCGCCGAGATGAATCCGCTGCTTCGAGTTTTCATACCAATGCGGGACAGTGATGATTCAGTGCCTGAATTTATTAGGAACTACGACTTTAAGATGGGGCCTGGCGAAGATGAAATCCCCAAGGTTAGCAAAGATAACTTAGGGCGCGAGATAAGATTGCTTTAAGGAGACTGATGGGAAGAGTAAAAGCCAAACCAAAGGTTAAATACGTCCAAATTGCCAACACCGATCAATCGGCAGTAGACAGTGTGTTTGATTACCTCTTTGATAAGTTTCTTAAACAATATAAAGGCAAGAAAAGCAAACTAGATTGAGACATAGGGGCAAAGTAGTGTCCCATTTGTCTCATTTTCAGATATAATGACACCAGAAATGGGACATATCCAGCCAAAGTGTCTCATTTTTGATAGGTAGGAAGAAAGGTCTAGAGTAGGTGGAAAGTTCCAGACCCGAGTGTTCCGCCATGTTTACTAATCTTAGGCGCCCGTAGCTCAGCTGGATTAGAGCGCATCCTTGCGGAGGATGAGGCCGTAGGTTCAAATCCTATCGGGCGTACCATGGCGGAGTTTCCGATTGAAAGCTCCGCCTTGTTATTTTCATAGTACGCCTGTATCTCTGTCATCTGCTGGTAAATGGGGCTCAAATTGCTCGTTCCAAAACTTTGGTCTGGATATACTGGAATACCAGCCTCATAAACTAACTTTTGGAACAACACCTTATCGGCGGCTATCGCTGTCTTCCAAATCTCACCTGCATGAGCCATAAATCGGATTGCCTGATCAACTATGTGCTCCTTATCTAGTTCATCTGACTTCAATTCCGCTCGCTCAAGCTCCAGCGCTTCTTTCTGAACGGTTATGCGATCGTTCTGTGCCTCATAGGTTAAATCATCTTTAACTCGTCCAGCCATCCAACGATCAAATAATTCATTCTTACGTTCCTCTAACAACTTAATGTCATTGTCTAGCTTACATCGCACATCTTGTACATCGCGAAAATCATTATTCCAGCGACGAATAACTATCTCCTTAAATGCTTTCATAGCCCACTCAGACGGCACGAAACTGTCTAATCGTGCCTCAAACTCCTCATGGGCTTTAGCTTTTGGGATTGAAACCCGATAACCGTTACGTTTTATCGTACAGGTAGCACAATGGTAAGCGGGTAAGCTATGCCCGCTACCGCCAGTAGGAGCACTACCAGTTAATGCGTGATTGCATTGGCCACACTTTAGGAAGCGCCTTAGAGGCCATCTAGGTTTGAAGCGTGATGGCGGTGCATAAGAACGTTTTCTGCCCGCCAGGGTAGCTTGGATAGACTTAAACTGCTCAATGCCAATCATCGCAGGGTGCAACCCCTCAACTGTTTTATTGTCGGTTAAGTCGTTTTTAATCTTGCCCGCGTAAGTAATGTTTGTAAGCAAGTCAATCGCACCATTCCTTGATAGGTATTTACCAGACGACTTAACAACACCACATTTCTTTGCTAACTCTGAGGCTTGCTCCTGTCTATATTTGCCAGTTGAAAACCTATCGAAAAACTTACGCAAGGCTTTAACCGTTACCTCATCTGAGAAAGCCAGCGTAGGTCGCTTCAAAGCGTCTTTGACGTTTTCATAGCCTATTGGGGCGTGGGTTACCCAACCACCTTCTAGCGCCCTAGCTTTCATGCCAGCACGACAACGTTCGCTACGCTGGTCGTTATCGAACTGAGCAAAACTAGCCAACACATTTTCCATGAGCTTGCCAGTGGTTGTTTTGTCAATCGGTTCTGATGCAGACCATAGCACAATATCCATCTTTTTTAGTAATGTCTGTAATGCAATGTGATCTTCAACTCGACGCGCAAATCTATCAACCTTAAAGACTACAAGATGTCCAATCTTGTGCTTGTTTTCCCGACAATACTCCAGCATTTCTTTCAGCTTTGTACGGTCAGCACTTTTGGCACTTTCTCCTTCTTCAACAAAAATCTTATCGACTGTTAGATCGTGTCGAGAGATAAAATCTCTACAAACACGCTCTTGTTCTCCTAAACTCATATTATCCACTTGATCGTCACTTGAGACGCGGGTGTAAATAACTGCTAATGTTTTCATAGTAATCTCCTTTAATCTTAACTTTTACTAAAACCTATGCAATATCCCTGGCTGGAGTTTGGAACGGTTTGTTAACTGACTTTTTTCTAGCCATGCCTTGCCTAATACGTAAACTCCTAAGTTTGCGAGAATGAGCGGCTAATACTTTACCCATCTCCATGTCTAACCATTTATCTATACTTTCTAGTGTTTCTTGACTTTTCATCTTAATCTCCTATCTTCCCGAGCGCGCCTTTAAGACACCTGACTGGCGTTTGGAACACTCAGGATTAAACTATTATTTACAAACTTATCGCACTAATTCTGTTCCATAGGCGGTTGTTCCTTCCGTATGTTTTTAACAAACAACTCTGCCATGAAGTCTAGCTGTGTAATAAACTCTGCAACCTGATCGTCACTAAAGCACTCCGTAGGCTTGCCAGTAATCTTTCGGAACTCGCTTATCGACATAATCAATGGGGTTTCAAGTAATTCACTCATCACGAATAAATCCTCGATTTAAGCTGACGGATATGTTCGAGTAGAGTAGAGGCGGATAACAGTAGTCGGTTAGACCAAAACTTATCAGCTACTTTTTGAAGTTCAGGTTCGTCATTAAATAAAAAGACAACCCGACGCGGGTTGCTCTTATCAACATCAATTACTGCAAAACCAGAAGCGGTTAGAGAAGCTGCTAAGCCTAAGTCCGAAGTTTCATAGTAATTATTGTTCATCGTCATTCCTGCTTTAATTAACAAACTAATCTTGGCACGAATAACGACTTGGTATCAGAGGACAAATACTAGTTACTACTTTTGTCCCCCAGCCTGTCTATGTTTTTCTCTACGTACGATTTTCTTTACTTTATCTATTGCTGAAACTTTATCTCGATAATAATGGCTCGCAAAGTACTTTTTGGCAAGCTGTGCGTAGGTCAAACCCACTACTTTATCACCGTAGATTTGCTGATTTATGTCTGCGTTAGTGTAGGGTTTATCAAGCGACTTTGCCTGACCGAGATATGAATGGAATGTATTCCAGGCTTTAACGTAGTCTTCTTTTCTCAGGCCAGGCTTTAATCGAATTACTAATTCGCCATTTTCCTTAACTTCCTGGACCGTTATAGCTTCAACATCGCCAAAAGCAATCGACTGAGGTGGTGTTCCGTTAACTATGTAAACGATGATGAAAAAGCTCCACTCATTTGGTAAATGTAGCTTATCTAGCACTTTATTAACTTCGTCAAAAGCCTGTTTGCCTGTTTTTTGAACCACCTCGTAGACCTGACGCTGATTATTATTGCCATCGAGGCTATTTACTACCCATTCGTATATGTAACCTTCTTCAACTGGTTGTTTGTTGGTGAAACCAAGCTTCTTCCTTGCTTCGGCAATGGCTTTTTGAAACTCAGACGTCTCTATCAGGTACTGAACGTTTTTTCTCTTTGATTTTTCATGTTTTCCAACCAGCCCTGCATATAACAACTGGTTAGCAGTGCTCGCTCGGAATTTATCTCTATGTCAAGTACCCCAAATTTAAGACACTTTTGTGAATGCTAAGCGGCTACTAGTTGGGGCTGTTTAACTAAGTACTGTTTAGGCGACATCTTTAGGGCAAGATGAATCCGGTAAGTATTGTAGATGTAGAGCTGGAGGTGTAAGGCCTCAGTAAGCTGACCAATGCTCTCGAACCTGCCCGGATCACCTAAATCTACCTTAAAGCCGTTGTAGAAGCTCTCTTGGTAGCCGTTCTCCCAGGGACTAGCTTTAGCACTGTAGGACATATCAATGCCGCATGTAGTAGCTAGTTCCATATATATCTGGGACAGGTATTCACTGCCTCTGTCAGAGTGAAGAATCCTTGGTCTGCTATGGGTCTCCAGAGCATCAAAGAAGGCTGCCGCTACTAGTGCTGTATCATGACGGTTAGATATATGCCAACCAACTAACTCTCTAGAGAAGAGATCCATTATGGTGGCGACGTAGATAAATCTACCCTCGTAAGGGATATAGGTAAAGTCACTAACCCAGACATCTCCTGGATTAATAGGGAAATAGTCCTTAATTAGATTGGGTAGTTCAGCGTCGACTAAGCTTGGTGACCGGGCATACTTAGGTTTTTTACCTCGTCTACGGAAGGGCTTAATATCGTAAAGGTGCATGACCCTTAGAGCCCGTTTCTTGTTAATGCCAAGGTGGATAGCTAACCGCCTATGACCATAGCTAGGATGCAGATGTAATACTTGTAATATATCCTGTCTGAGCTGTTCGTCCTTAACAGCTAGTCTAGACTGGTAGTACAGGCTGGCTCTAGATATACCTAGACGTTTAGCAATGGCAGTTTTAGGGGCAACAGCGCTAGCAGCCATCAGTAAGTTATCTGATGGTCTTTTTTTTGGCGGTCTGGAGCTCTAAGCTCAGTAGTCCAACTAGTTCTTTAAGCTGTTGGTTTTCTTTCTTAACCTTGGCGTAGGCTAGTAGACTAGGTTGGTTGTTAACTAAACCCTTACTTAACCAGCCATAGATAGTTCTAGAAGATATACCGTGTTCTTCAGCTAACTTAGCTACTGGAACTCCCTCATCCTTTAGCCTCTTCAGTATCTGAGCTTTAACATCTGGTCTAATTACATGAACAGTCTTAGGCATACCATCCCCCATTACTAGTTAGTTAACGTTGTCTACATATTACTATGCACAACACTGTCTAGAATAATGGGTACACTCCATTCAGAAATATCACCTCAGTAGGTTTAACCCCTAATTCTTCTTGTATTTCTCTATTTACGGCTTCATCCCACTCCTCACCAAATTCCATTGAACCACCTCCCACATCCCAAGTACCCTGTTCATCACGACAATTCTTGCTTCTTTTTTGCAATAAGAAATTCTTATTACCATCATGTATTATGAAAGCAACTGTTACTCCTATAAAATCCACCCCACGTTTTAAATCAATACCACTCATGAATATAATTTAGCATAAGGTGGGTTCCAACATCAGTGACTACGCTTTACTAGGATTTTTGATTTTTTAGTTGCAAATTTATGCAATAACAGATAGTTAACATTTAAATTAGATATTATGATTCAGTAAGAGAATGTTGTTAGTTGTCTTAGAGATTAGCGTTGTTGGGGACAATAGGTTGGTTGGCAGTGCAAGCTATCGGGTCCCAAGGGGATAAAGGCTGGTTAGCAGGACTAATAGACCCTAGAGATGTCGTAGTGGTTGTAGTACTGCTAGCTGCATTAGTAAGAGCAGTTGATGTACTTGTACTAGTGCTTGAGCCAGTGTTTGAACCAGTTGAACTGCTGACACCATTAACTGTAGTGCCGGTGCCTGTTTGGACAGTTACTTCAGCACCAGAGCTAACCATGTTGGCATCCTGGGAGAGAATAACATAGCCACTTAACTTTGAGGCAACTTCTAGGGCATCTGCCTCGGTTGCCGAGCTAGCATAATAAACAATTGTTTCCTGAGCCTGGTCGCTAACAGGCGTAACGTTTGATGGAATGCCAGCTATATTAAAACCTAGTTTTTGCAAGTCGTCAGATACAACTAAAGCTTGGCCGGATACACCGCTGCCATTAACGACATTCACCAATACTGTCTGAGGCTGAGGTAATGGCTTACCGGTCATGGTATCAATATTGCTCGAAGTACCTAAAAATTTATCTATAATCTGCTGATCGGTCTGTTTGATAGGAAATACAATGTCGCCCATGTCTACGCTCTGATAGTAGTAGGTACCAAAACCTGGGCTAGCTACCGGCAGAGTGTACTGTGGAACATTATTAATATTGGCACTATGAAAATCTTCCATGAGTTCCAGTATGGTTGAAGTAGATAAGCCATTGTCTACTTGTACCTGCGGAGCAAGGGCATCAATTAACCTTTGGTCAGTTATCGGGTTACCAATACCCTTTTGGGTAACGGCTGAAGCTAGAATTCTTAAGAATTCATGGGTTCGGGCAATCCTAGCAATATCACTCTCTGACTCCTGGGGCCAATAGTTGGCATCATTGGTAGTAACACCGGCTGGCTTGTACTGCAAATGTCTGGCTCTAACTACCTGAAGGGCCTGGACACCATTTAACTCATGGCAGCCTGGCTGCTGGACGTTAAGATACGAATCAGCATCATAGACTGGCATTGGGAAGTCCATCTTGATTCCGCCAAGAGCATTCACAATATTTACAAAACCGTCAAAGCCAACTTCGGCATAGTGCTGGATTGGTATGCCAAAGTCTTCTTCAACAGCGTCAACAAGCTGAGTCGGTCCCTGATAAAGAGCAGCGTCTATTTTAAATGCCTCATCACCAGATCTGGCATTAGGGACAAAAGTGTCTCTAGGAATGGATAGTAGGGAGATGGTGTTTGTCGAAGGCACTAAATGGACAATGAATATAATATCGCTGTTTATACCTGATAGATGTGGTGAACAAAAGCCCCACTCGGCATTCTGAACCTTCTGGTTACAGCGGTTAGTTGAGCCAGCTACTAAGATGTTTTCCGCTCCACCGACAGATGCTGTTAGATTACCCACATCTAGCTTATGCAGTTTATGATACAGCTGCCAAGCGTCCCATACGCCTGTACTGGCAGCAATTAAAACTATTGCCATCACAATTAAAGCAATAATCTTCTTCTTACTTCGCTTTTTCTTAGGCGGTTTTATTTCAGCAGCCCCGGGAGAGCTTAAAGGTTCGCTGGGCTCAATCCGGCCAGGGATTGTCGTACGAAGCAGTGACCCACTGCTGGCCATTTTAGTGATTGGTGAAAGAGCTTCGGGAGATTTTAAATTATCTTGGGTACTGGCAATCGGTTCAGGTTTTTTATTTTCCCTAACGATAAAACCGTCAACACTGTTAAGCTTTCGCCGTGGTCTGTTATTATCCATAAATGTTAATAGATTCTATCATGCCCTATATCATTCTTTCTTGCTAAATTTTAGGTTAAAAATTGCTGGTTGTATTAAAATCTTTATCTGCCAACAAAGTAATTTTAGTATATCATCATAAACACTTAAGACCGGAGTAGAAGTTTGGGCTATTTTGAGGCCTTCAGAGGGCCGGGCTATTATGAAACATAGATTTAACCCTTAAGCTTATTTAACGTGGCTTAGAGGGCCTAATATTTGCCTAAACGTTAAGATCTATGCGGATAAAGCCTTCACCAAGCTCATAGCCCTGCTTGCTGCCAACTTGCTTGGCCATTTCTCTCATCCAGCCCTCTACCCTATCCATGTCTTTTATTTGACTGCCGTGGGCTTTTAGAGCGGCCATTTTGTTATCGAAGGTCCTTGAGATATCTACGATAAAGTTATGTTTTTCGAAGTTAGTCAGAAGAACGGTTTTTGTTTTATGCGGCTTATAGCCTTGTTCATAAAGTTCCGGAAAAGACAGGTGATCACGGGCTAAGGGAAATACAGCATCAAGTGTAGCCTGGCCGGCTGCCCGGTGATCAGGGTGGTTAATCATACCCCGCTTTGCCGAATAGACAACGGTTGGATCCATCGTTATAACAACGTCAGGTTTAAGTTTCCTAATAACCCGGACAATATCCCTCTTAAGTTTCATTGTTACTTCAAGGCAGCCGTCTGGGTAGCCTAAGAATACAACGCCCTTACCATTAATGGCTTTAACGGCTGCCTGCTGCTCATTTTCCCTCATCTTGTTTAGTTGCTTGGGTGTTAATGTTTTATCTTCAGTCCCTTTGCTGCCATCAGTAAGAATAAGGTAATAGACATCTGCTCCCTGGCTGGCAAAAGCTGCCAATGTGCCCGAGGCGCCAAAATCTAAATCATCCGGGTGAGCGGCGACACCTAAAACTACCTTTGGCTTAAGTTCATCAGTTTTCATACACCCATATATTTTAACAGATCTTCTTATCTGTCAGCGAAAATATTTACCAACTTTTATATAACTAGTTAAACTAGTAATATATGGCTATGAGCATTGGCGGTGGGATAAGCGACCTTGAGAAGGTATTAGGTAAACGTATCCAGTCTTTTAGACTGTCTGCTGGTCTGACTCAGCAACAGCTTTGTAATAAAGCCAGTATTAGCTATTCGACATTGACTAAAATCGAGCGCGGAGCAATTAAGTCGCCGTCAATTTTCACGGTCGATTCAATTGCCTCGGCTATAGGTGTTAGCCTAGATGAATTAATTGGCACTAGGATTGGCGAAACAAGACAACTTAAGAAAAGCTCGAGCGGAATTAGTTTTGTATTTTTTGATGTTAACGGCTGTTTAGTTCGTTTTTCCCAAAGAGCATTTATTAATATTGCCGAAGATTATGGCGTATCGCCTGATGTAGTTGAAACTGCTTCCTGGTATTTCAACGATGAAGCTTGCCGCGGTACTTTAAGCCCTAAAGAACTTAACATCAAACTGGCGGAGAAGATTGGCATAAAGGATGTCGATTGGTGCAAATACTATCTTGGAGCGGCCGAACCTGTCCCGGGGATGGAAGAGCTAATTAAAAGCTTAAGCCAGTCATTTAGGATAGGCCTGCTAACAAACATTATGCCGGGCCTGCTATCCAGTCTCAGACGGGCTCATAAAATCCCAGATATTAGCTATGACGTGGTTATTGACTCTTCTGAAATTGGCCATATTAAACCTGAAGCTGAGATATATAAGCTAGCTCAGGAAAAAGCCGGAGTATCTGGCCAGGAGATTCTATTCGTTGATGACACTAAGGCAAATCTAATGGCCGCTGAAGAATTCAGTTGGCATGTCCTTTGGTTTGATTATGCCCGGCCTGATGAATCACAAGATAGTATTAGACAAAGTTTAAAGTGAGCCAAACAGTTTAATTTCTGAAGCAGTCTCAGATAAGAGATGCTTATATTCTTCAATCTGCATTTTAGTATCTAAAATTACTTCTTCCGGTGCTTTAGAAACATATTCTTCGTTCTTTAGCCTGCCCTCCAACTTTTCTAAATGATCCGTGTAATTTTTTTGTTTCTCTTTAAGATTAACTAAATGACTGCGGGCTTTAGATTTATCTATATCCAGCCAGACATTAAACTTTGTTCCTGTTAGCCTTAAACCACTTCCCTGCTTAGTTTCTTCGACACTTGCTATACCCGACAATTTTATAATTAATGTTCGGTTTTTGTCTATTAAGTCAGAGTCCATGTACATCATCTTGGTATTTTTATCACCAACATCGTGAAGGATTTGCCTGGCCTCGGAGATTACGACCTTTATATTTTCAAAGTCTTGGGCCGGTTCTTCGTCATGTGGCATCAGTTTTTGGTAGACTTGGGCGGCTAGCATTGACCCTTTATTAGCATCAGTGCTTTGCCAGATGGCTTCAGTGACATACGGTGCTAACGGATGAGCAATAACCAAGAAGTTATTTAAGACATAGTTAAGTAATTCTTTGTTCGGATTGATCTTGCTGGCTTCAATGTACCAATCAGCCAAATCATCCCATAAGAAGTGGTAGAGTTTGCTATAAGCATCACTGAATCTGAAGTTGTCGATATCTGAATTAATCTGGTCTTTAGTAGCAATTAACTGCTTAAGAATCCAGTGGTCGGCTATCGATTTTGCTTCTGGTTCACCGCTAGTTTTATCACTGACACTAGCAACATATCGGGCCACATTCCAGAGCTTGTTACAGAAGTTACGGTTAGTTACAACCTGGCTGTTAACTAATTTTTGGTTATTGCCGGCAGTCATCCCCTGGATTAAGGCCAACCTGAGTGAATCTGTGCCATAGTTCTCAATTACATCCATCGGGTCAATTATGGAATCGGGATGCGACTTGCTCATTTTACCGCCGCTAGCCGTTAGAACTAAACCGTGAAGATAAACTGTTTTAAATGGTATCTGACCGGTAGTATAGGTGGTTGCTAGAATCATTCTGGCGACCCAGAAGAATAAGATGTCCCAACCCGTATCAAGAACTGTTGTTGGGTGATATGTCTGAAAGTCCAAGCTATTTTTTAGGAGGTCATTAAGACTAAGATCATAATTTTTAGCGAGATCTGGGTTAATTAAGGTACTCCATGTCCAAAGAGCCGAACTAAACCAGGTGTCAAGCGTATCTTCATCTCTTAACCACTTCCCTTTTACATCATCTTTAGGTGGCAACACACCGACGTATGTTTCTTCTTGGCCGTCAGCCAAGCTTCGGTACCAGACAGGTATTTGGTGGCCCCACCAAATCTGCCGGCTTATACACCAGTCCCTAAGATTATCTATCCAGCGGAAATAAACTTTGTTAAAGCGCGACGGTATAATCTCGATATCTCTATCTGTAATTACGGCCTGCATTACCTCTTTAAGACTTAATTTTTTGCCCTTCCAATCAACTGCCGGCTTATTAACGTCAATAAACCACTGCAGTCTAATTTGCGGTTCAATAACGCCCTTGCCCCGGCTGTTAAGGGCAACATTATGGGTGTAGTTATCCTTAACCCCTAGAAGCAGTCCTTTTTGGTCTAATTTCTCAACTATCTTGGGCCTGGCTTCTTCAATAGAAAGACCGCTGAACTGCTTAGCAATTGGCAGCAGCTTGCCATTTAGGTCGATTATCTGTTCCCTATCTAGGTTATGTCTTTCAGCAATCTCAAAATCTACGAGACTATGCCACGGTGTTATGGTCATTACACCGGTACCAAATTCAGGATCAACTATTTCATCCTTAATAACTGTGGCGGTTACTTTACCGTTAATCCACTCTGCTTCAAACTGGTCACCTTCCCTATATTTTAGATACCG
This sequence comes from uncultured bacterium, assembly GCA_963762395.1. Lineage (GTDB taxonomy): Bacteria > Patescibacteriota > Saccharimonadia > Saccharimonadales > UBA4665 > JAJZKE01. Next base: position 25,840 of record CAVXKL010000003.1, on the reverse strand, counting down.
CTTATCTTCGGGATGCATAACAACGTATTTATCGCCAAACTTTGTTTCTGGCCGAGCCGTTGTTATTTCAAACGGACCGTATTTTAAGGTATAAAGTTTAGTTTTCTCCTGTCGGTACTCAACTTCATCATCCGAGACGTTAGTTTCCAGTTTAGGGTCCCAGTTTACTATCCTATAACCCCTGTAAATTAGGCCGTCGTTATACATTTTGACAAATACCTCGTTAACGCAACGGCTAAGCGTGTCCGACAATGTGTAGCGGGCTCTGGTCCAGTCAACGCTAGCACCCATAGCTCTCAGCTGCTTGTTTATAGAAGATCTGCTATTTTCAACGAATTCAACTGTTCTTCGAAGAAATTCCTCCCGCCCTATTTCATGCTTGTTAGTCCCCTCTTGCCTTAACTGCTCCTCAATAATGGCGTTGGTTGGCAGAGCTGCATGATCTGTACCGGGTAGCCAGAGTACATCCTTCCCTTTTGCCCTGGCATGGCGGGCTAAGATGTCTTGAATAGTAATGGCAAGCGCATGACCAATATGCAATGTACCCGTTTCATTAGGCGGCGGCATAGCAATTGAGAAGTGTTCTTTATGACTTTTCGGTTTAGCTACAAAGATATTACTGTCTTCCCAAAGACGGTAAATAACCGGTTCATATTTTTTAGCATTGTATGTCGGCTCTAACCTCATCAGTTTTAGTGTAGCAGTTTAATCTGAAAATTACAGTTCATATGAAAGATAACCTTTAAATAGTCAAGTTTGGAGCAATGTCTAAGGAGTATGGGTCGGCCGGCTTGACATTGAATTCAGACATAAAACAACCGAGCGTGGCAATCATTGCGCCATTGTCCGTACATAGTTTAATATCTGGCATTAACAGGGGTAGATTAATACTTTCCTGAAGCTGTCTCCTTAACTCTGAGTTTGCAGCTACGCCACCGGCTATGGCTACTGATTTAAGGCTATACTCATTAATTGCCTTTTTAACTTTTTCAACAATTGTCTTGCAAGCAACATACTCAAAACTAGCCGCTAAATCAGCTTTTTGAGCCTCTTTTAGCTGACCTGCGATCTTTATTGAGGGAAATGTGTAATCTTCACCAATAAGCTCCTGGCAGCACCTTAAAACAGCTGTTTTAAGCCCTGAGAAGCTGAAATCATATCCTGGCATATTAGCGATAGGGAAATTAAATCTATTTGGGTTACCATCTTTGGCCTTAGCTGATACAGCCGGCCCACCAGGGTAACCTAGGCCTAACATCTTAGATACTTTATCAAAAGCCTCACCGATGGCATCGTCTTGAGTTTGTCCAAGTAAAGTGTAATCAAAATGGTTTTTAAATAGTACTAGCTGACTGTGTCCGCCAGAGACAATAATTGCCAGCATTGGGAACTTTGGACCGCTTGTAACGTTATAGCCGGGCAGGGCAGTGGCGGTTAAAAAATTGGCATAGACATGACCTAGGACATGATTAGCTGCGAACAGGGGTAATCCTTTGGTAATTGCTATCGTTCTAGCAGCTATAACACCGATTAGCAAACTGCCGCCAAGGCCCGCGCCGAAGGTTACAGTTATGCCGTCTATATCCTGCCAATCACATTTGGCGTCTTTAAAGGACTGCTCCAATACGCTGTTAATTACTTCTAGATGACTACGGGCAGCGATCTCTGGAACGACACCGCCGTAAACAGCGTGCAGATCCATACTGCTTGAGACAGAATTAGATAACAGTCTATGTCCATCTTCTACAATGCCAACTGCCGTCTCATCACAGCTGCTTTCAATCCCTATAATTTTCACTAGTTTAGTATACTAGATGATTATGGGTCTACGCTCTATCGTTAAGAAAATCATACCGTATAAAGTCTTTAGGATAATTGAGCCGTACGGGCATTGGCTGGAAGCAATACTCGAAAATATTGTCTTCGGCTTTCCTATGCGGGGACTTAAAGTTATTGGTATAACAGGCACAGCGGGGAAGACTACGACCTGTACTTTGGTTAGTCATATGATGAAAGAATCAGGCTATAAAGTTGCTACGATGACCACCGTTTCTATAGATTACGGTGATGGCCAAGGGCCTCATCACAACAATACCAGGATGACTTCACTAGGCTCATTAAAACTCCTAAAAGCTGTTAAGAAGATTAAGACTAACGGTGTTGAATGGCTAGTTCTTGAAACTACTTCGCAGGCTCTGTCACAGCACCGTGTTTGGGCAGTTCCATTCACCATTGTTGGTTATACCAATATAGGGCATGATAATTTTCACTACCACGGCACATTTGAGAGATATAAGGCAGCCAAGTTAATGCTCTTTAAGCAAGCCAATAGGTGTCTTAGAGGCTTAAGAATCGGCGTCGTTAACATTGATGACGAGAACAGCAAATACTTTGTTAAAGCCATAAAGCACCCCTTAACCTACGGATTAAAAAGCGGTGACCTCAGGGCAACAGATATCGAGCTGACAGCGAGCGGCAGTAAATTCAAGGCAGTTATAGCTGATGATGTGTATAACATTAAATCTAACCTGCCAGGGGTGTTTAATGTCTATAACTGCTTAGCGGCAATTGGTATAACAAGAAGTGTCGGTCTGACAAAAGAACAGATAGAAAACACAGTCACTAGTCTAAAAAGCGTTGAAGGACGGATGAATAGCATCGATGAAGGACAAGACTTTGGTGTCATTGTCGATTATGCTTGTACGCCAAAGAGTTATAAACAGTTATTTTCAACCGTTGAACCACTGGTTAAAGGGCGGATAATTGTTGTCTTTGGCTCGCCTGGTAGACGAGATGTCCTAAAAAGACCCGTCCAAGGAGAAATTGCCGGCAAGCATGCAGATATTATTATCTTAACTGAAGAAGATGATCGAGATCAGGACGGCAATAAAATTCTTAAGGAAATAGCCGCCGGTGCAGAGAAATCAGGCAAGAAAGAAGGCAAGGATCTATTTCTAATTCATGACCGAGAAGAAGCTGTAGAAAAAGCAATCGAGATGGCAAGGGAAGGTGATCTGGTCCTTCTTCTAGGCAAGGGCGAAGAGACAGTCATTATTACTAATAAACCTGGTTTTAAACCATTGTCCGGGCGTGCCTATAACGAATCGACAGACACAATAACAGTTCCATATAACGAAACAGCTACAGCTAGAGCAGCTCTTAAGAAGTTAAAAGCTAAGAACTAGTCTAAGGTTAGGCTTGAACAACGGATAGAACCGCCGCCTTTTTTAAGTTCCGGCAGATTTAGCTCAATAACTTTTAGGCCATGTTTAATAAAATCGGCTTTTAACTTCGGTGCGCCACTGTCCATGATGACTGTTTCACCGGTCGAAATTAGGTTGGGGGCATAGGCTGTAAGTGCTTCATCTTTAGAAATAATTATCTTATCAAAGCCTTTTAAATCTTTCAGGATCTTACGGCTCTGCCGCTTAAAGACCCTGGGGCAGTAGGCAATTAAGGGAAGGGAGTTACCAATTATAGGCTTAATAACAGCTAGAGCAAGATCAAGGTCGTAAGTTGGGCTATCTGGCCAGCCGGTTATTTTATTATTCTTGGCCGGACCAAACTTAAACCATCTTTCTGGCTTGGTATTAAGCGAATAGACTTCTTTATAGCCCAGTAAATCTTTAACTATTTGATGAGCATCCCTAGATGTCCGATAAGGAGAGTGGGCAAACAAAACATCATCACATGCCAAATTGTCTCCCTGACCGCTAAAAGCTCGGATGTTATCCGGTAATTCATGGATATCTAGACCTAAATTTAGCAGCTGATTTTTAGCGTATTCTTCTTCGGGTTTACGCTTGTTAGGCAGTCTGGCAAGGACTGCTTTGCCGTTTCTTACTAGCGCCCAATTGGCTGCATAAACTCCATCCTGCATTCCTTTGGGCGCATCAACTTCAATAACTTTAACGCCAACCCTTTTAAGGGTCTCAACAATTTTATGGTGCTCTTTCACAGCTTGATCAAGATCGACGGATACAGACGAATCCATCAGGGCATTGATGGCATCTTTATCTGTAAAGTATTCAGCACCAGATACTAAAACGGTCTTATTTATTAATGGCATTCTGACAAATTATAACCCATAAAAATATTGACAGCTAAATTAGCAGTCGTTTATAGTGAGTGCTGAACATTAGCACTCGTATAGTGATAGTGCTAATAACAATTATAATAGGAGGATTTGATGAACACGCCACTTCAACCCTTAGCTGACTACGTCGTAACAATAGCTGAGGACCCCAAGACCAAAACATCCAGTGGTCTATATTTACCGGACAACGCTGCTGAAAAACCAAAAACAGCTAAAGTCGTAGCTGTCGGTAAGGATGTTAAGCAGGTTAAAAATGGTGATCGGGTTGTATATAAGAGCTATTCGACAAATGAAATAAAAGTAGACAACCAAGAATATATTTTAGTAAAAGAAGAAGACATCCTAGCGGTTGTTAGATAAGGAGATATTTTGATGGCTAAAAAGATATTTTATGATGAAGACGCGAGAAAAAGAGTCCTCGGCGGAGCTGAGATTCTATATAACGCCGTAAAGACAACGATGGGACCTAAAGGTCGGAACGTTGTTATCTCAAAGAGCTATGGTAACCCAACGGTTTCACATGACGGCGTAACTGTTGCTAAGGGTGTTGAACTAGCCGATGTCGATGATGAAACTCTAGGATATAAGATTGGCGCTGAGCTAATTAAACAAGCTGCTTCAAAGATGAATGATGTAGCTGGTGATGGTACGACTACAGTTATAGTTCTGACTTACCATCTTCTTAAAGAAGCTAACAAACTGATCGCCGTTGGCCATAACCCAATGCTGCTTAGAAAAGGTTTAGAAAGCGCCGCTCAGCAAGCATTGTCCGGGCTGCAATCTTTCAGTGAAGATATTGCCGGTAACTCAAAGAGAGTAGCTGAAGTAGCTACTATCTCGGCTGGAGACAGCGAGATCGGCAACCTAATTGCTGATGTTATTTCTAAAATCGGTAAAGACGGTGTTGTAACCGTAGAGGAAGGGCAGGGGCTATCGCTAGAAAGTGAAGTCGTCGAAGGTTTTACTTTCGATAGAGGTTTTGTTAGTGCCTACATGGTAACTGATGCTACCCGGATGGAAGCCGTTTACGACAAGCCGGCAATAATTATTACCGATAAAAAGATTACCTCGATCCAGGAATTCTTACCACTACTAGAGCAACTTGCTCAAGCTGGTAAAAAAGACCTAGTCTTAATTGCTGATGATGTTGAAGGTGAAGCATTAGCCACCTTAGTGCTGAACAGACTAAAAGGTGTATTTAACACAGTTGCCGTTAAAGCGCCTAAATTTGGTGATCAACGCAAAGACATCTTGAATGACATTGCCATTTTGACCGGTGCCCAGGTAATTACAGAAGAGCAGGGCATGACATTTGAAAACGTTGATTTAAATGTTGTTGGTTCGGCTCGTCGGATAATTGTAGATAAAGATGAGACAACCATCATTGAAGGCGGCGGTAAAGCCAGTGAAGTTAAGGCTCGGATTGATCTAATTAACTCTCAGATTGCTAAAGCCACCAGTGAATATGACAAAGAAAATCTAGAGAAAAGGCGTGCTGCGCTTTCCGGTAAAGTTGCGGTTATTAAAGTTGGTGGTGCAACCGAGACTGAAATTGAAGAAAAGAAGTTTAGAGTTGATGACGCTGTGGCTGCCGTAAAAGCCGCCCTGGAAGACGGCATTGTGCCTGGTGGCGGTGTAACCCTAATTAATCTGGCCGCTACTATTAATGACAGCGGGACGGACTCTAACGCAGCTGGTGCTCAGATTCTAAAAAGAGCTCTTGAAGAGCCATTTAGAACACTTCTAACCAACTCAGGCTTAAATGCTGATGAATGGCTGCCGCAGGTTCGGGCTGCCAAGCCTGGCTTTGGTATTGATGTCATCAAACCAGACAAACTGGTTGATCTAAAAGCGAGTGGCATAATTGATCCTACCAGAGTTACTAGAGAAGCTTTGCAAAACGCTGTTTCTATTGCCGCTACAGCTTCAACCATGGGCGCATTAATTGTCGATGAACCAAAAGAAGACAAGGGTTCAACTCCAGACATGGGTGCCATGGGCGGCATGATGTAGTCTTATTAAAGACTAGATAATTTTTAATGCTAGAATAAATACAGTCTATGACTAGTATGTTAGATGACCTCAAATTAATACATGAGAGAGATGTATCAGATACTTTAGGCATTGCTGAAAGACAATGGCGGCAGCTTGAAGAAGACTTTAACGTTGGTAATATACCCTCAGATATTGAGAATATTGTTTACGTCGGTATGGGCGGATCAGCCTTAGCAGCCTTAGTCAGTGTTAGCTGGCCAGGTTACAGTGTGCCGTTTCAACTAGTCAGAGGTTACGATATCCCGGCTTACGTTTCAGATAAGACTCTATTTATTGCCTGCAGCATCTCAGGCAATACCGAAGAGATAATTAGTGCTCTAGGCGAAGCTAATAAGAATCAGGCCAAGATTGTCATAATTTCTAGCGGCGGTAAGTTGGAAGAGATAGCCAAGGACAATAACTTCCCATTTGTTAAATTACCGATAGCCGAGCAGCCAAGGTATTCGGTTTTATATAACCTGAAAGCTCTGGTTGAAATACTTATAGCTGCTAAGCAGGCAGATGCCCAAAAGGTTTCAGAAGATATTAAACAGGGCGCTAAATTCTTAGAGAGCGTCTCTAAGCGTTGGCAGGCAACTGTTCCGACAAAAGACAATCTAGCTAAACAGGTAGCTCTTGAAGCAGCTGGCAAGTCAGCTGTTATTTACGCTGGCCCGCTGCTATCTCCGGCAGCATATAAATGGAAAATAGACTTTAATGAGAATGCCAAACAAATTGCTTGGTGGAATCAGTACCCCGAATTTGATCACAATGAATTTATTGGCTGGACTGAACAGCCACCAATTAAACCCTATCTTGTCGTTGATCTGAGAAGCAATTTAGAACATCCTAGGATCCAAAGAAGGTTTGAGCTGACTACCAAGCTTCTTTCCGGTAAACGACCAGAACCGGTAGTTATTAATGCTGAAGGCAACAATATTTTAGAACAGCTATTATTTGCCTCAATACTCGGTGACTTTGTAACTCTTTATTCGGGAATCCTGGCTGGTCTAAATCCTGAACCGGTCGACTTGGTTGAGAAGTTTAAGAAAGAGTTAGCTGATAATGATAGATAGGGGTCTTAATCCCTTATCTAAACTGTCGTAGTTGATATAATACTGCTTATATAACCCATGTTTAGAGACAATCAAGTTAAATGGCAGTTGTTATTTGCTCTCATCGTTTCATCTTTAGTCGGAGCCATTCTTTTCGCTTATTGTGCTATTGCTGACCATTCACTGGATTTTGCTTACCTTTTAATAAATTTACTGCTAGCCTGGGTATCCTTACTGTTATCTACAAGATTAGTTGTTGTCCTCAGATATAAACTGTGGTCATCGTGGGAAGCTCTTGGCTTAACTTTTCTATGGCTAATATTTTTACCTAACAGCTTCTACATGATCTCAGACTTTATTCATCTACAGAACGCACCAACTAATAACATTGTCTATTATGCTGTTACCTTTACCTCAATTATCTTTACCGCTGTAGTTATTGGTTTCATGAGTTTGTTTATGGTTCATTTAGAACTTAGGAAAAGGTTCTCTAACCTGACCGTCAAATTAATGATTGCCCTGATCCTCGGGGCTAGCTCAGCTGCCATATATATTGGCCGTGATCTTAGATGGAACAGTTGGAGCATCTTAACTAACCCAGGCGGTATTATTTTTGATATCTCAGACCGTTTAGTTCACATTAGTGACTATCCAACTGCCATTGCTACTACCGGCATATTCTTTATGCTGCTTGCCAGCATGTACTATTTAGCTTGGAGCGGTATCAAAGTTATTAAACGTCATCGGGTATAATTTAAATCAATGGAAACTAGAATCAAAGGGTTAATATCCCAAGTTGTTAAAGATCTATATGGTCTTGGTGCAGATATTATACTAGATAGACCCGATGAATCTTTCGGTGACTATTCAACTAATGTTGCCCTTAAGTTATCTAAAGAATTGTCTAAGCCGCCCAAGGAAATAGCTGATGAGCTTGTCTTAAAACTAAAAGACAATGATCTTTTTAATGAAGTAAGCGCCGCTGTTCCCGGCTTTATTAACCTCAGGCTGACCAATAAAGCACTAATTGAGTTATCTATGTCGGAGCCTGAAAAAATATATGCCAAAGAGCAAGTTGTTGTTGAATATTCAGACCCAAACCCATTTAAAATCCTTCATGCTGGCCACCTATATACCTCAGTTATTGGTGATGCAATAGCCAATCTATTAGTTAAAGCTGGGGCCGAGGTTCACCGCGTTAATTTTGGCGGAGACGTTGGCCTACACGTCGCTAAAACTATGTGGGCCATCTTAAAGGACTTTAATGGTGAGAACGCTTCTGGCCTTAATGACATAAAAGAAGAAGATAGATCAGAATGGTTAAGCAGGTGCTACGTAACTGGCAATGAAGCATATGAGTCAGATGAAAAGACCAAAGAAGAAGTTGCCGAACTTAACAAACGAATCTACGATATTGCCCTAAAAAAAGAAAAAACCTCAGAACTAGGTAAAATATATTGGACTACCAGGCAGTGGAGCTACGAATATTTTGAAACCTTTTACAACCGAATCAGTATTAAGTTTGAGAAATATTATCCGGAAAGTGGAGTAGCTGACCTGGGACTTCAAACAGTTAAAGAACATGTTCCAGTGGTTTATGAGGAAAGCCAGGGAGCTGTTATTTTTAACGGCGAAAAATACGGTCTTTATTCCAATGTCTTTATAAATAGTTATGGCATACCAACATACGCCGCTAAAGACGTTGGTTTAATTATCCAAAAATGGCAGGATTACCATTACGACCTGTCGGTTATTATTACGGCCAATGAGCAGGCGGACTATATACGGGTAGTTTTAGAAAGCGTTAAACAATTTGCCCCTGAACTGGTTAAAAAAACAGTCCATTTGACTCACGGCGTAGTTAAACTGGCTGGCGGCCAAAAAATGAGTAGCCGTAAGGGTAATATTTTAAGAGCGGTAGATATTTTAGATTTGGCAGATAAGTCTTCCCGCGACAAAGGCCTTAAAACTGATCCGAAGATAACAGTTGGAGCTGTTAAGTACGCTTTTATCAAGCAAAGAATTGGAACAGATATTATTTATGACCCTAGTGAATCAGTCAGCCTTAACGGTGATAGCGGGCCATATCTTCAGTATGCTTATGCCAGGGCGATGAGCATCCTAAGGAAAGAAAAAGTTGTTTCATTTAACCTTAATGAAACAGAAGAATTAACAGACTATGAGAGATCCTTAGTTAGAAAGATCGGTGAATTTAAAGATGCCTTAAGCGAAGCAGCCAAGGAATTGAAACCGCATTACATTGCCAATTATCTTTATGATCTAGCCCAAAACTTCAACCGCTTTTACGAAAACAGCAAGGTTATTGGTAATAAAAGGCAGGATTTGAGATTAGCTTTAGTGAAGCTTTATACCGACACCCTTGCCGACGGGCTTAAGCTTCTTGGTATTGAACCGATTGAAGTTATGTAGCTAATAACCAAGGCCATATAATATGTATGTGGCTAAAGATCCCTGGAAAGATAAGCTAACAAGCGAACAATATAGACTTCTTAGGCAAAAAGGAACTGAACCCGCCTTTTCCGGTGAGCTACTGCATAACCGAAAAACAGGCGACTATAGCTGTGCCGCTTGTGGCCGGCTAATATTTAACAGCTCAACCAAGTTTGATAGCGGAAGCGGCTGGCCAAGCTTTAATTCACCAGTAGATAATAAAGCCGTTAAACTAATTGAAGATAATTCACTGGGCATGCATAGGGTTGAAGTGACATGCGCAAATTGCGGTAGTCATTTAGGCCATGTTTTTAATGATGCACTCGATCAGCCAACAGGTATGCGTTACTGCGTAAATTCCAGAGCTTTTGACTTTAAGGAAAAGCCTTAACGCTAATAAACTGGGTATAACAATGTTTCATTGCATATATAATATGAATAACAGGTCAGAGAGAAAGGAGTAACTTGTGAAACTAGGTATTGTTATTGGTTCCGTCCGTGAAGGCCGTGTAACTGATCGATTAGCAAAGTGGGTGGCTAGTCAAGCTAAGACTATAGAGGGGATAGAACCCAAAATCATTGATCTTAAAAACGTACCAATGCCACTGTTTGACGAAGCCTTATCGCCTCAAAGTAACCAAAACCGCCAACCAAAAAATGAAGTTAAAATTTGGCTTGATGCTGTTAATGATTGTGACGCTATTGCTCTTGTTACTCCGGAATATAACCGATCACTTTCAGCCGCTCTAAAGAATGCATTAGATTATCTTGACTTCCAACTAAAACGAAAACCAGTGCTACTAGTCGCCCATGGTTCAACTGGCGGTGCACAGGCAGTTAGTCATCTTAGGGCAATACTGCCTGGTGTCTTAGCGATCACCGTTCCGCCGGCTGTCATGATAGTCGGTCCAGTAGGCTCAAAGTTTGATGAAGAAGGTAATATTAACGATGATCTTAAGGCCAATCCTTATGGCCCGCAGGCTGCTCTAACGAACGCCCTTAACGAACTTAAGTGGTACTCTGATTCGTTGGCAGCGGGCCGGCATTAATTTTAAAACTTCATATTCTAAGCGCTATACTAGCAAAATGAACATCGACAAACAGCAAATGCCAACTAGGTTACTTTGGGTGGATCTTGAAATGACCGGCTTAGATCCAGAGAATGATCTAATTATTGAAGTTGCCCTTGAAATTACTGACTTCAACTTTAAAACCCTGGCTAGTTATGAATCAGTTGTAAAACAGCCTCATGACAAAGTTGTCAGACAGATGGTTAAAGGCGGCTGGTGGCGTAATTTCCCTGACAGCCGCGATGATATTTTAAATAAGCTTAATGACGGTAAAGACCCTAAACTTGTTGAGCAGGAGATAATTGAACTATTAGATGAGCATTTCCCCCATGAACCGGCTATTTTAGCGGGCAATAGCATCCATAATGACCGCCGTTTTATCGCTAAAAGCTGGCCCGAGCTGGACCTTAAACTTCATTACCGAATGCTTGATGTTAGTTCATTTAAGGTATTAATGCAGGGCAAATACGGCCTTAATTTTGAAAAACAGGAAATACACCGGGCGGCCGATGATATTCAGGCTTCAATTGCTGAACTTCAGTATTACCTCGAATGGTTTAGCCAAAATCTTAGCCAATGAACCAGGAAACTGTCGAGCGTTACATTTTAGAACTTCCGGGAACTTTCAAAATCTTCTCCGAGGATAAGAAACTGGCTATTTATGAATATAAAGATGAAATGTTTGCTTTGGTTGAGCAAGGTAAGAAACCGCTCCGAATAAGCCTGCGCTGCGACGAACTATTAGCTAACCTTCTAAAAGAAGAATATGACGAAGTTATGGCCGGGCATAAACTAAACAAAGATAAATGGATAACGATCGTTGTTAGCGGCCAGCTAAGTGATCAGGAAATAAAAGACTTAATAAATCATAGCTACATGCAAGTTAAAGAAATCCAGTCTTAGGAAGTCTGGGAATTGAGGGACTTTATAAGGAGCTGGCCTGTTTTATATTCGCTTTGAAGTAGGCTTCTGCCACTGGCAACTTTAGTGGTGTCATATGCCGTCTTAAGTTCAGTTAGGTAATCATCCAGTTGGGCCTGCATGGCAGTCTGAAACTCATTAGGCAGGGTGTCGGTGGTAATAGCGTCCTGAAGATCCTTATCTACCGAGGTTGAATATACTTTAGCTAAGGACGACTGGTTAATTTTATAGCCGTTTTTAGCCATAAAATTAAGAGTGTTGGACTGGGAGCTGCCTAAGGCTAGACTGGCTGTTACTCGAAAATTCTGTTCAGCCGGTGACAGCTTACCAACATTATCACTATTTATATCGACAGTTGTAATATGGATCATTTCCTGCTGACGTTCAGTTACTAATAGATAGTCCGAATTATTTATCACCGGATTTGCTAACAACGCTTTAAATATCAGGTAAAAGATGATTAATAAGACAAGACCAGCGCTAACAACGAAAATTCTACCCTTCATTGAATGAGTGGAAATAGGCAGATTTAATCTTCTTCTATGTTTTTCATTTAGAAAGCTATAGTCTGGCAGAGGCGACTGGTTTACAGGGGCAGTTGACTGAGGGATCGGTCCGTAACTTGGTGTTTGTGGAGGCACATAAGGTATTTAAGCATAAGCTTCCTGGGGTTGCCAACTATTGGCAAATATATCGATATGCTCAATACTGAAGGCATGGACGTTAGAGATGAGGTGAAAATCCGGCTTAGTATTGAAGATGTTATTGGCCGTTATTTGGAACTAAAGAAATCTGGCCGTAACTTCAAGGCTCTAAGCCCCTTTACTAAAGAAAAGACACCAAGCTTTATTGTTAGTCCCGAAAAACAAATCTGGCATGATTTTAGTTCAGGCAAAGGTGGAGATGTTTTTAGCTTTGTCATGGAAGTTGAGGGCTTAGATTTTAGAGGTGCCCTAGAACTACTGGCTAGACAAGCAGGTATTGACCTTGAAGAATATGAAAAATCTGCAAATAGACCTGGTATTTCAAAATCCAGGCTTTATGAGCTTTATGAGCTAGCTACTAAGTTTTACCAGGTCCAATTTAAAGCTAATAATGTAGCCCGGGAATATGTCTTCAAAAAGCGGCAGTTTAGCAAAGAAACAGCCCTAGCTTGGAAGCTAGGCTACTCACCAAACACTGGCGATGCCTTGATTTCCTTTCTAAAAAACAAAGGCTTCTCAGAAAAAGAAATGCAGATAGCTGGTGTTGCTATCTCCAGTTATAAGCTGAATGACATGTTTAGGGGCCGGCTAATGATACCGTTAGCTGACAACCAGGGACGGGTCATCGGCTTCACGGCTAGAGCACTTGAAGAGGGGATTAACCCAAAGTATATAAACACACCGCAAACTGTTTTATATGATAAAAGTCGTCACGTTTTTGGTCTGCATCTGGCAAAAGAAGCGATTAGAACTAAAGGTTACGCTGTTATAGTTGAAGGCAACCTTGATGTAATTAGCTCCCATCAAATAGGTGTTACCCAGGTAGTGGCAACGGCTGGCACCGCCCTAACCGAGCAGCACTTGAAGGCTATTGGTCTATTAACCAAAGACATTAGACTATGTTTTGATGCCGACAGGGCAGGTCTGGCAGCAACTGAAAGAGCTATTCCCCTAGCTTCAAACCAAAACTTAAATATCTCAATCATTAACCTGACAAAAGGCAAGGACCCGGATGAACTTATTAAGGAAGACAAGGATTTATGGCCTAAAGTAATTGAAAATTCTGAATACGCTGTTGATTGGTTAATTAACTACTATAAGTCAAACGTTGATCTTAAGAGCGCTCCCGGTAAGAGACTCTTTAGTGATTTAATCCTGCCAATAATATTTTCGCTTAAAGACGCAGTCGAACGTGACCATTACATTAACCAACTAGCTAGTCTACTTGAAGTTAGCCCCAGTGCTTTAAATCAGAAACTATTGACCGTTAAAGTCGGTAAACCAAAAGCCAAACTACCGCTTAATATTACTAGTGAGCCGATAGATGCTTATGCAGTTGAAAAGATTAAAATCCTAGATAACTTTTTAAGCTTGATGCTTGTTAGGAAATCATTAAGGGACCATCTAGATGTTCTTAAAAAAGAAATGTTTACAACTGAAACAAGCCGTCAACTGTTTGAAATGCTTAAAGACAAGCCAGATCTTGACGTCCGGAAGGACTTAAACATCTTTAAGGATCTTATAGATTATGTTAAAATAGAAGTATTACTCTTTGAAGAGATTTATAGCGACTTAAATAGAACAGAGCTGGATTATGAAGCCGGCCGTCTAAAAGCCAAATTAGTCGAAAATTATATAAAAAACCAAAAAGCAATTTTGACTCGTGAACTTCAATCAGCAGACAAACCAACAACCAGGAAGCTATTAGAAGAAGTAAAGAAATTAGATAATCTATTAAACCAAGTTTTGGTGGAAGGGGATTTAAATGCCCAAGAGTAAGCAACCCAAAGAAGAAGACAGTGAAGTAAGTATTGAGAAGCAGCACCAGCAGCTAATAGACAAGGCCAAAAAAGACGGTCATGTAACCCAAAGAGATATCATGGCACTATACCCAGATACTCCAGAAAATGCTGAAGCGCTAGACTCGCTTTATACCGATCTTGCCGATGCAAATATAGATATTATCACTGACGTAAGTGACGATGTTACCTTTGCTGATGAGTGGGTCAGCGAGGACACTGAAGAAGAAATAGCCAATAACACCGCTGTCTATTTAGATGACGACATAGCTGATGATTCAGTCAGGTTATACCTGAGAGAGATCGGTAAAATACCACTCCTTTCAGCCGACGAAGAACTTGAGCTGGCTAAAAGAGTGGTCGCTGGGGACAAGGACGCTAAAGAGAAAATGGCTGAAGCAAACATGCGTTTGGTTGTTTCAATTGCTAAGAGATATGTTGGCCGAGGGCTTGATCTGCTTGATCTTATCCAAGAAGGGAACACCGGACTGCTTAGAGCGGTTGAGAAATTCGATCCGGACAAAGGTTTTAAGTTCTCAACTTATGCCACTTGGTGGATTAGACAGGCAATCACCCGAGCTATAGCTGACCAAGCAAGAACTATTCGAATACCTGTCCATATGGTTGAAACAATTAACAAGCTACTGAGAACCCAAAGACGTCTCACCCAGGAGTTAAACCGTGAACCAACCAATGAAGAAATTGCCCAGGCTATGGAAATAGACGTCGATAAAGTTGAACATATTATGAAGATCAAACAAGATATTAGTTCACTTGACGCATCAATTCGTGACGATGAAGAAGATTCTGTTTTAGCTGATTTTATTGAAGACGAAGACACCATTTCTCCGGAGGAATCAGCTACCGGCCAATTACTTAAAGAACACGTTAAAGAAATGCTGTCAGCTCTAACCGAAAGAGAACAAAAAATCTTGAGGCTAAGATTTGGTCTTGAAGACGGTAAAAGCCATACTCTAGAAGAAGTCGGCCAGGAGTTCTCAGTCACCCGTGAACGTATTAGACAGATTGAAGCCAAAGCCTTGGCTAAACTCAGAAAACACCGTGACGCTAAAAAACTACGAGACTATATTAGATAAAAATGAATGTCCATATAAAAATAATTGGTATTAGCGGTACGAATGGCGCAGGTAAGGATACGCTAGGACATTTTCTAGCGGATTCATATAACTATCTATTTATCTCAATCACGGATATTTTAAGAGATGAATGTCGTAAGCGAGGCATAACTGTAGGTCGTGAAAACTTAAGGATGGTTAGTGCTGAATGGCGCCGTGAAAACGGTCTCGGTGTGCTAGTGGATAAGGCAATCAGTGAATTTGAGAAGGCAACGACTAAATATAGCGGCCTGGCGATAGCTTCACTTAGAAATCCAGGTGAAGCCGACAGGATTCATGAACTAAATGGCCTAGTTGTTTGGCTTGATACCAATCCGAAGATCCGTTACGACAGAATTATATCCAGCCCAACATTTATTAGCAGCAGGTCAGATGAATTCCCGGCCACGTTTGAAGACTTTTTGACCCAAGAGGAAGCTGAAATGACTCATTCAGGCGATGAGGCTACTCTTAGCATGTCCGCCGTAAAAGATAAAGCAGACATCATAATCTTTAATGATACTAATGATATTAAGGAATTCGCAGATAAAGTAATTAGCGCCCTTAATCTTTAGATTTGATGTTCTATACTATTAGTAGTGGATAAGGTTAGCAGAATACCCAAGCGGCTGGTGGTAATTGATGGTAAAAGTGTTTTTTACCGGGGTTACTATGCTATGCCCAACCTCAGGACTTTTGACGGTACGCCTACTGGCGGAGTTTACGGTTTTGCCACCATGGCGCTGGAGGTTATTAAACGCTTAAAACCAGATTATGTAGCTGTTGCCTGGGATAAGCCAAAGACTAATATTCGTAAACGTCTGGCAATCTATCCCGAGTATAAGGCTGGCAGAAAACCAGCCCCGCCGGAGTTTTATGCCCAAATACCACTTCTTCATGAACTTCTAGAAACACTTGGCTGGCCGTTTTATGAACTAGACGACTATGAGGCAGACGATATTATGGGGTCGCTGGCATGCCAAGCATCAAAGAAAGGCATCGAGACCGTAATTATTACCTCCGATTTAGACATGCTCCAAATAGTTAATGACCAAGTTAAGGTCTATGCCCTAAAGACCGGTCTGTCTAATATTGAACTTTATTCACCTAAATCATTTGAATCTAAATACGGCATTAATGTTCATCAGTTTTTAGACCTTAAAGCCTTAAAAGGCGATAGTTCAGACAATATACCCGGAGTTCCGGGTATTGGTGAAAAGGGAGCAGTTGAACTTCTGAAAAAGTATCAGACACTAGACGGCGTTTATGAAAACATTGAACTTATTAAACCCTCTATAAAAAACAAACTAATTGCCGGCAGGGATTTAGCCTACCTAAGTAAGGACCTAGCCAGTATTTGGACAGACGCTCCAGTCAAACTAGATTTAAATGAAGTTGATGGCAGTAAATTAAAACCAGTCGAACTAAAAGAATTATTAGAAAAGCTCCAATTTAAAAGCTTAACAGCTAAATTTATTGAGCTTATCCCTAACTTCGATCCAGGCGGTCTGTCAAAAAGCACTAAACTGATTGGCCTAAAGTCCGTTTTAGTTGAAGACGCTGCACAGCTTAAGAAGGTTAATCTTGGCCGAAGCGACAAGCCTTGGTATGTATTTGGTCGGGCTAGTGGCCGACATGGTAAAAATCCTAAGCTCTTAATACTAAGTGACGGTACGGATAAACAAACATATATTTTAAATCTCGAGAAACTAGGCTCAAAAGATGTTGCCTTGCTACTAATGGTCGTTAAAAAGGTGATTGGCTATGACTTAAAGAGCGAACTGGAAATCTTTTTAGAACTTGGCTTAAAAAACCTTCCCATAGTCGAGCACGACGATATGATTGGTGCTTTTCTAATTAATTCACTAGGCGGTGAGAAAACGCTGACAGAACTGGCAAGCACCGAACTTGGCTACAATGGATCATCTTTTGAGGATCTTGATGATCAGGAACTAATGACTAGAGCCGGTGAGATTATATCTGTCATTAAGAAAATCCATAGTCAACAATTAATGGAGCTGGACAAACTGCCAAAGATAAAAGCCCTGGCCTCAGATATTGAGTGGCCAGTCATATCAGTACTCGCTTTAATGGAAAAGACCGGTATAAAATTGGACGTCAAATATTTAAAGAAATTCAGCGTTCAAATTGAAAAAAGTATTGCTGATTTAGAGAAGCAAATATTTAAACTGGGCGGACTTAAGTTTAATATTTCAAGTCCTGTTCAACTTTCTGAGATACTTTTTGATCCAAGCCATCTAAATATCTCAACCCAAGGCATTAAAAGAACAAAAACAGCTTATTCTACTGCTGCCAGTGAGTTAGAAAAGCTAAGAGGTGTGCATCCAATCATTGATTTAATTAGCCAGTTTAGAGAAGTAGCAAAACTCAAGAGCACCTATGTTGATGCCTTACCTAAACAGGTAGATAAAAATTCTAAACTTCACACAACCTATAGCCTAACCACTGCCCAAACAGGACGGCTCAGTTCGGTTGATCCAAACCTCCAAAACATACCGATTAGAACCGAACTTGGTAAAAATATTAGAACTGCCTTTATAGCTAGTAAGGGCCGGTCATTAATAGGCGCTGATTATTCGCAGTTTGAGCTTAGACTAGCAGCGGTTTTAGCTGAAGACGAAGAATTAATTAACATGTTTAATAAGGGCGCAGACATTCATACCCTTACTGCCGCCCAGGTATACGGACGTGAACTTGAAGATGTCACCAAACAAATGAGGCGGGTAGCTAAGGTTGTTAACTTCGGTATTTTATATGGTATGAGTCCCCATGGTCTAAGTATTGCCACTGGTATGACCTTTGAGCAGGCTCAGGATTTCATTAGCCGTTATAAAGAGGTCAGGCGTCCGCTCTTTAACTACATGGATAAAGTAATAGAGGCTGTTAAAAAAGACGGCTATGTGGAAACTATGTTTGGACGACGAAGAATGTTTCCCGATATTCACTCCAGCAACTATGTTGTCCAGCAGGCAGCAGAGAGGGCTGCTATTAATATGCCAATCCAAGGCACTGAGGCTGACATTATGAAGATGGCAATGGTTAAGTGCGATGAATATCTTCGCCAGCAGCACAATGACTGCTATCAACTTTTACAAATACACGACTCAATCTTAATTGAATGCCCTGACAATATCGTTGAAACTATCTCTTCAAACATTAAGACTATCATGCAGGATGTCTACGAGCTACCGGTTAGACTGGATGTTGATGTCACGGTCGGCAAGAACTGGGGAGAAATTTAAGCGGATCTTCTAGTTCTAGTTAGCGGGTTTTGCTTCTTAACTATTCTTCGTCCACCAGACAAAAATAGTCTAATAGCAAGGTATATAACGACTAGGCTTAAAAACGCATCTAGAGCACTTGTCAGTTTAGACAAGACGTTCGGGTCGTGAGGGAAGTCTATGTAGCCGGCGACAATAAAGGTTACTGCCTCAAAGCCCATAAGCAATACCGCAAACTGTCGGCTTCTTTTTCTTTGAGCCATATGACCAATCAGCATAATGATGGCGAACCAGCCGGCTGTCAGAAGATAAAAAACTAAAGATACTATCATATTGCTTACACAGTTACTGCTGTCACTGTGACAAGTCGAGACAATATTAATAGTGGTGTCTGGTATTCCAAGGAGCATGATGGTGATGAACTGAAAAACAGAAATTGTCGCTGTCTGGTAGCTTAATCTAGGCATTAAACCATTATACCTATTTTCTGAAGGTCATTAACTAGCGAGCCCAAATCAGTGTAGCGAATACCTTTCATGCCAACAGATTCTGCAGTTTGGACAAAACTTTGATTGTCATCAACAAAAACTGCCTCATTTGCCTTAATACCTAACTTTTCCAGGGTATGATCAAATATTTCAGGTGACGGCTTAACATAGCCTATCTCTGACGAAATAGTAAGATAATCAAACAGTTTATCTATGCCTGCACTGGCTAGAATATCTCTTAGATTAGACGAGCTGGCATTAGATATTAAAGCTATCTTGTATTTTGTCTTCAGCTTATATATCAGGTTCAGCAGATCTTTGTCCAAACTAGCATTAGCAGTGAATTCTTTTTGGATATCATAAGCTGGAATACCGCTTAGTTTGCTCAAACTGTAAAAAAATTCCTCAGGGCTGGTTTTACCCATGTCTAGTCTAGATGCCGCTTTTTTAAATTCATCACGGCTGACAAGGTGTTTTAATGTCCAGTCACGGTACTCATTACTTCTTATGACGCCGTAAAAGTCAAAAATAATTGCTTTAACCATACCCTTATTATATTAGCTAAAAGGGTAAAAAGCCTAAAATATAGTTGTCACAAATGCATAAACATGTTAATATATAGTACGTAAAAGGAGCTATATGAATAGGTACTTAATTGGTATCTTAGCGTTTCTTGGTTTAGCTATTGTGCTGATGGTACTATTGCTCACTGGTGGTCATAAGTCTCCAACGACTCACTCAATTCCGCCAACTCTTCAAAGTTATGCCAACACCGATGCTTATGTCCAACTGTTTATTGATGGTCCAATTGTAGCCCCTGTAAACCACAACGCTTTATCCATTACTGTCAGTCAGTACAATGCAAGTTTTGCTCTATATCAGGGCTATCAAGGTAATGTAATTAACTACAAAATCTATAACAATGATGAAAATTCTTTTAGAAACTTTTTAGCCACCTTATATTACGCTGGTTTTATGGACGGTCGCAAAGTCCAGTACTCTAGCAACATCGGTCTATGCCCAAAAGGGGATAAATATGATCTTTATCTGAATTATGACGGCCAGACTATAGAACACTATTGGACTACCAGCTGTTCAGATATTACTAGTTCGTTTGCTGGTAATATGGAACTAACTCTAACCTTATTTAATGACCAAATACCCAATCTCCAAAGCCTAACTCAGCACGCCAATTTCTAAGCTATACGAATATTTATTGGCATATTTATATCAAGTTCTTTTTTAATTGCCGGTAAACTTAATCTGATAGTACTAGCTAGGGCGCTGCTGTTGGCTATGATTACCAAGCCTTTTTGATTTAGGCGAACAGTCGGAGTGTAGCCATAGGCCTTAAAGATATATGCTTTAAGCTTTTCAATCTCAATAGGCTCATTAAACTCCTTATCACCCAATATGGAACTTATGGAATCCAAAATATACCTCTTCCTATGCTATATAATTTAGCCATTATATATCTATATATTAAGCTAAAGTAATGCCAGAACTACCAGAAGTAGAGACTATCAGGCGAGGACTAAGTAGCTTTGTCATTGGCAAAGTAATAACATCCATAGATTATAACTGGCCTAAATCTTTTCCAAATAGAAAAGACCAAGTAGATAAATTTTTGATCGGTTCGAAAATAGCAGCAGTTAAAAGACGGGCTAAGGTTTTAATAATTAACTTATCTAGCGGTTATAGTCTATTAATCCATCTTAAAATGACCGGCCAGCTGGTATATAGAAGTGACGGATTTAACTTTGGCGCTGGGCATCCTTCAGATTCTTTAGTTGGCTTGCTGCCGGACAGTTCTACCAGAGTAGTTTTTAAATTTAACGATGGCTCAACGCTCTTTTTTAACGATCAGCGTAAATTTGGTTGGATAAAACTGCTTAACCAAAAAGAACTTGATGAGGTATTAAGTGCCTATGGCCCGGAACCACTAGAGAAGTCGTTTAATAAGAAAGCGCTCAAAAGCAGACTAGCAAAACGACCAAATACAGCTATCAAAACAGCACTGCTTGACCAAAAAGTAATTGCCGGTATTGGTAACATTTATGCCGATGAGAGTCTCTGGGAAGCTAAAATACATCCCCTAACTATAGTTAAGTCATTATCCGACCAGAAAATTAGTTTGCTTACCCAAGCTATTAAAAATGTCCTAAACCTATCAATTGAACACGGCGGCTCAACCGATCGAAACTACGTCGATGCCAGGGGCAATAAAGGCAGTTATTTAAAATCTGCCAATGTATTTAGAAAAGAGGGTCAATTTTGCCTGCGCTGCGGACATGAGATTAAAAAAATAAGAGTTGCCGGACGTGGCAGCCATTATTGCCCTTACTGCCAAAGACTTAAGACTGCTAAAATATCTAAATGATCGTCACACTTACGGGAGACAATCGTTATTTAATCGATAACGAACTAAAGAGGCTAAAAGATGAGCTTAGTCTAACTAATCTAGACATAACTTTAATAAACAGCCAAGAATCATCTATTAACGATATATCAATGGAGCTTTCCAGCTACTCCCTTTTTAATGATAAAAGATTAGTTATCTTATCCGAGCCTTCAAAACTAAAAGGTTTTGATGATCAAGCAGAGCAAATATTCTCTCAAGTGCCGGATTCAACAACTGTCGCGATCATTGAACCTAACCTGGACAAACGTAAAAGCTACTATAAATATTTAAAAACTAACACGGAGTTTAAACAGCTGGACGCTTTAAACGGCCCGTCGCTAGTCAGGTGGGTGACTGAATATGTAAGTGAACATGGCGGTCAGATAGCTGGTAGTGATGCAAACTATTTGATTGACAGGGTAGGCGACAACCAGCTTATTTTAAGCCAGGAGATTAACAAACTGCTTCTTTATTCCAAAAAGATAGATAAGGTTTCTATAGATATGCTGACTGACCGTTCAGCTTCAAGCAGTATATTTGAACTTCTAGATGCTGCCTTTGACTTGAACGTTAAAAAAGCAATCAATATATATAACGAACAAAGAATTCAAAAGGTCGAACCGGAACAGATACTGGCAATGATTTCCTGGCAGCTTAATGCCCTGGCTATATATATGTCGTCAAAGAATCTGCCTAGCGATAAGGTTGCTTCAGATTCAGGACTGTCTCCCTACACGCTTACAAAAGCCAGACAGATAGCATCAAAGATTTCATTTAGCAGCCTTAAACAATTAGTCAGTGACTTATCTAATCTGGATTTAAAAAGCAAGACAACAAGCCTAGACCTTGATGAAGGCCTTAAGAACTTTATAGTTAGCTTAAGTTTGTCTTAACTATTTCTTCTTGACGGAAGTTTTTTTAGCAGTCTTTGGTTTTAAAGCGGGCCTCTTAGCGGCAGTAGTTTTGACAGTTTTCTTAACCGGTTTAACCTGGGAAGCTTTAGCAACCCTTGCAGCTCGTCTTTTTAGGCGGGCAGCCTTATTTTTATGGATAACATGCTTCTTGACAGCTTTATCGATGGCACTTTGGGCTTTTCTAACACTTTGGCTGGTCGGTTTTTTAGATACGCTTTTAAGTGCACTTTTAAACTGGCGTTTAGTCTTAGCGTTTCGGGCTGTGGCTTTCTGAGCTACACGAACTCTTTTACGGGCTGATTTAATTATTGGCATTTGTTAATCCTTTGTTGGTTATTGATGTCAACTATACGGGGGTGGGGTGGGTTTGTAAAGGATGCTTGCGGGCTGATTTACACCCTTGATAATACTCTCTGTTTATGATAGTGTGTCTTCAGTAGGTATCAAAAATAAACATAAGATAAAAAATGGATAGTGCTAAGAGCCAACTTATTGACCGATTAAAGACTGCCAATTCAATATTGGTAACAGTGGGAACTGACCCCTCGGTAGATGAATTAGCAGCTTGTATTGGTCTTACCCTCCTTATTAATAAACTGGACAAGCATAGTTCAGCTGTCTTTAGCGGTAATGTTCCATCAACGATTGAATTTCTAAAGCCGGAAGAAACATTAGAAAAGACACCTGACTCCTTGCGTGACTTCATTATTGCCCTAGATAAGAGCAAAGCAGACAAGCTTAGATATAAAGTCGAAGATCAGATGGTTAAGATCTTTATTACGCCGTATCGGACTTCGCTAGGTGAGGATGACTTTGAATTTAGTCAGGGAGATTTCAATATTGAGCTTGTTATCGCTCTTGGCGTCCAGAAACAAGAAGACCTTGATCAGGCGATTATGGCTCATGGACGTATTCTTCACGATGCAACTGTTGCTTGTATAAATACCACACAGACAACTGACCTGGGCAATATTAGCTGGCAAGATCCGACTGCCAGCAGCTTATGTGAGCTTGTAGCAGATCTAGCCATAGCTCTCGGTGATAACTTACTTGATGAGCAGATATCCACCGCCTTACTTACGGGCATAGTCGCTGAGACAAACAGATTCAGCAATGAGAAGACTACCCCTCAAACTATGAGTGTTAGTGCCAAACTTATGTCCTCAGGCGCCAATCAGCAACTAGTAGCCACCAACCTAGCTGAACCTATTAGCACTAAAGAACCTGATGAACAAAAAGATTTACCAAAGACTAACCAAGATGATGACGGATCTATAAATATTGAGCATAGTAGTGACGAAGAAGCAGTATCGGCAATACTACCTCCACCTTCAGATAATGAAGATGTTCAAGTTGAAGGCGAAGACCAGAATAATCAAGGAAATATTCCTGAGCTTGCGACCCAAGATGATTTAAACAACCCATTAACCGGGCCAACAAAAATAGTGACTGAGCCGCCAATATTAGGCGGTACCTTAACTGCCAATACTATGCCTGAAGACTATAATTCATCGGCTGATGCAATGAGTAATATTGTGAAGTCAACACCACCGGCAAATGATTCATCTGCACCAAGAGCATCACAAATCAGCCCCTCTTCTTCATTTACCCCGCCTCCTTCTGACTGGGTACCACCAACTGCACCTGCCGAACCGACAAGTGATATAGCCCTACCGATAAATGGAGACGCGGCAGTAAAAAAAGGCGAAACTCTAGATCAGATTGAACAGGCTGTAGACAGTCCTCATCAGAAAAATAAAGTAGACAACGCTAGGGAACAGGTCGAATCGGTTATTGTTGAGTCAGACAAAGACCAAGCCTTAAATGCCACACCGTTAGGTGAGCCGCTGCATGAAGAACCAATAAAAATACCTAATCCGAACAACACAACCGGCTTAGATCCTTCGTTGTTTAGTGAGATTCCAGCAAAAAATGACTCTGTTCCACCAGTACCACCACCACTGAATATCCCGATGGATAATCTTGGTAACGGCGGCGATAACAATCCTCCGGCCAGCTCTTAAGTTAGGGTATACTTCCTAATTAGCTGTGGAAGGAATATTACCGGTAGATAAACCTGTTGGTTGGACATCTTTTGATGTCGTTGCTTTAGTTCGAAAGACAATAGCCCATGCTGAGAACATTAAGCCCGCTCAGGTAAAAGTTGGTCACACCGGAACGCTTGATCCTTTAGCTAACGGCCTGCTTGTTTTATTAATTGGCAAGCGGTATACAAAAATGGCTACTGAGCTTACCAAATTGGACAAAGAATATATTGTCCAGCTGAAATTAGGCGAAGTAACGGATAGCATTGATCTTGAAAGTGAGCCACGGTTTTATTCGTCAGTTAAGCCCACTAAGGAACAAATTGTTCATTCGCTTAAATCTTTTGAAGGCAATATTATGCAAATGCCGCCGGCTTTTTCGGCTATTAAAATTAATGGTCAAAGAGCCTATGATCTTGCCAGAAAAGGCAAGCAAGTGGAGCTCAAATCTAGACCGGTTACCATTTACTCAATTAACCTAACTAAGTACGATTATCCAAATGTATGCTTCAAGGCAAAGGTTTCCAGCGGTACGTATATCCGCTCTTTAGTCTCAGATATTGGAAATTTACTTAAGAGCGGGGCATATATGTCGGGGCTAAAAAGGACTTCTGTTGGCGACTTTAAGCTAAAAGACAGCCTAAAGATAGACTCAGTTAACTTGGAGAAGATTAATAAATACTTATTATTTGTCTAAAAGGAGATAAAGCCGATATTGACATATTAATACTATTAGTGCATTATAATATATATGAAACCTGAGATTCCACAAGGACAAGCCGGCGTTGATCTAGTAATAGATAGAATGACAAGACAACAGCGAACACTAGAGGGAGATGACGCTAATTTTAATAAAGCTGCTCGAGCAGCTCTAAAAAATGGCGGACGAGAAGATAGATTTTACGAATCCCTTGTTGATAGTGGCCTTAGTGTTGATGGTGGCCTTAGTGAAATGACGGTAGCTTTACAACAAGCAGATAGACTCGTTGGATTAGTAACTGGTTATCCCACTGCCGAACCAGATCCTTCTCGAACTTTCGATGCGTTTTACTTCGTTGGAAGAAAAGTCTACTTACTAGAGAATAGATTTGATTTAATACAGACCTGGTTTCTAAGCCCCCATCTCCGCCTAGGTAAGATAGGCTTAGAAACCAGGTCTGTATTAAATCAAATCTATTCTCTAGTAAGTCATTTTCTTCCAACGAAGTAAAACGCATCGATATCATAGGCAGTGGGATAACCAGTTACTAATCCAACGAGTCTATCTGCTTGTTGTAAAGCTACCGTCATTTCACTAAGGCCACCATCAACACTAAGGCCACTATCAACAATACGTAAAATCTATCTTCTCGTCCGCCATTTTTTAGAGCTGCTCGAGCACTTATTAAAATTAGCGTCATCTCCCTCTAGTGTTCGCTGTTGTCTTGTAGTCTATCTATTACTAGATCAACGCCGGCTTGTCCTTGTGGATGCTCAGGTTTCCGAGTATATTTATAATGCACTGA
>CAVXKL010000002.1:0-31152 GCA_963762395.1 uncultured bacterium | reverse complement strand
GGCGTTTCTATAACAATGAAGTTAAAGACTTCAACACTAAAAGGCAGAAATTTCCAACTAAAGTCTTCGCTCAAATGCTTCATTTCGATAAAGATAAAGAATACTTTGAACTTGATGAAGCCGCTAGCCAGGCTGCCAGCCAGCCAGTAGAGGTAAACTTTAACTCCTAAAGCATGTATAAGGATATTGGCCAAAACAAACGACGAACCATATATATAATGGCTTTCTTCGTTATATTCGTAATTGGCGTTATCTGGCTGTTTACTAAGACATTAAATGGCTCGATGAGTATCTTTTACGGTGGTGTAGCTGGCGCATTAGTCTATACGGCTATTAGTTACTACTATGGCTCTAAAATGGCTCTAGCTATAAATAGAGCAAAGCAAATAAAGAAATCAGATGACCCAAGACTATGGCGAATAATTGAAAATCTGTCCATAACAGACGGTCTAACTATGCCGGCTGTTTACATCATGAACGATCCATCACCCAATGCTTTTGCTACCGGACGTGATCAACAACATGCCGCTGTCTGCGTAACATCCGGCTTACTTGACATAATGGATGATGACGAACTGCAAGGTGTCATTGCCCATGAATTAAGCCACATTAAAAACTACGATATGCGGGTTAACATGATTGCTTTTGCTCTAACCGCCATTATTTCCCTGATTGCCGACATAATTATCCGCCTAGTCTGGTTTAGGGGAGATGAAAGGGAAAACATGAATAACCAAGTATTTCTAATTATGGGTATTGTAGCCGCCATCCTGGCTCCACTTGTTGCCATGTTTATTCAACTGTGTATTTCAAGGCAAAGAGAATATCTAGCAGACGCCAGTGGCGCTCTAACTACCAGATACCCCGAAGGCTTAATTAGCGCCCTGAACAAGATCTCCAGAGTCGGTAGTGCCACAAGGGTTCAAAATACCTCTACGTCCCACATGTTCTTTGCTAACCCCTTAAAAAAACACACTATTTCTAATCTTTTCAGTACGCATCCGCCTATAGCCCAGAGAATCAAAAGACTAGAGAGTATGGAAGGTCATGCCTAAAAAAGGACAAAGGGCTAAAACAAGCCCTAAAACTAAAACCAAATTGTCGGTTAGTAAAAACGACCAGCCAAAGACCAAAGCTTCTAGGCTGCCAAGTGTTTTTAGTCTAGCCAAATCTAGCTGGCAGGTTCTTTGGCGTAACCGGACCAGCATGTCCTTCATTATCTTAATTTATGGACTAGCTTACTTAGTTTTAGTGCTTGGTCTGTCTAGTCCCAATAATGTCTCTAGCTTAAAGCATGAATTTAGCGGCGTCTTTCATGGACACTTAAGCTCTCTTTACTCGGGTCTGAGTATCTATACCTATTTAGTCGGCTCATCGACATCCAGCCCATCAGCAGCCGGCAGTGCCTACCAGGTATTCATCATGTTAATCGCCAGCCTGGCAATTATTTGGTCACTCAGGCAGTATTACCAGGGTATAAAAATTAGAGCCAGGGACAGCTATTACCGGGGGCTATATCCCTTCACCCCCTTTCTTCTTGTCCTTCTGTTTATTGTTGTCGAACTAATACCGCTTCTAATTGGTCTATTCCTCTACGGTACCTTATTTAACGGCGGTATTGCTGTAACAGGGCTAGAAAAGGTAATTTCGCTCATTCCAATAATTGGCCTAGTCTGTTTAAGCTTTTATCTGCTTGCCTCATCCCTTATGGCCCTATATATTGTCACTTTGCCTAATATGACGCCAATGAAGGCCATTAAATCAGCTAGAGGGCTAGTAAAAGGCAGAAGGGGACTGGTTCTTAAAAAGATGGTCTTCCTGCCAATCTTACTCTTAATCATCACTGGCATAATTATGCTGCCCTTTATATACCTCGTGCCGGCCATAGCCGCCTGGTTATTCTATCTTTTATCTCTTATTGGTCTGGTATATATTCATAGCTATCTATATGCACTTTATAGGGGGCTCATCAATGAATAAGACTAAAGCAGAAAAACGAATCAAAAAGCTAAGAGAACTTATTGATGACTATAGATATCACTACCATGTTTTAGATGAATCAATCATGAGCGAAGAAGCCGCTGACAGTTTAAAACATGAACTGAGTATGCTGGAAACGAAGTTTCCAGACCTAATAACCCCAGATAGCCCAACCCAAAGAGTAGCCGGTGCACCATTGCCAGGCTTTAAATCTGTCCCTCATAGTGAAAGAATGCTTAGTCTTAATGACGTTTTTAATAACCAAGAAATTGAAGATTGGCAAAGTAGAATCCTAAACGCTTTAAAAAAGGACAAATTAGAATACTTTATAGATATTAAAATGGACGGACTGGCCTGCGCCCTGGTTTATGAAGAGGGCAGTTTAAATCTTGGCATAACTCGTGGTGACGGCTTTAGTGGTGAAGATGTAACCGCTAACATTAGAACAATTGAATCAATCCCTCTCAGTCTAAGAAAAACTAAAGACTACGCCTATCTTTTATCCGGCCGAACAGAAGTAAGGGGTGAGATAGTCATGTATAAGGAAGACTTCAATGCCTTAAATAAGCAGCGAAAGGCAAGTGGCCAGCCTGAGTTTGCTAATCCAAGAAACACAGCCGCTGGCACTATCCGCCAGCTTGATCCATCCCTCGTTGCCAGCCGTAAACTGCATTTTAGAGCCTACGACCTTATTAGAGAAGACAAACCCCTTAAAACTAACTCTGAAGTTTATGATGCCCTAAGAAATACAGGCTTTTTAGTTAATTCGATGTCCAAAGTAATCTCAAGTCTAGGAGAGATATATGACTTTGCCGGTATCTGGCAGGAGAAGAGACACGAACTGCCTTTTAATACCGACGGCCTAGTAGTTAAAGTTAATAACCGTCAGGTATATGCAGAATTAGGCGTAGTCGGTAAAGCGCCAAGGGGCGCTATTGCCTACAAGTACACAGCTGAACAAGCCACAACTAAACTTAAGGGTGTCTTTGTTTCAATTGGCCGGACTGGTTCGGCAACCCCTGTGGCTATCCTAGAACCAGTTGTCATAGCCGGCAGTACGGTCCAAATGGCTACACTGCATAATGAAGGCGAAGTTAGACGTAAAGACATCCGGATAGGCGATACGGTCATTGTCCATAAAGCCGGAGATATAATCCCAGAGGTTGTTGAGCCTATAACACGGTTAAGAACAGGCGAGGAACAGCAGTTTGTGATGCCTAAAAACTGCCCGGACTGTAACAGACCGCTAGCTAAATATTCTGCAAAAGATGCTGCCTGGCGCTGTATGAATAAGTCTTGTCCATCCAGAATGTGGAAACAGATTGAACATTATGCTTCAAAAGAAGCGCTAGACATCGAAGGATTGGGTGAAAAGAATGTCATCGCTCTGCTTGACGCGAAGCTCATTAACGACCAAGCAGATATCTATACCTTAAAAGAAGATGATGTTATAAAACTGGACCGTTTTGCTGAAATCTCAGCCCATAAGCTAGTATTCGCTATCCAATCTAAAAAGAGACCAGAGCTTAATCGCTTTCTTTACGGTCTGGGTATAAGACATATTGGCGCTCAAACAGCTATTGATCTCTCAAATCAATTTAGGAGTGTTGAATCACTTTCAAAGGCCGGTACAGATGAACTAATAAACGTCGAAGGTATTGGTCAGATTGTAGCTGAAGCCATCGTTGAGTGGTTTTCTGAACCTAAGAACCAGAAACTGCTGGATAAATTTAAAAAGTTTAATGTCTGGCCCAAAGAAGCTAAAGTAACGACCGGTCCACTAGATCATACGAGCTTTGTAATAACGGGAAGCCTTAACTCCATGTCTAGGGAAGAAGCAGCCGAGAAGATAAGAGCACTTGGCGGCACTTTCCAAAGCGCTGTAGCTAAAGAAACCGACTATCTTGTTGTCGGTAATAACGTTGGTGCCAGCAAACTAAAAAGGGCTAATGAACTTGGCATAAAACAAATAGACGAAAACAAACTGTTGGAACTATTAAAATAGCTCTCTAGCAACTGTTTGACGAACAAACCATAAGTTGTTATGCTTATTTTTAGTCGTGCGCATAGCGGCGTATGCCATTAAAAACAAACAATAAAACAAAAAGCACCCGCCGCTAGGGTGGGCGCGCACGTTAAACACCACCCCAAAACAGGTGGTGTTTATTTTAACCATAATTTTTGCTAAACTTTTACTTACTTTAAGGGGATATAGCTCAGTTGGCTAGAGCGTTTGCATGGCATGCAAAAGGCCCGGGGTTCAAGTCCCCGTATCTCCACCAAAAGTTCAACTCTCGAACCACCGACACAACACAATATGGCCTCTGGTCTGCGACGTTGTTTCGTGTTGCTTCTGGGCCGCGGGATGATTGCCGTCCGCAGCCCCTCGAAGATCGGTGTCCGATGGGCCAGCGCCACGTCGGGCTCGCCATCCTCAACATCAATTTCAAACGATTCGTAGCGGGCGTAGTTCCATTCCCGACGTAACTGATCCGGTGAATCTCTGTAACTTTCGGCTGCCTTCCGAGCTAGGTCAATGACCCGATTGACGTCCAGTCGTGTTTCGGCAGTCACGGCGTCGATCCTTGCCAGCTCGCTTTCTGTCTTTGCCAGTTGGACGCCGTCAGGAAGCGGTATGTTGAGGAAGTCAATTCTTATCTGCGAACCAGAGAAGTAGGGAACATTCGAGTGACGCGCGAGCGCTCTGGCCACGGTCGACTTACCAGCGCCGGTCAGTCCAGCGATCATGGCACGCACGGATTAGCTACCGGAATTTGGGGCACGCTGTTCGCGAGATCCATCGGGTTCTCGCCTCTCGCGCCATGAACAGGCCATCCCACCGAAAGCCGATGATCATCGCTATCACGTTATCGACATCACAGCAATAGATAGAGCCGTACATCATGCTTGAAGGAATAGTGGGTTACGACCGGCCATGCTTGGTGATGTACTCATCGATGGCGTCATCGATAATTGTGAGCTGCTTTGGTGCGCTGAGCACCGCAAAGAATTCCGGCTCGGAAAAGAACTTTGCCAAGGACTCCACGTCGTCGAATAACCGATCCGATGTTGCGTAGAGGAATGGATGCTTCCAGTCGGGCACAGTATAACCGTGCATGGGTAGATTGCTTCGACGATGATGGGTGTTTGGAGGTAGAACTGTTAGTACAGGCTTCTGGAAGTACTTCGCGATAAGCATCTCCTGTGCCGTACCAACACCTAGCTTCTCCGATGCATTGATGATCACCACATCAGCTGCGCGTATTTGGCAGCAGTCGTGCCCGAAGATGGATATCGGGTCGCGTTCGTCGAGCTCTGTCAAGTACCCCAAATTTAAGACACTTTTGTGAATGCTAAGCGGCTACTAGTTGGGGCTGTTTAACTAAGTACTGTTTAGGCGACATCTTTAGGGCAAGATGAATCCGGTAAGTATTGTAGATGTAGAGCTGGAGGTGTAAGGCCTCAGTAAGCTGACCAATGCTCTCGAACCTGCCCGGATCACCTAAATCTACCTTAAAGCCGTTGTAGAAGCTCTCTTGGTAGCCGTTCTCCCAGGGACTAGCTTTAGCACTGTAGGACATATCAATGCCGCATGTAGTAGCTAGTTCCATATATATCTGGGACAGGTATTCACTGCCTCTGTCAGAGTGAAGAATCCTTGGTCTGCTATGGGTCTCCAGAGCATCAAAGAAGGCTGCCGCTACTAGTGCTGTATCATGACGGTTAGATATATGCCAACCAACTAACTCTCTAGAGAAGAGATCCATTATGGTGGCGACGTAGATAAATCTACCCTCGTAAGGGATATAGGTAAAGTCACTAACCCAGACATCTCCTGGATTAATAGGGAAATAGTCCTTAATTAGATTGGGTAGTTCAGCGTCGACTAAGCTTGGTGACCGGGCATACTTAGGTTTTTTACCTCGTCTACGGAAGGGCTTAATATCGTAAAGGTGCATGACCCTTAGAGCCCGTTTCTTGTTAATGCCAAGGTGGATAGCTAACCGCCTATGACCATAGCTAGGATGCAGATGTAATACTTGTAATATATCCTGTCTGAGCTGTTCGTCCTTAACAGCTAGTCTAGACTGGTAGTACAGGCTGGCTCTAGATATACCTAGACGTTTAGCAATGGCAGTTTTAGGGGCAACAGCGCTAGCAGCCATCAGTAAGTTATCTGATGGTCTTTTTTTTGGCGGTCTGGAGCTCTAAGCTCAGTAGTCCAACTAGTTCTTTAAGCTGTTGGTTTTCTTTCTTAACCTTGGCGTAGGCTAGTAGACTAGGTTGGTTGTTAACTAAACCCTTACTTAACCAGCCATAGATAGTTCTAGAAGATATACCGTGTTCTTCAGCTAACTTAGCTACTGGAACTCCCTCATCCTTTAGCCTCTTCAGTATCTGAGCTTTAACATCTGGTCTAATTACATGAACAGTCTTAGGCATACCATCCCCCATTACTAGTTAGTTAACGTTGTCTACATATTACTATGCACAACACTGTCTAGAATAATGGGTACACTCCATAAATCATCCAACCGATTTTTTACCACAGTTAGAGCCTTAATAGCAGCCAATAGATTATTAAACCCAAATCGAATAGGCAATATTAGCTCTTAATCAAACCTAAAGTATAATAACCTTATGCAAGTAGTTGTCGATAACCTTTTAACAAACTACGTCAGACAGGGCAGTGGCAGGCAATTACTATTGCTCCACGGCTGGGCAACTAGCCTAGCTGACTATACTGAAGTTATTAAGGAACTGAATAAAAACTACGATGTAACCGCTCTAGATCTGCCTGGCTTTGGTGCCAGTCAGACACCAGAAGGGGACTGGGGTCTAGAAGAATACACCAAATTTGTGGGCAGTTTTTGCCGAAAAGTAGGGCTTAATGATCTATACGGTTTAGTTGGTCACAGTAACGGTGCAGCTATTGCTATTAAAGCCGTAGCTGGAGATATTCTAAGCCCACAGAAACTAGTACTTTTAGATGCCTCAGGAATTAGAACTGGTCAGAAGGGAAGACTCGGGGCAGTGAAGTTGGTAGCCAAGACCGCAAAAATACTAAGCCTTCCCCTGCCCTTGTCAACCCGAAAAAAACTCAGGCAGAAACTTTACGCTAAAGTTGGTTCAGACTTTCTAACTGCAGATAATTTAAGCTCCAGCTTTAAGAAGATAGTCACTGAAGATCTTCAATCGGATGCTTCAAAGATCTTAATTCCAACCTTAATAATCTACGGTGAAGAGGATAATATAACTCCTGTAGCGTTTGGCGAGCTTTACCATCAGCTAATTAATGGCTCAACTCTTGAAATAGTTGCTGGATCAAGCCACTTTATCCTAAGAGATAAGCCAAGAGAAGTAGTAAAATTAATTAAAGACTTCCTATGATCAGAAGAACGCTAAATACTACACGAGCCTTTTACTCTTTAGAATTTCCCAAAACCATAACCTACATGCTCCAAAGTACCGAGTATAAGGTATGGCCGTATATTAAGTGGCTCTGGCAGGCAAAAGACTTCTCTAAAATTAGAAATCGCCGGGAACTAGATAAAACAGAAGTTGCCCAGTTAATATTGTTAACCCTAGATTTAGGCATTCTTCTTGAAATAGCAGCTGGTATCGTCTTAATCATCCTATCTTTTACTGGCACGGTGTATTTTGGCTGGTCTTACGGTCTGGCTACCATACTTGCCTTTCCAGTTGTCTGGTCCCATCTTATTTGTTTGCCAGTATTTGCTGCCCGGGAGGTGATAATAAAACCGAAAGAGCAAAAAGCAGTTGAAGCTTCTAAACGGATTTTTGCTAAAACAAAAGCTACCAAAATAGCGATCGCCGGCAGTTACGGTAAAACTTCAATTAAAGAAATGCTAAACACTGTTCTTTCTGAAGGCAAAAAAGTAGCCGCAACCCCGGCCAATAAGAACGTTGCCATGTCTCACTACGCCTTCGCTAAGTCCCTAAGCGGCAAAGAAGATATAATAATCGTCGAGTTTGGTGAAGGCGGGCCAGGTGATGTAGCTCGGTTTAGCGACACCCTAAAACCAGACTTAGCTGTTATTACCGGCATAGCACCAGCTCATTTAGACAGATATAAGACACTAGACAGGGCAGCTGAAGATATATTTAGTCTTTCTGGCTTTGTCGTCCCTTTAAATAAGATCTACGTCAATAAGGAATCACCTGAAGCTGCTAAGCGTGTTAAAGAAGGCATGGCCACATATGACCGTGACGGCGCTTTAGGCTGGCAGGTCTCAGACGTTAAAAGTGACATTACTGGACTTAAATTTAAACTTACGAAAGGCAAGGAGAGCCTTAATTTGTCTAGCGACTTAGTTGGTCGACACCAAATTGGCCCAATTGCCCTAACTGCTGCTATTGCCCATAACTTAGGTCTAACTTTTGAGCAAATAGAAGAAGGTGTAAAAAAAGTTAAACCGTATGAACATCGAATGCAGCCATATACCTTAAATGGCGCCTGGGTCATCGATGATACATACAATGGCAACCTGGAAGGTATAAAAGCAGGTACAGCTCTTCTTAAAGAGCTCGATGCTAAAAGAAAGACGTATGTTACGCCAGGTTTAGTCGATCAAGGCAGGGAAACAGGCAAGATTCATGAAGATGTAGGTACTTTAATAGCCGACGCTGCTCCAGATACTGTCGTTTTAATGGAAAACTCGGTAACAAAGTATATCATTAAAGGTCTTAAAGAAGCAGGTTATAAAGGGCAGATAGACAGACGGACTGATCCCCTGCTCTTCTACACAAATATTGCCGGCTTCCTAGCTAATGGTGATCTAATCTTGATGCAAAACGACTGGACCGACAATTACATTTAATTGTAGCTAACAATTGTTTTGCCTAATTGCAGTAATCTCGCTAATATGTGCTTATGGATACAGTTGCAGTTATCTTTGGCGGGCGATCAGCCGAGCATGACATATCTATCATCACGGCTCTTGCCAGTATTATTAAACCCCTGGAACTAACTAGGAAATATATCGTTGTACCGGTCTATATAACTAAGAGTGGTGCTTGGTATTCAGATGATAAATTAAAAGATATATCTGTCTATACATCAGGCGACATTACCGATCTATTAGATCATTTGAAACCTATTAGCCTGGAGCTAGATGGCGGATTAAAGATAGTGAAAGCTAGCAGTATTGCTGGACGCAAGAAATACATACGGGTTGATATAGTCTTCCCATCAATGCATGGTACTTACGGAGAAGATGGCGCTCTCATGGGCCTGCTTGATCTTGCCGGTGTACCATACGTCGGCTGCGGCCAGGCAGCCAGTGCCATTGCCATGAATAAGCTAACTGCTAAACAATTAGCTGAAGATAACCATATACCAGTAACTAAATACATTTTTGCCACTAAAGCAGAAATCGAACAAGAACCAGCTAAAGTCCTAAAAGAAGTTAATGCTAAACTAACTTATCCTTTATTTGTAAAACCAACTCATTTGGGCTCAAGCATCGGTATTTCAAGAGCTGTAAACGACTCTGAGCTAGCTAACGCCCTTGAAGTAGCTGCCCATTATGATGATCAAGTAATTATTGAAGAAGAAGTACAAAACCTAATTGAAGTTACCCTGCCAATAATGGGTAACGAGAACCCAGTCCCGGCACTTCTTGAAAAGCCCCTAACTAAACCGGAAGACTTCTTTGACTTTGACACCAAATATTTAAAAGGCGGTAAAAAGAACGGCAAAGGGACAAAAGGCTCTCAAGGGTATAGTCAAATACCAGCTAATTTAGATAAAGATCTATATGCTAAAGCTGAAAAAACAGGTCTGGATATATATAAAATCTTTGGCCTAAGCGGCATATCTCGGGTAGATATGTTGATAGATACTAAAACAGAGACTGTTTATTTTAATGAAGTAAACCCGCTGCCTGGTGGTCTCTACGCCCATAACTGGGTTAAAGCCGGTATCTCTAATGTTGAGTTAGTTAATAAGCTAATTAGCTATGCCACTGAGCGCTTTAACGCTAAAAAAGTTCTTACCACTTCATTTAATACCAACTACCTTAAACAGTTTTAATCTTAGTTATAGCAAAAGAATATAGTACGTAATAATATAGTTTAGATTAAACTAGAGACATAATGAAGAAATATATACCGTCGGAGATTGAGCCGAAATGGCAGGGTATTTGGGAAGAGACTGGGGTATACACCACCAATCTAAATTCTAAAAAACCCAAATACATTGCCATGAGTATGTTTAATTACCCCTCTGGATCAGGTATCCATATAGGGCATGCCATGAACTACACCATATCTGATGTAAAGTCTAGATTTAAAAGACAACAGGGACTAGAAAGCTATCATCCGGTCGGCTGGGATGCTTTTGGGCTACCGGCTGAAAACTACGCCCTAAAATCTGGTGTCTCGCCACAGGTTAGCATGGCCCAGATAATTCCCCTGTATCACAAACAATATAAGGCAATGGGCTGGAGCAATGACTGGGAGAAAGAAATTTCTACTCATCTGCCCGAATACTACAAATGGACTCAATGGATATTTGAAGAGTTATTTAAACATGGTCTGGTATACACGGCTTCAAGACTTCAGTGGTGGTGCGATATAGACAAAACAGTTCTAGCCAACGAACAAGTGATTGACGGTAAATGCTGGCGCCATGATAGCCCGAGTGATCCGCTTGTTACTAAAAGAGAAGTTAAACAGTGGTTCTTTAAAATAACTGATTACGCTGATGAGCTTCTTGAAGCAATAGACGATCTGGACTGGTCTGAAAGTGTTAAATTAGCCCAAAGAAACTGGATAGGTAAAAGCGTTGGTGCTGAAATAGACTTTAAGGTTATAGATCATGAAGAGGTGATTAAAGTCTTTACTACTGCCCACGACACCATTTACGGCGCTACCTTTATGGTTCTAGCTCCAGAACACAATTTAGTAGATAAACTAACCACCAAAGAGCATAAAGATGAAGTTAACGCTTACATAGTTGATGCCGAAAAGAAGACCGAAGTAGATCGTCAGGCCGGTAAAAATAAGACAGGTGTCTTTACCGGCAGCTATACTATTCATCCGTTAAGCGGTAAACAAATACCAATTTGGGTAGCCGACTATGTCTTAGAGGGCTATGGCACTGGTGCTATCATGGCTGTTCCAGGCAGCGACGAAAGAGACTATGAATTTGCCCTGAAGAATAAGCTAGACATTATATATATTACAAAAAAGCAGGAGTTTATTTCTTATGCTCTTATTAAAGCAGCACCGACAAAATACACCCTTTCTCACTCTGATGAATTTAATGACCTGACTTTTAAAGAGGCAAGAGAGAAAATCCTCGATAAGCTAGTTAAGCTAGGCGTAGGACACAAAAAGATTAACTACCGCATGCTTGATTGGAGCGTCAGCCGTCAGCGCTACTGGGGATCGCCAATCCCAATAATCCATTGTCCAAAGTGCGGTCCGGTATTAGTACCCGAAAAAGACTTGCCGGTTATCTTGCCGGAAATAGCGGACTATCATCCAACGGGGGATGGCCGTAGCGCGCTGGCAAGGGCCGAAGACTGGTTTAAAGTAGACTGTCCTAAATGCGGCGGCCAGGCTGAAAGAGAAACAGACACCCTAGATACATATATAGACAGCAGCTGGTATATGTACAGGTATTTTGATCCTCATAACCAGCAAAAGATCTTTGACCCCGATATAGTTAAAAAATGGGAACCAATTGATTTCTATAACGGTGCCGATCACACTACGGCCCATCTTTTATATGCTCGCTTCCTGGCCCGCTTCTTCGCTAAAATAGGTCTAGTTAACGAACCAGAACCATTCAAACAATTCTTGTTTAACGGTAAGATAACGGCTCATGACGGCACAATGTTCTCTAAAAGCAAAGGTAACGGTGTTGATCCGCTAGAAATAATCGCCAGCGGTTACGGCGCTGACGCTCTAAGAATCTATTTAATGTTTGCTGCACCACTGGAAATTTGGGTCAAGTGGGATCCAAAAGGTGTCCCGGGAGCATACAGATTCTTAAATAGGCTATGGAATCTAGTTTACGAATACTCTGAAGCAAGTGAAGGTGATTTAACCCCTGAAATTAGCCTCGATCTTAAAAGGGTTATTAACCCGATGATTAAGAAAGTCACTGAAGATATTGAAAATAACCGATATAACACCGCCATTTCGGCTATCATGACCGCTCTAAATGACCTATATAAGCTCAAGATTAAGCATTTGAAGAAGAACAAAGACTGGCAGGAGGCACTAGAAACAATGGTTGCCTGCACCGCCCCATTCGCTCCTCACATTGCCGAAGAACTATGGCAGCAACTTGACCATAGTCAGACTGTCCATATAGACACTTGGCCTAAATGGGAAGATAAATACCTAATTGCGGATACAATCCCAGTTATTGTTCAGGTTAACGGTAAATTAAGAGCCAAACTTGAGCTGAAACCAGGCACATCAAAAGATGAAACTGAAAAGGAAGCATTGTCAGACAAAATAGTTAAAAAACACATTGAAAATAAGGAAGTTACTAAAGTTGTCTTTGTTCCTGACAAGTTAATAAATATTGTTACTAATTAGTCAACATATAGATAATCTTTAATTACCTGTCATTCTTAGATATAATGAGAGAGAAGTTTAAGCATCCTAACAGCAAAAAGGAGCAAGGTATATATGGGTAAGCCCAAAAAACGAACTAGTCCTAGACGGACTGGCAGCCGCCGCAGCCATTTAGTGATTGAACTGGCTAGACGAGTTAATGCTAAATCACCAATTAAAGTTAAGACTACCCTAAAAGAAACAGGCAAGAAGCCAGCTAAACCAGCATAAGAGCTTTAAAAAGTAAGCTACCTTGACCTTTAGAGCAATAAGTCTCGAAGAAAGGGGATTAATATGGCATCCAATAGACACTTAGGACGAATAATAGCCTTTCAGACGTTATATGAAGAAGAATTTCGTCTTGATGCTGAAGATAAGAAGTTTAACCTTGATGAAGTCCTAGATAGGAACATTAGCCGTTACAGAGGCATGGTTGAAGATACTGACTTTATTGTCAAATTAGTTAAAGGCGTAGATAAAAAGGCATCTTACCTAGATGCTCAACTGCAGCCAATTGCCCCTGAATGGCCCATTGACCAGATATCTAGAATGGACAGGATCATCCTAAGGATGGGGCTATATGAATTAACCTACCATAAAGATACGCCCGTCAAAGTAGTTATTAATGAAGCCGTTGAACTGGCTAAGGCTTTTGGCGGCGATAACTCCTCCAGGTTTATAAATGGCGTTCTAGGCACTATATATAAAAATATTCAAGAAGAAGAAAAGCCTAAAAAATCATCAAAAAAGGCTAAGCCGAAAGTTAAAAAGGCTAAAAAATGAAAAAACCCCGACCAATAAAAGGAATAAAGGAGCTTGTTCATAAAAGACGGCCAGTTATTTCCGAAGTAGTTAGAGAAACAACCTCCGGCGGTGTGGTTTATAGGAAGAAAGACGATAAAGTCGAAATACTGCTTATTAAAGATGCTAAAGAACGCTGGACTATACCAAAAGGC
Source organism: uncultured bacterium (assembly GCA_963762395.1). Taxonomy (GTDB): domain Bacteria; phylum Patescibacteriota; class Saccharimonadia; order Saccharimonadales; family UBA4665; genus JAJZKE01. Next base: position 17,620 of record CAVXKL010000002.1, on the reverse strand, counting down.
CATGTTGAACTAGGTGAAGAACCCGGTGCTACTGCAGAGCGTGAAATCCGAGAAGAAACAGGTCTTCAAGATATGGAAGTATTATCTTGGCTAGGCAAGGTTAACTTTAGATACCGCCGCGGACATGCTCTGGTTCTTATGACCATGCATATCTGGTTAGTCGAAGGCAAAGGAAACACCAACAAGCTTCATCCCGAAGACTGGCTAAACGACATCCGCTGGCTGCCAGCTACTGAAGCAGTTGATCTGATAGCCTATGACGATATCGGCAAACTAATATTAATAGCTATGAAAAAGATACGGGAAGGTAAGTTTTAAGACCACTATGGACACTTCTGGATATCTGACTTTCGCGAAAGACAAACTAAGGGCAGATTTTAAAGATATTAATCTGTTGATCACTGCTTTTACTCATCGTTCTTACTTAAATGAGCATAAGCAAACAGTTAAAACACATAACGAACGGCTTGAGTTCTTGGGTGATGCCGTCCTTGAACTAGTAGTCACTGAGTTTCTTTATGACAAGTATCATGACCCTGAAGGTATACTGACTAACTGGCGAAGCAGCTTAGTAAGAACCGAAAGTATAGCTGAAGCCGCTAAAAAATACGGCTTTGAACCACTACTTCGACTAAGCCGTGGTGAAGCTCACGGTAGCCTAAGAGCCAGAAGACAAATATTGGCTAACTGTTTTGAAGCTGTTGTTGGCGCTCTTTATCTTGACCAAGGCTATGACAGGGCTAAGCAGTTCATTGATGAAAGCGTAATTTCCAAATTTAGCAGCATCCTAGCCAATGGTTCCTGGATGGATCCTAAATCCCATCTTCAGGAACTTGCCCAAAGTCAGGAAACAGCCACACCAATTTATAGGGTAATAAGTGAAGAAGGTCCGGATCACGATAAAACATTCACCATCGCTGTCTTTGTAAACAACCGACTAAGAGGCCAAGGCACCGGTCCTTCAAAACAGGACGGAGAGCAAAATGCTGCCGAGCAAGCACTAAAATACTACCTTAAAGCATTGAAGTAGAGAATAATTGACATAAGGGGTGGTAATCTGTAGAATAGCAAAGACTGTTTTGATTAATATAAGGGAAAGAGCGTAAGAGTATTACTAAATGTTAGTTATCCGTTTGCAACGAACCGGCCGCAGTGGCCACGCCATGTTCCGAATAATAGTCCAAGATTCCAGAAAATCTCCTACCAGCGGTAAGCAAGTTGCCTGGCTGGGACATTACGATCCACACTCAAAAGACATTAAATTAGATAAAGAAAAGGCTGAAACTTTTCTAAAAAATGGGGCTCAGCCTTCTAAAAGAGTAGCCGGTCTTCTTAAATCTCAAGGTGTCAAACTGCCAAAATGGGTTGTCTTTAGCCCTGACGTTAAAAAAGCTGTTAGAAACCCTGAAAAACGTCGCTCAACTGCTCCAGAAAAACCAGAAAAACCAGCGGAACCAATCACTAAAACTCCAACCGAAGAACCAGAAAATGAAAAAACAGTTCCCGAAGCCGCATCTGAAGTAGACAGCCAAAAGGAAACACCAGAAACGACTGAACAAGCCGAAGAACCAGAAGAAGTAGCCAGTGAAACTGAACCAGAAGTAGAAACTGAAACCACCGAAGTCACAGAAGACAAGTAACTAAATTGTCTAAATTAACATCCTAAAATTGTCTTTTGATATATAATTAGAACTTGAAGAAAAGGGGGAACTACCAAATGAGCAGTATTGATGAACAGTTTGTCGAGTTTGTTGTCAAATCATTAGTTAATAAACCGGACAGCGTTAAAGTCGAAAGACGGATAGATGAGAAAGGAGTCTTATTAGAACTAACGGTTGATCCTGAAGACCTAGGAAGAGTAATCGGTAAGAGAGGTGCTACCGCTCAAAGCATTAGAACGCTTCTAAGAGCCTTAGGTACTAAAAATGATGCTAGGTACAATCTAAAGATTATAGATAACGGTATTGGTGAGCATGCTAGACCTTCATATAGCGATGACCGTCCAGCCTTTCATCCGCAACCGTCAACAGATAGTAAGACGGATAGTACTGACGACAATTCTAAAGCTCCAGCAGACGATGACACACTAGACACTACCGAGGAAACCACCGAAGTTGCACCACCAGAAACGGAAGAAGATACAGGGACAACTTCAGATCGCTTATCTCAGACCCGCAAAGAATTAGAAGACCTTGATGATCTTGATGTTTAGCTCTTGCTAAATAACAAGATAAAAGATATAATATACAGATTGAAAAATAAACAAGAGCTCATCTTTTTAACAAAGATTGGGAGATTTATGTGTCAAAAATACCGGGATTTGCCCGGTGTTTTTGTATACTCTTAAGATAATATGCGCATTCAGATAATTACACTATTTCCAGAAATGTTTGACCCGGTGCTCAAAACGAGCATGTTAGATAAAGCTACCCGAAACAACCTGGTTAGTTTTGAATATATTAACATTCGAGATTTCGGTAAAGGCCTAAGAAAGACTGTTGATGATAACCCCTACGGCGGTGGAGATGGCATGGTTATTAAAGCTGAGCCAATTGTTAAAGCCATTGAACAAGCCAAAGTTAATGACCCAGGGGCTCTAGTTATATTGCCTACGCCCCGCGGTAAGACATACATCCAATCCGAAGCTAATAAGCTGGCTAAGGCTAAGGGCTTAATCTTAGTTTGTCCGCATTATGAAGGTTACGATGAACGTATTACTAATTGGGTAGACAAACAGTACACAATAGGTAGTTATGTTCTAACAGGTGGCGAAATACCGGCTATGGTCATTATTGACTCGGTTGTCAGGCTAATACCTGGTGTCCTAGGCGGTGAAACGAGCTCAGTAAACGAATCATACCAAGAAGATGACAAGACTAAAGAACACCCTCACTATACCCGTCCTGAAATATTTAGGGGCCTCAAGGTTCCTGATGTACTTCTTTCCGGCCATCATAAAGAAATAGAGAAATGGCGGGAAGCTAACAAACATTAGTTTCGTCTTTAGAATATAATAAAAGGGTTAAAAAGGAGGCCAAAAAAAACAATGAAATTATCATTTATTAAACCAGTTTATGCTCACTGCGACTTGCCCTGCGGAGTCTATGATCCAGCCCAGGCTAAGATAGAGGCTCAAAGTCTGAAAGCCATACTAGAGAAGTACGAAGGGCTAGATGAACACAATAAAACCAGAGCTATCATCATTAAAGAAGAAAGAGCCGAGCTGGTTAAACACCATCTATTAGTCCTCTGGACAGACTACTTTAAACCTGAGCACCTTGAAAAGTATCCGGATCTTCACCAAAAGTTCTGGCTGGCAATTAAACAGGCGTCAAATGTTAAACACAGTCTAGATCCAAAAGAGGCAGACAAGCTAATAGACCAAATCGATGAAATCGCCGATATCTTCTGGAAAACAAAGAAGACCTAAACTATTCGCCATCAGGCGGGTGGTTGGCGATAGCATGCGCCCCACACTGGTGCCGGGCCAATTGGTTTTTGCTATTAAGTGGCTGAAACCACGCCCCGGCAAGCTAGTTGTAGTTGAAGTTAAGGGGTGTCAAATAGTCAAAAGGCTGTCTAAAACTAAAGGCTCAAAGGTCTATATTTTGGGCGATAATGAGCCATTTTCAACGGACAGCCGGAGATTTGGATGGATAAGTAAAAATGACCTTCTGGCCACTGTTATTTGGCCCATTAAGTGACTAATTTTTCCACAACTTATCCCATAGTTATCCCAAGGTTTTTAAAATCGCACTTGCACACAAAACGGGATCATGTAGACTATTAAGTACCACTGTGAGGTGGTTACAAGATCCCTAAAAAGATCATGTAGCGGGCAGGTCACAAAATTAGCAATAATTTTAACGACAGTCTACAACGAAAGGAACTCATTATCTCCGGATAAGGGGTTCTTTTCGCATTTTAGGGGTATTTTTTGTTTCATGCTTCGAACACTATTGACCACTTAATAGCGACTCAACTAGCGGGTTGCTGCTCATAGCCGGGTCATTAATATTTACGTTACTCTGGATGGGGTGAGTTGAAGCACTGTCTGGATTATATGGTGACCATAAACTGGCATTATTGCCAGTCGGCGGGCTATCAGCCGTTAAGATATTTGAATTTATTAAACTATTTTCCTCGGCCCTGACTTCAATACTTGAAGTGCCAACCTGCTCAATTTCTTGTCCCCCGCTAACTCCGTGATGATCAATCAGCCTGAAGGATATAACAGCCAAGATGCTGACAGTACAAACTAATAGAACGATTAAAAACTGCCATCTTTCAATGAAATGAACAGTAGGGCTTAAGTGTATTTTCTACTCCAAAATCTTTATTTAACTTGTATGAGTGTATTCTATCACTTATCAGAGGGCAAAATACAGGTTAAAGACAGTGCCATGGTTATTGTCTGGATCGACCCTAACACGTCCATCAAAGTCCTCGGAAATTGATTCGGCAGCCAAGCTTAAACCAAGACCGAGGCCGCTAGATGTTCTTTTAGTTGAAAAGTATGGCTTAAAAATCTTAGCCTTATCTTCCTCGGCAATACCTCTGCCGTGATCAGTCACGCCAATAACTAAATAAGAGGGTGTATGGTGGTGCTCAATAGTAACTGATTTATTGTCGTACAGGCAGTCATCATAGGCCTCGATCCCGTTTCTAATGAAACAGCTAAGTATCTGTTTAAACCTGGTTGAGTTGCCGTAAAGAACACAGTCATCAATGACCTTCATGTTTAAACTAACATCTCTTTGGTCGGCAACCGGCCTTAAGTTTCTAATAATATCTGTTAGTTGCTTATTGACCGAGAAAGGTCTAGCTGTTACAGGTTGCTTTTTGATAAGCTGTCTGGCTGTCTTTAGGTAATCTTCCATTAGTTTAAGATTAGATTCTAGTAAAGCTAGGCTTGAGGTATTTTTAGCTAGCATAAAAGATTCTAGGTTTAATCTAGCAGAAGTCATCGGGCCGCTTAGCTCGTGGATTAGACTTAGTAGGTTTCTGTCCCAATCAGAGAAATAGCTGGTAGTCGGCCTAGTCTTTTTCTCAGCCAATAAAGTTTCACCAGCCATCACATATTCTCTAATCTATAGCCCACACCGTGCACGGTACTTATTAGAGGCTTAGGATACGGCTTATCTATCTTATCCCTCAGACTTTTAACCTGAACATCGACTGTGTTGGACCATGGTTTGGAGTTGTTTCTCCAGACCTGGCTTATGAGTTTCGATCGGCTGACACTGTGCCCGGCATTTTGAATGAGGTAGTCTAAAATAGCATATTCTTTATGCCTTAAGTTGATAGGCTCGCCGCCTTCCCTACTAACGCTTTCAGTTGCCCTATCAAGGATTAGTGACGGGGTTCGAGGATTAGATAGCATTTGCTTATAGGTATTTAAGCGCCTTAATAAGGCCCCTAATCGGGCTTCGAGCTCCCCCAAGCTAAAAGGCTTAACAATGTAATCGTCAGCTCCAGCACTAAATAGCTCTAGCTTGGTAGATAATCTGCCATCACCGCTTAATATTAAAATTGGCGCCTTAACGCCAATTTTTCTTGCCTCTCGGCAAATACTTAAGCCTGAGCGATCAGGCAAATTAAGATCTAAGATTATTAACTCTGGCGTTTCACTTTTAATTAGACTCAATCCCTCATTACCTAGACCAACGGATATTAGATTATAATTTTTGTTAAGTGCAGCCGTTAGTGTTTCGTTGACTGCCCGGTTATCTTCAATTAGTAGCGCCGTAGGTACCATGTGCTTTCCCCTTGAAGGCTTTTTATCTACCCTAATAAACCACATACTAGTTAAATAGTCAATATTATTTATTAAAATATTTTAATCTGGGTATTGTTTATGAATATTATTAAATATTTGTTGAGAGACATAGAAAGGGACGATTGCTAGGGGCGGTTCAATAATAATAGCTTTGATAATGGTTAATCATGATTTAATTAAGAATAACTTTCCTTAGCTTGCCAGTTCGTTATATAATATCTTTTGCCCCATTCAAAAATAAAAACAGTGTCAGCTTTATTTAGTTAAATCATGAATATGCGAGAAGTAAGCTCTATCCGTCGGAAATATAACCGGCCGAGCGAACTAAAACAACCAAACAAGTCATTTCTAAAGAAATACCGCCTCACTTCCATGGTGGCCGTTATTGTAGCTCTTGGTGGTATTTTCAGTTTGCTATTCTTGGGCATTTCTCACGCCGGTGGGCAAAGTAGTCCCATAAAATCTGGCTGGTCAGGCTATTGCCTCGATGATTACAGATCAAAAATAGTGGAGGGAAACCAGGTAGATTTGTGGCCCTGCAATGACTCCGCCGCCCAGGACTGGCAGGTAAACCTAACTCAGATTATCCACAATAATGACATGTGTCTAACAGCATCGTCGGATACGGATATAACCATTAATACCTGCAATGACGGTCCTAATCAGGTTTGGCTGAAGGATGACACTGGCTATCTAAACCCAAATAAGGGTCTTTGCCTGACGGCTGAGAATGCCGAAGAGGACGGACAGTTAACTTTAACCTCATGCAGGCTACTAACATCGAATAGTAAAAGCTGGACGGCCAATATTAACTATGGCACCTACCCATGTACCGGCAGCCAGGGACAGATGGTAGCTTGCTATGCCATCAAAGAATGGGTTAAGTGGACAAGCGAGCCGAATAATCATGAAGCTTTACTTAACACATACACTGCCGGAGCAGCCTACGAAGAGTGGTGTGCAGACTTTGTCAGCTATGTATTTAAGGAGGCAGGCTATCCGTTTAGTAGTGGCAATTATGACGGTTGGAATGAAAATATTGCCGGTAACGTTGTTAACCAGGGTTTCACAGTTGATTCATCGGCAAGCTACCTCCCCCAGACTGGTGATGTAGCCTACTTTGATTATCTCGGCGGACATGTTGAAATTGTAATCAGCGGCGGCAAAACCCCAACCTTTATATATAGCAACTCGGAGGTAATTGATCCAACTACCGGCAACGGTGACATGGCTGCTAACACCATCACTAGCGTGCCCTCTCTTGGTCAGCTTGAGTACTATATGTCACCCAACTCTTCGACCTAAGGCAAGAAGTCAGTCCTCTGATGAGAAGTATTCGTAAGTTCTTATCCCAGATTGGAGTGTACCCATTATTCTAGACAGTGTTGTGCATAGTAATATGTAGACAACGTTAACTAACTAGTAATGGGGGATGGTATGCCTAAGACTGTTCATGTAATTAGACCAGATGTTAAAGCTCAGATACTGAAGAGGCTAAAGGATGAGGGAGTTCCAGTAGCTAAGTTAGCTGAAGAACACGGTATATCTTCTAGAACTATCTATGGCTGGTTAAGTAAGGGTTTAGTTAACAACCAACCTAGTCTACTAGCCTACGCCAAGGTTAAGAAAGAAAACCAACAGCTTAAAGAACTAGTTGGACTACTGAGCTTAGAGCTCCAGACCGCCAAAAAAAAGACCATCAGATAACTTACTGATGGCTGCTAGCGCTGTTGCCCCTAAAACTGCCATTGCTAAACGTCTAGGTATATCTAGAGCCAGCCTGTACTACCAGTCTAGACTAGCTGTTAAGGACGAACAGCTCAGACAGGATATATTACAAGTATTACATCTGCATCCTAGCTATGGTCATAGGCGGTTAGCTATCCACCTTGGCATTAACAAGAAACGGGCTCTAAGGGTCATGCACCTTTACGATATTAAGCCCTTCCGTAGACGAGGTAAAAAACCTAAGTATGCCCGGTCACCAAGCTTAGTCGACGCTGAACTACCCAATCTAATTAAGGACTATTTCCCTATTAATCCAGGAGATGTCTGGGTTAGTGACTTTACCTATATCCCTTACGAGGGTAGATTTATCTACGTCGCCACCATAATGGATCTCTTCTCTAGAGAGTTAGTTGGTTGGCATATATCTAACCGTCATGATACAGCACTAGTAGCGGCAGCCTTCTTTGATGCTCTGGAGACCCATAGCAGACCAAGGATTCTTCACTCTGACAGAGGCAGTGAATACCTGTCCCAGATATATATGGAACTAGCTACTACATGCGGCATTGATATGTCCTACAGTGCTAAAGCTAGTCCCTGGGAGAACGGCTACCAAGAGAGCTTCTACAACGGCTTTAAGGTAGATTTAGGTGATCCGGGCAGGTTCGAGAGCATTGGTCAGCTTACTGAGGCCTTACACCTCCAGCTCTACATCTACAATACTTACCGGATTCATCTTGCCCTAAAGATGTCGCCTAAACAGTACTTAGTTAAACAGCCCCAACTAGTAGCCGCTTAGCATTCACAAAAGTGTCTTAAATTTGGGGTACTTGACAATGAGTTAAAGTCTTAGGTCAAGTTTTAGACAATTGAAGTTTAGTAGATATGGCTATCACCGTGGTCCTCCAAAGCCATAAATATTCTTACCTCTGTTTTATTATTACTTCTGATATCATTAACTGATGTGGCTTTCTTTTGCGATTGGTTATGCCTTTTTAACTTCACTGCACATACCAATTATCAAAAAGATAAGCATTAAAACGAACAGTTTGGGTTACATTTTCCAGAACGGTCTTTTTGTAATACCCCTACTTGTAGTTTTAACCATTCTGACTACGGGCATCCCCCAGCTACTTTCAAATTTTTGGTTTTACGTAATAGCCGCTAGTGCAATACAATTCCTTGGACTTTATCTAGCCGTTAAGGCATTCCGGATGTCGGAGATTTCATTTGTCACTCCTGTCGGTTCATTAACACCGCTACTGATTACTGTTTTTGGCATCATATTTCTTAGTGAACATGTAACATATGCCATCTGGTTAGGCATTGGAATAATCACTATTGGGGCTTACTTGCTCAACGTTAGTGAAGAAAGAATAAATCTTAGTAAGCCGTTTCGGAAATTACTAACAAACCGCGGTGCTCAATTGTTTATAGTAGCCAATATCGTTTGGGCTTTCTATCCAGTATTTATTAAAAAAGCAGTGCTAGCAACTAAACCATTCGCGCCATTTTGGGTAGCACTTATAATTGAAGGTTTTGTTGCTTTATTTGCTGGCCTATTATTAATCAGGCAACCCGTGCAACTTAAGCCAAAACGGCAGATCTATGGTTTATTGGCCATGAGTGCAGTAATTGTCTGTATGCAGCTATTTACTGAATTAACGAGCTATCATGATAGTGATATCGGTAAGGTGGCGGCAATATTTAAGCTGTCTGTATTATTTACGGTATTGTGGGGCTGGTTATTCTTTAAGGAAAAACATTTTTTACAAAGACTGATCGCCGCAGCGATGATGATGGCTGGTGTTTTGCTAATCGTGCTTTAGGTGCAATAGCCATCACGATAGTGGTCCTCCGCCCTGCTTGTTTTAATGGACAGATATCCAAATTAACCACCAAAATCTGTGAATTTCCTATACCTGCCAAGTCTATCCGGCATATACTAGTAGCCAGTAAGACATTGGGGTTAAATGGAAATGGACTCTTTAGCCTACCTCAGACTTAAACCAGCTATAGACAGTAAGCTGACTGTTGAAGATGCCAAAGAAGTACTAAGCGTGTTAAATGAATCCACTAGAGGTCCATTCAAATTATTTATAAAGTCAACGGCCAAAAGCGGTATTCAGTTCTATCTGGCTACAGTAAAAGATAATCTAGACACCCTTAAACACCACACTTATCCAGTCTGTCCCGATCTAGTTCTAGAAGATGTTAAAAAATCTGAAGCAGTCTTGTCCCGTTCTAGCAGCACGCTTAACTTTAAATTTAAGAAACACTTTGCTTATCCTCTTTATAGTCCCCAAAAAGCAGATAAAGAGGCGCTCTTTAAAGCACTGTCAAGGATTAATAACCTCGAACGAAACGAGCAAGTATTTATCAGCCTCACATCCATTACTATTCGTTCCTTTAGAGCTACCTTCACCCGCCGCCGTCTTTTAAATGGCTATATGCCTTATCTAAACGACAAGACATTAAAAGGCTACATACTCAAACTTATTTATATATTGTTATACATATTATCTTCAGTCTTTAAATCCGTTACTCTACTAGCCAACAATTTGTCGACCAAACCAAATAAAAGGTACATCAAACCTCAAAACCGCAAGGTGGATTACGCTGAAAGTGTCCAGCTGCTAGATAAGCTCTATGAACCACTCTTTAAGACAAAACTAGAAGTAGGTATTAAAGCCGGTAAAAAGCGTCTACCTAAACTTAAGAAAGAAGTTGAATTAGCTCTCGCTAACTTCGCCAGTTCATCCGGCGATCAAGAGCTGGTAGTTAAAGAAAATCCTTGGTTTAAAGATATCTATTCACTAAGTGACCTGGCAGCCTGGTTAAATTTCACTTCCTCAGATCTAAAATCTGGTATATATGATGTTCGATACTTTAAGATGCTGCCAATTCCCAAGGAATTTAATACCAAAAAGCAGTCTGGAGACGTAGTCGTCGGCTTAAATACTTTCCAGGGATCAATAAAACAGATTATCTTACCTAAATCAGCCCGCTATAGACATACATATATTTCAGGAGCAACAGGCAGCGGTAAATCTACGCTGCTGGCCGGTTTAATCTCCCAAGATATAGCAAACGGCCAAGGCATCACCCTCATTGACCCTCATGGTGATTTAGCCGCTAAAGTTATGCGGAATATACCCGATAAAAGACGAAAAGATGTTATCTACTTTGATCCTTCAAGTGCTAAGACGAGTCTAAGCATTAACCTACTTGAAATAAAATCTTCTCTTGGCAGTGAAAACTATGCCCATGAAGTCGATCAGTTGACAGAAGCTGTTATCAGCCTCTTTAGAAAAGTATTTATGGTTGAAGACATTTCTTCCCATAGACTGGAATATATTCTGAGAAATTCTATTCGTACGGTGCTTGAAATACCGAATAGCAATATATTTACCATTTTTAAACTCTTAACTGACTCAGGCTTTAGGTTAGATACAGTCAACAAACTTAACGATACGGACTTAATTAACTTCTGGCGTAATGAAATAGGCCGAGCCGGTGAATACCAAAGGATAAAAATGACAGCTGGCGTAACGTCAAAAATTGGCCGTTTCTTGTTCTCTGAACCGACTAAAAGAGTCTTTGGCCAGACTAAATCTAACCTGGATATAAGAGAAGTAATGGACGGTAGCAAGATACTGATTTGTAACTTTCCTAAAGGCAGTTTAGGCGAAGACGGTTCAAAACTGTTCGCTACAGCAGTTCTAACCAAAATTCAGCTGGCTGCACTATCTAGGGCAGACACGTCTTCATCTAGCCGCACTGATCACTTTGTATATATCGATGAGTTCCAAAACTATGCACCAAGCATATTAATTCAAATGCTGTCTGAACTAAGGAAATATGGTGTTTATCTTTCTATGGCTGAGCAATCGCCATCTCAGCAAGACAGCCTATCGACGAGTGCGATCCTAGCTAATGTCGGTAATCTAATCTGTTTTAGGACAGCCAGTCCTAAAGATGTCAACCTGCTTCTGCCTAGTTTCTCCGGCTATCTAAACGCCAATGATCTATCTAACCTGCCGGCATATAACTTTTACCTAAAGTCAGTCGGTGAAATAGTCGCTCCTCCTACCAGCGGCCAAACAATCCTGTCTGCCAAGGTGAGTGCAATATAAAAACAGGCAAGTCTTAACCTGCCTGTTTTATGAGTAAGCCAAGCTTACTTCGAGTTGCCGGTCGACAACTCAGCTAAGTGGATTGTGCCGACTACGATTGCGTAGAGGCCTACAACGGGCGCGACGTGCTGGCGGCGATCGTGGCCGGGTACGACGTCGTCGTGCGGTTCGAGCGAGGAGCTCACGCCGGCGGCCCAATACGAACGCGGCTTCATCGACTCCACCACCGGCGTGGCGGCGGCGGTCGGCAACCTCGCCGGTGATCTGGCCGCCACGCTCGAGCACGCGTTCGGAATCGCGCTGAGTCAAGCCGCCGGCTCGATGCAATTTCTCGAGAACGGCTCGTGGAACAAGCGCTTCCACGTCGGTTTCGCCGCCTATAACGGCATCGTCGCGGAGCGCTTCGCGCGGGCCGGCGTCATCGGCGCGGCCGCGCCGTTCGAGGGACGTTTCGGCTTCCATCACGCCTACGCCGGTGGGTGTTCCTTCAGCGGTCTCGAGCGGCGCCTGAACGGCGGGCACGCGATCGACGAGACCGCGTTCAAGCCCTATCCGAGTTGCCGCTACACGCACGCGGCGCTCGACGAGTTGATCGAGCTGCGTCAGCGGCGCCTTCGAAGCCGGCGCGATCGAGGCGGTGACTATCGCCCTCCTGGTGTTCTCGTTCGCGCTGGTCAAGCACCGAGCCGCAGAAGCGAGCGGCGGCGTCGGTTGTCGACCGGCAGTTCAGCATGGTCTTTCTGGCGGCCGTCGCGTTGCTCCGGGGGCGTTTTCGGCTGGGACGACTATCGCATCGGTAAACCTGGGAGATATTGTCACTGCTCGCTCCAGTGGAATTGGTTACAGTAAACTCTTGGTTACCAATCTTGGTAAAGATGTACAATCTGTAAGCATCATTGGGAGATTTGAACCCCGAGGTCACTTTTGAGGATTCAGAATTTACCATGATGGCTAGACTAGAGGAGATAAGACAAGAAAGAGGAAGAGAAATGTAGATTGAGTTATCTCGAGAAAGAGCGAGAAAAACCCGTTGACAGACAAAAGGTGGCTAAATTACGTCTCAATACCTATGGGTATTAAAAAAGTAGGTGACCATTCCGGCTAATGTTAGAACAACAAAATACTTTCCAGTCCTAAATTGTCGTCGTATCAACAGATCTTTGTTCTGATAAATTGCCAGCATTTTCTCATCTTTGAACAGTACAAAATCACTAGGCTTAACTGTCTTGTGTTTCAGATTGAAGAAATCCTTGTCCTGTGAAGGAATGATATTTATTCACTCCCAGAGATTTTAATCTTTCATTGACTGACGGATGACTGCGTATCTCGACTGAAATCAGTTATGTACTAACTTTTACAGTATCACTTATACCCTGTCCACTAATCATGTACCGTGCCAGCTTACCCTTGACAGATTCTTTTTCAATGTCGACAATTGAGAACATTGAATTGATTTTTCCATTCCCAAGAGAAAATCCGTGGGAAGTGCCAGTAAAATTGGCATTATAATCTCTGACATCGATAAATTTGCTGATGAAGTTGGCATTTTCCGTATCCTATATCCCGAAAAGCACTCACCTCGCTTAATTGCTTCCTCATATTAAGGATGTGAAGGATCTTTAATCCTGACATTATACCTATTTCGAGGCAGATACCACAGTCTCCATTTTTAACTATCTTGATCATTAAAAATCAAAAATACCATCTTTTCGATCATGACGGCCTTTCCAGAATTTGACAAGTTCTTCATCAGATTCGTTTTTCCTAATGTATACTTTACAGTAGTTGTTGTCCAAATAATCATGATGAAGTTCGATGCCAAGTACTTTGTCCTTATCACGACCTTCAAATTGAAACGCAAATTAAACTCAATATTGAACTTGTCTTTAAATTGGGTACTTGTCTATCGACAATAAATTTGTTCTCGAAAGAGTAGATACATTTGATATCCTTGCTGTCAAAAACGTGAAGATTGTTCATAAATGAATATTTGGCCTTCTCAATCTTGGGTTTTTGGAAAGAAGATATTCTTTCTGCATGTCAGTGTTTGAACAAATATTTGTCCCACTCCAAACAGTTTGGGGAACTCGGTTTTTAGGGTAACAATTCACTTCCTCATCTTGAAGTAGTTTTTGTGAATCTCTTTCAAGAAGACATTTATATCGGCTTTGACTACTTTCTCTCTCCAGAAGAAGAACATTTTGTTGTTGGGAATGTGTGTAAAAGTCAGTTTATGGCAGACAAAAACTACAAAAATCCAGGTTTATGGTCAAAATGAGTATAAAATACATAAAAAAATGTGTTGCTCATGAAAGGTTAGATCTGCTAATTGAGCTGGATTTTAATATGAGGAATATTTTTCATAAAGTTATCGAGACTGACAGATTACCGAACTTGAAATATTTGTGTTCTATTGATCAGTTGGTGAATGATGACCGTCTTTTAAATGATCGGGGTAATATTGTTGCCTTCGCAGCTAGACAGGAGAGGCTAGAAATCCTCGAATATTTATTGAGCATTGATCGCTTTTTTTTCGACATTTTAGAACGACTTAAGGTGGAAGTTCCATATCTGGAGAAGCCGAACATGGTAAAATCTATAGGAATAGATATAAAAAATAAGGATAAAAGGGTGCTGAAGCTTGTGTTGTATACAATCGAAAAGGCCATAAGTATAGGTAAAATTGAGAGACCAAGTAATTTTTTATCGTATACGCAGGATAAGATAGTAACTGAATATTTGGAGAATCCAAAAATTGTCAACAAATGGACCTTAGATTTTTTTCCTAAGGAGAGAAATGCCACAGTAGTTTATTTCTTTTATCTACTTATCCAGAACGGAATTCTTTACATTAAGAAGAAGAAAGTCCAGAAACTAAATTCTTCCGCATTCTTTGTGGGCTAAACATGGATATGGCTCAAATCGCTGGCACTTAGGCTATACAAGTCAAAAGCAAATTTCATACCAGGTAAATTAATAACGGCATATATCAACAATAATTTTACTATTTGAAATGGTAAAATTTTTTTTCTTTAATAAAATATGGAGGATAATCTTTTTCTTCTAACTGAAGGAGCTGAGCTCATGCCCGTAGGATATGTATCAGAAGATGAGGTAACTATGACGGAGGTTCCTGGTCTATTGAATCCTATGCTGGAAATTAACGAACAAGTATCGGAGCTGATAGCACGTGACTTGAGTAAGACTATAGTCATAAAGGACTTATATGGTATGGAGGTATTGACCTCAAAGGATACAGTTGCGGTTTTGGTTTATATCATCACAAAGGGCGACAATAAGGCCTACTTATTCTTGCAGATATCCAGTAATAATCAATTGAAACTCCTGATTTATTTTTACAAGGGTGATGAAAACTTTGATAATATGGTTAACTATTTCTTCGGTAAAAATATGATGATGCTGAAGAGAATGCCATGACTATAGTACCAAAAAGAGAGCGCATATAAATTTGACCTTGTAAAGACTGGGGCTTTAGAACGATTCATCAATCTGAAAATGCCAATTGTCTGATTCGAGACAACAAGGAAGCAGCAGATCAGTAGCCCCTCTAGATTACTATTATGTCAAGGAGGCTGATTACTGATTCTATCCTCTTCTACCAGTTTACACTGGAAAGGAACCGAAATACAAGAATGTTATGTGGGAAAACATCGACATAATAACTAATTCAGGAAGACTTACGAACCTCGGATATGTATCCAAGGACTTTGGTGTTCAGAATATATTATAATATACCAAGACCAGTTTCAGAATTCAATAAGAGTGTCTTACTCTACATCGGTAAGACCTTAAACAAGTCATTCAATGAGTACATGTCAATAGGTAATAAATCTTCCTTACAGAATCTTGAACTCCTGGAATATGAGGATATCAATGTGCTTATTGCTAGACGTAAGGACAATAAGAGGAGGTAGGAGTTATCTTTTCTTTCAAACAACTGCTCTCGGAGACAAGTTGGTAGCCTATATTTTTAAAAAAGAGGAATATGAGGGTATGGGATCAGCATATGGAAGGCTCGTAAGGGATCTGTCCAATCCGTATGAGATCGATAATGTTAAAGATAAAGTCAGAGCGGTTTTAGAAAAAATCACTCCCCGACAAACGAGATGGATAAACAAAAATCGGCTATGCTAAAAAAATTCGTAAGTCTTCCTAAAAGAAGTGGGGGCTATACAGGATATTTCCCAGATTATCCTCTCGTGGAGTCGTCTCGCGCCTATTTCATCTCCGATACCATGGTTGAAATAAAAATCGACTTTGAGGACAACAAGACTTCCATCTTTCACTAATTTTGTTATATATAAAATATGGGAAGAATTATTTTCCGACGACAAAAAAGGTGATGTTTTACTCCTTGCTAAGGGTGGAAATTTCATGGGAGTAGGAAACGTTGAAGAGACGAAGACAGTTCAAAATACTTATAACTATCTTCCCGCTTCTGTTGCTGCCTTTAACAGACAGGTTTTGTTGTACATAATGAGGGACCTAACTGAAAATGAGGAGCTTTATAAAGGAAGTCCCGTAGATGATCTAGCTTTGTTCAGATCTGGGGATATCAGGGGTCTGTTGGTTGATATTCAGATCCATAGGACAACCAAACAATATATCATCATACAGAAGAGTGACATATTATTAGTCTATTCTCTGAATCGTGGGGAAACTCAGGCAATGGAAAGGGATATGAGCTATTACCAAGGGATTTGGAGCGGCTGTCATTGATAGTGCTAAAGAAAAGGCGAGACAATTTAAAAAGGGAAACGACGCAGAAAAATCCGAGCTGCTCAATGATTTCCTGAATTTGTCTTCAGAGACACTAAAGAAAAATCCCCATTCCTTCTGGTCATTTAACCACGGGTGAACCAGCCTTTGCTATATCAAGTCGTGAATCATATGAGAGGTATTATCCTGACTCTCCTGGAAGTTCAACCGGAACGAGTATCATCTTCAAGGGTAAGTAAATAATTAAGTAAATTGATTGGAAGTGGTGATTAGTGATCAAAATGATAGAGAGACTAGTGATTATTGGATGTATATACCCAATTTCCTTGACGGATTCAAGACTGGTGATCTTAACTATAATATTCTGGAAAAAGAGCTGTCGGAAAAGTGAAATCCTACCAGGTTTATTCAAACATCACCAATAACAGTTATGAATCGAGAAGACTGTCGTGTCAATTCAGTGATTTGGCGGGTTATGATGCTAAAAGTGAATTCTTTAGTTATGATCAGATTCCGAGCTATGATTGGTCGGAAAGCTAATTTGAAGCAAATACGGGACATGGTACAAAATTACATGTTGAAGTTCCTAGATACTGAAATTGAGTTTGATTATGCACTAGTTCATCTATACAGAGATGGAAAAGACAAAATAGATAAACATTCGGATAGGGAGGCTCGAAAAACTCATGTTGCAAGTTTATCGCTGGGAGAACGAAGGAAATTTAGATTTCAAAGATCGGGATTAACATCGGGTTGGGAAAAAGAGTTTGAATTGGAAGGAGGAGATTTGCTAGATACTATGAAACCCTGGTCGTCAGGACAGATATGTTCACTGGGTTCCAGAACAAAAAGAGGATCAAAGATTCCAGAATAAACATAACTTTCAGAAAAAAATAGTTAAGTTTTTGCAAATCTAAAAAAGTAAGGATATTTTGTTTTCTTGGGAAACAAAAACGGCGGTCGGGAGGGGCCGGGAAAGTAATGGTTTGGCTCCCGGAAAAGTAAACAAATAGTCACAAACCGAAAAAAACAATGGTTGGCTCCAGGAAAAAAAAACGGTGGTTGGGAGGCCCGGAAAGAACTGTTGGCTCCCGGGAAAGAAAACAAAAAAAAACCGAAACCCAAAAAAACAATGGTTGGCTCCGAGGAAAACAAAAACGATGATCATCTCCAGGAAAAACGAAAACAATGATCATCTCCGAGGAAAACAAAAACAACGATCATCTCCGAACAAACA